>NZ_QAIH01000161.1 GCF_003060895.1 Acidovorax sp. HMWF029 | reverse complement strand
CACCAACAGCGCAGCCGAGCCCAACAGGCACACCGAGATGATCTTCTCCAGACGCTGCACACGCCCCACCAGGAACCCGCCCACCAGCATGCCCGCCGCGCCACACAGCATGTAGCCGGTCACCACCATGGCCGTGATGCTCAGGGGCAGGCCGTACATGGACTGCAGCGCCGGACTGGCAAAACTCTGGATGGTGCTCAGTGCGCAGGTGCTCCAGAAGAAAAACGAGAAACACAGCCACACCGAGGGCAGCTTGAGGAAGGCCATGGGGTGCTCGGGCTTTGCTGCCCCTGCCCCGCCCTTGGCCTGGTGCGCCCAGGCGCCCTGGCGGTCGTCCAGCGCATCGCGGTGCCACACCATGATGGCCAGCACCACCATGGCGAAAAGGCCACCACACAGGCAGGCCGTGCGCCATGAGCCGGTCACCGTGGCAATGCCCGCCATGAACACCGGCGCCGTGGCCCAGCCCAGATTGCCGCTGATGCCGTGCACCGAGAAGCCATGCCCCAGGCGCTGCGGCGACACCCGCTTGTTGAGGATCGTGAAATCCACGGGGTGGAACGGCGCATTGCCCAGCCCGGCCAGCGCCGCCGCCAGCAACAGGCCCGTGTAGCCTTGTGCGGTACCTGCTGCCAGGCCCGCCGCAGCAAAACTCGACAGCGCAAAAAACATCACCGGCCGCGCGCCCACGCGGTCCACGATGAAACCCGACAGCGCCTGACCCACGCCCGAGATCACAAAAAACACCGACACCAGCAGGCCCAGCTCGGAGTAGCTGTAGCCAAACTCACCGATCAGCCACGGGAACAGCGGCGGCAGCAACATGTGGAAAAAGTGCGAGCTGCCATGGGCCAGGCCCACGAGGCCAATGGTGCGGGCATCCTGCCGCAGTGGGACGGGGTTGGCGGTGGTGGCGCTGGCGCCAGAGTTAGAAGCAGTCATGGGCTTGATCTTAGGCAGGCCACCCTCGGCAGGTTTACGATAGCCGGACAAGTTCTATCGCAAACATGCCAAACCTGCCCGCCCCTCCTCGCGCGCACGCGGCCCTCTCGGCGCGCTCCGCGTCGCCCGAGCCGGTGGCGGAGCACTTCGCCGCCCAGGTGGTACCACGCCCAAAGCCCGGAAGTCCGCGCGGGCTGTCGTACGTAGGTTCGCTCACGCCCGAGCTGTTTGTGCCCACCGCAGCCCGCCCGGTGCGTGCCAAGCTGCGCTGGCTGGCCGCCGACACGCAGGTGATGCCCCACAGCCACCCCTGGGCGCAGGTGGCGATCTCCACCACGGGCGTGATCCGACTCACAGTGCACCACGGCACCTACATCGTGCCGCCCTCGCGCGCGCTGTGGATTCCACCCGGCGTGGAGCATGCCGTGACCATGGTGGAAGATGCCGACCTGCGCACGCTGTACTTTCACCAGCCCCGCGGCCAGTGCGGGCCTGGCGCGCTGGGCAGCAGCCCCTCCCGCCAGCGCAGCGACAAAGACACCGCCGCATGGCGCCAGTGCCGCGTGCTGGAGGTGTCCGACCTGCTGCGATCGCTGGTGCGCGAGATGCCCACCGCGCCCGACGGCGGCCCGCCCCCCACACCCGCCGAACTGCTGCGCGAGCAACACCTGAGCGCCCTGGTGCGCGACGAACTGGCGCGCGCCGCCGCCGTGAAGCTGGGCGTGGACCTGCCCCAGGACAAGCGCCTGCGCCACCTGTGCGAAGCCGTGCTGGCCGACCCCACACGCCACGACACCCTGGCCGACTGGGCACAGGACACCGGCGCCAGCCCGCGCACGGTAGCCCGCCTGTTCCGCTCCGAACTCGGCAGCACTTTCACCCAATGGCGCCAGCAGGTGATCCTGGCCAAGGCCGTGTCACTGGCCGCAGGCCGCATGCCCATGGGCCAGATCGCCGCCGAGCTGGGCTACAGCCCCAGCGCGTTCAGCGCCATGGTGCGCAAGTCGGTAGGACAGCCGCCGGGGCGGTTTCTGGGGCAGCAGCAGCCGGGGCCGGGCATCGCGTGAGCGGCCGCGACACGCCGGCAGGATTTACGCAAATCGGGATGCAACAACCGCTTTTGCCTTGAGTGCACCGCTTGCCCAAGCCCTGTTTTGCGCAGACCATGATCGGGAAACGCCACGGGGTCAATGCCCTGCGCACCACAGCGGGCCATCGCGCTAGTCTGGCCCACCAGGAAATTCAAGCCAAACGCAGGCCCTGCGCCTGATGGTTGTGCGCAAGTAGCTATGAAAACAATAGCAATCTGATGCCCCGGTGCCTGCAGCGCCCGCCCGGTGCCGCTAAGGTGGCGGCATATCCTCTGCCCGCGCCGCGCCCACCATGACCACCACGCCACCCCTTCGCACATTCCACAGCTACGAACCCCGCCAGGGCCACGGCCTGCCGCACGACCCGTTCAACGCCATCGTGGGGCCACGCCCCATTGGCTGGATTTCCACACAAAGCGCCACCGGCGCCACCAACCTGGCGCCCTACAGCTTCTTCAACGCATTCAACTACGTGCCACCCATCGTGGGCTTTGCCAGCATCGGCTACAAGGACACGGTGCGCAATGTGCAGGCCACCGGCGAGTTTGTGTGGAACCTGGCCACCCGCGACCTGGCCGAGGTGATGAACCAGAGCTGCGCCGCTGTGCCACCTGAAGTGAGCGAGTTCGACCTGACCGGCCTCACCCCCCTGCCCTCTACCCGTGTGCGCCCGCCGCGCGTGACCGAAAGCCCTGTCGCCTTTGAATGCCGCAGCACGCAGATCCTGCAGCTGCAGGGTGTGGATGGCGCCCAGGTGGACACCTGGCTGGTGCTGGGCGAGGTGGTGGCCGTGCACATCGACATCGCCTTGCTGAACAACGGTGTGTACGACACCGCGAACGCGGGGCACATCCTGCGCGGCGGTGGCCCGGCGGACTATTTCACGGTGGGGCCGGAGCAGCTGTTCAGGATGTACCGGCCGCGCTAGGAGCCTGTTCCTGCTCTCTCAACAGCTGCAACGGCGCACACAGCCCGGCGGCCGGCTGACGGGCCCATTGCTCGGTCCAGGCCCACACCTGCTGTACGCCGTCCATCCCTGCGGCGGCGCGCTGCAGGCCGTGGTCGGCACCGTCGATGCGCCGGGCGCAGTAGGGCGCGGTGCGCAAGGCGGCCAGCTCCGCAAAACGGGCGTAGGCCACGGCGGGCACCAGCGCATCGTCGCCGCCCCACACCTGCAGCAGCGGCCAGGGGCCTTGCAGCAGAGGCAGGGCCAGCGGCCAGTTCCACAGGTCGCGCCAGTAACCCAGGCTGCGCCCTTGCACCACCACGCTGTCGTGCGGAGCACCCGCCACGATCTGACCCAGCGCGGCCCAGTCGCCCTGCACGCCCTGTCGGCGGGCCTGCAACGCCCCGGCCTCCTGCGGGTCCAGCCCGCTGGAGCCGATGAGCACCAGGCCTGCGAGCTGCGGCACCTCGGGCGCCAGTGCAGGCAGCAGCTCGGCCCCTTCGGAAATGCCCACCAGCAGCTGCGGCAGCGCGGGCTGCCCCTGGCGCGAGAGGGCATCGGCACGCAGGGCCGCACGGGCGTGTGCGAGCCAGGTGGAATGCCGGTCGCGCGACACAAAATTGTGCGGACAGTCGGCGGGGGCGGTGCGGTCGCCAGGGCTCACCCCGGGCTTGTGTAGCACCAGCACCTGGGCGTGCAGCAGTCCGGCAAAGTAGCGGTCGGCAAATGCCCCCAAGCCCGCACACCCCGAGCCGGGCACCACGATCACGCGGTAGCGCAGGGGCGGCACCCGTTCGCTGCGTTGCAGGGCCTGCAGCACCACGCCGCGTTCGCCTGGCAAAACCAGGGGCTCAAAGCGGCCCGAGGGGGCCGCGTGCGCAGGCTCGGCCAGCGCCGGAGACAGGGGCGATGCCGTGGCCTGGGCCGCAACCGCCCCGAAGGCAGCGGCCAGCACCGCCCCTGTGGCCCACCGCCGTGCGCCCAACAAAAAGGCCAGCACACGGCTGGCCTGGCGCGATGGGGGTACAGCGACGAAGCAGTGCGCCACGGCGTATCACCCCCAAAGAGCTGTGTTTACTTGAGGATCAGCACCTGCTCGGGCTGCTGGGGCTGCGGCACGGGCATGGGCTGGCCGCCTTGCTGGTACACCGGTGGCGGGCGCACGCCGCGCGCCAGGTTGGCGTCGGTGTAGCCCAGTTGCCCGGAGAGTTGGTGGTACACATCCTGCGCCAGCGACAGCGAGGTTTCGCGCATCACCTTGGCACGGTTGGGCGGCTGGATATCGCCACGGATCGACAGGATCTTGGTGTCGTTGCCTTCGCCCTGGGCCGAGAACGCGGCCTTGATCTCGTAGGTCTTGGTGTTGATGAGCGAGAAGTCGGCCAGCAGTTGCAGGCCGTACTGGCGCGTGGCACTGGTGGTGCCTTGCAGGGGCGAGAGCGCGTCGGTGAAGTCGATGCTCGACACCACGCCAAACAGCACGTAGTCAGCGCCGTTGAACTCGCCCTTCTTGATGCGGCTGATCACATCGGCCACCTGGGGTTGCGCCTGGGGTGTGGCCATCTTGCCGCCCTGCACCTGGTTGAGCACCTGTTCGGCCTTGGAAGGCTGCGGCTTGCCCGCATCGAAGCCCTTGCCCTGAATCAGGCGGAAGTACGTGCCCTGCAGGATGGCGCCCTTGATGTCGTTGGTGTAGCCGCCCAGCTCGCGCTGCTCGATGTAGCTGTAGCGCCCCGCCACATAGGTGCCGCTGGCCTGCTCGGACGCCTGCATGGAGTGGCTGCCCGAGTGCGAACCCGAGCCGCCATAGGCGCCGTGGCTGTAGCCACCGCTGTGGCTGCCGCCCGCGCTCATCTGGCTGCTGCGCTGGTAGGTACCAGCCAGGAAGTACTCGGACACGCGCTGGGCGTAGGCCAGGTCGGTCACAGCGATCTTGGGCGCCGCGCCGGGCTGCTGCGCCTGCGCGCCCGTGCCCCAGGCCAGCGTGGTGGCTGCGATCACGGCCAGGGCCGTGTGGAGGGTGATTCTGCGTTGCATGGTGTGCTCCTTGTGAGCTAACGGGAATTCATGAATCCATCGAGCGATGTGGCCTTAGCGCTCACATCCTTCGAAACTGGCGCGGCCCAGGCCAGCGGCCGCCGCGCAAGGGCCGCCCCGCCGCGCTGGCGGCGTCCCCCTTCCCGCGCGCAGCGCGAGAGAAAGGGGGAAGCGGCGCAGCCGCTCAGGGGGTTACCTCTTACTCGTCTTTCTGATTTCCTTTTCGTCCTGCCACTCGATCGTGCCTTCCTGCACATCAAACAGCTTCAGCGTGAACTTGTAGTACACGTCCTTGGTGTTGTTGTTCTGCTTGACGATGCTGGTCAGCTCGCCCTCCATGCTGTACTTGGCGGCGGTCATCTGGCCGACCTTGGCGGTGGTGCCTTGCTTGTACAGGCCGCTCTGGTTCTGGCGCTGCAGCTCGTCCACACCGGCCTGCATCTCGTTGATGGAGCGCACAAAACGCACCTTGCCCGACTTGACCAGCGAGGTCTGGATCGAGTTCATCACGTTGGTGGTGTCGATGTATTCGCTGGTCTTGTTCTTCACGGTGGAGATGGTCACCGTGGGACGGCCCTGGAAGATGCCGGTTTCGAGCAAACCGCCGGTCATCTTCTCGGCAATCATCTGCAGGTCGGTGGAACCGAATTCGTTGGTCACCAGCTCCACGGCCTTGGCGTCGCCGTAGTTGACCTGGCGGTCGAACCGCACGGTGGGCGAGGACAGGTTCTGGCAGGCCGACAGGGCCAGGGTGCTGGCTGCGAAGGCCAGTATCAGCGCACTGCGCTGGATGCGGTTCTTAGTCATGGTGTTGATTTCCTTGGTGATACATAGCGCTTTGCGCTCACTGCAACGCTCGAAACTGGCGCGCCTCCAGCGCGGGCAACCGCGCAAGGGCCGCCAAGCCGCGTATGCGGCGCTGTGCTGACTTGCGCTGGCCGCGTCCCCCTCCCACGCGAAGCGTGAGAGAGGGGGAAGGCGCGCAGCGACTCAGGGGGAGCTTCATCTCAGCGCGGCTCCACATTCATCTCAAGGCGCAGATCGACAGCCGCAGAGGTAGGCGCCACGCTCTTGACGGTCTGCTGGCCCAGGCCCAGCACGCTCATCTGCTTCCAGGATTCGCCGTCGCCCACCTGGTTGCCCACGTTGTCCAGCCACTTGAAGCGGTAGAAGACGGTGCGGTCGGTGCGGCCCATGTTGGCCATGTCGGCCTGCACCACCAGGATGTCGTTCTTGCGCACGATGCGCATCTCGCGCACGGCAATGCTGTTGGCCTCGCCACGCAAGGCGACCTTGGCAGCAACGGCCAGCGGGGTGGCAGGGTCGTGCAACTGGGCGCTGGCATTGCCAGCCAGGGTCATCAGGGCCGCGCACAGCACTGCAGGGACTGCTGCGGGGACAAAACGGGTTCTCATGCCAGAGGCTCCTTGAAAGGGGTCAGAAACAGAGGGTCAGTTCTTGGCGGCCGCGGCGGGCTGGGCTGCCGTAGGCTTGACGGCGGACGAAGGCACGGTGCGAGCGCGGTTGTTGGTGGTGGTGCGCACGGGGGCAGCGGGTGCCACCGCTGCGGCGGGGGCCGGTTGCGGTGCAGCCGCCACGGTGGGCAGCTGGCCCAGCGTGGCGACGTCGCCGGTCAGCACGCTGTTGTCGTACATGCGCAGGGGCACCAGGGCGTACTGGCCGTCGATCTTGATAGGCTGGGGCAGCTGGCGGCCGTTCACGCTCACGGTGTGCTCACCGGGCGGCAGGTAGCCACGGGCTACATACACGCGGCCGGGCAGCATTCGCCACATGCGGTCGTCGGCCTGCTCGGTGGCCACCGAGGCGGCCGCGCCGATGATGCCGCCAATCAGGCCGCCGCGCTTTTGCAGCTCGTTCTGCAGCACGCCCTTGGCCACGGCGCGGGTGAAGCCGCGCAGCACCATGCCGGGCATTTCGTCCTTGAGCGCGCGGCGGGCCATCACGTTCACATCCACCACTTTTTCCAGCTTGAGGTCGGTACCTGCGGCAGAGATGGTGGTCAGCAGCGCATCGGTGGACGGCTCGATCACGGGGTAGGAAATGCTGGCCGTGACCAAGCCCCGGCCCGTAGGCACGGGGATGGTAAAGGCCTTGGGCTTGCGCGCAGGCGCATCACCGGCTTCGACGATGAACAGCACGTCGGTCATGCGCTGGCGGCGCTTCCAGGTGAAGCCGGTGCGGTTGTCCAGACCGCGCAAGCCTTCTTCCAGCACAGGGGTGTCAGGCTTGAGCTCGATGGCCTTGCGGTAGCCGGGCGCGGCCAGGCCGGGCTCGTTGAGCATTTCGTACAGGAACCCGGCCAGGTAGTGGCTCAGGGCGTTGGAATAGCCGTTCTTGAGGGCCAGCACCTCGGGGTCGTTGAGCGTTTCAACCGGGTAGCCATTGAGCTCCTTGCCGCCCGATGTGGCGCCCTTGGACTTGGCTTCTTCTTCTGCGGCCAGGGTTTCCTTGGCGCGGAACTCGGCAATGATGGCTTCGCGCTCATGGGTGCGCTTGATGTCCACGCGGGCATTTTCAAAGTCGCCCACTGCCATGCGGTTGAGCGCCAGGCGCGTGGTCACCCACACTTTCTCGTAGTCCTGGCCTTCGTAGACCTTCAGGCGCTCGCTGATCAGCGCAGCGCCCACGGTGCCCATCAGCTTGCTGGGATTGGTCTTGGCAGTTTCTTCCCATTCCTTGACCTTGTTGTCGGCCAGCAGGAAGGCGTTGGTGCTGTCGGGGTAGCGGCGGTCCATGCGCAGCAGCTCGCCGCGTTCCATGTTGTAGAGCAGCGCAGTTTTTTCTTCTTCGGTCTTGGCCGTGCTTTCGAGCTGGGCGATGGCAGCCGGAATGCCACCACTGCGGCCGGCCGTCTGCACGTCGGTGGCCAGCTTGTCGTGGCTTTGCATGGTGGCGCAGCCTGTGAGGGCGGCGCTCAGGGCCAGCACCCACAACAGGCG
>NZ_QAIH01000160.1:18053-35884 GCF_003060895.1 Acidovorax sp. HMWF029 | reverse complement strand
CTCCTCCGCCCCCCGCCGCCCCACCGTGACCTTCATGCTGAGCCACCCTGCCCATTTCATCGCCCTGGGCTTTGGCGCGGGGCTGTCGCGCAAGGCGCCGGGCACCGTTGGCACGCTGTGGGCCTGGCTGGCCTACCTGGTGCTGCAGCAGTGGCTGTCACCGCTGCACATGGGTGCGCTGATTGCCGCCAGCACCGTGGTGGGCTGGTGGGCCTGCACCACCACCGCGCGCAACATGGGCGTGGCAGACCCCGGCAGCATCGTGTGGGACGAGGTCGTGGCCTTCTGGCTGGTGCTCTGGCTGGCCATGCCCATGGGGTTCTGGGGGCAGTTGATGGCCTTTGCGCTGTTCCGCTTTTTTGATGCGGCCAAGCCCGGCCCGGTGGGCTGGGCCGACAGCCAGTTCAAGGGCTTTGGCTGGCGCGGCGGCTGGGGTATCTTGTGGGACGACTTTGTGGCAGCCTTCTGTACCCTGCTGGTTATTGCAGTGTGGAGGTTTTGATGACAACCGTAACGCTATCAAATACAGAGCTACTAGCGCTTGATGCATCTGCGCTAGAGGCCAATTTGACCCAAATTTCTCTGGAGCTGATCAAACACCGGCGCCTGCTGGCCACCGCCGAAAGCTGCTCGGGCGGCATGATCGCTGCAGCCTGCACCGACCTGGGCGGCGCCAGCCAGTGGTTCGAGCGCGGTTTTGTGACCTACTCCAACGCCGCCAAGACCGAGATGCTGGGCGTGCCCGCCACGCTCATCGAACAGGAAGGCGCCGTGAGCGAAGCCGTGGCCCGCGCCATGGCCGACGGGGCGCTGGTCCATTCCCAGGCCCACGTCAGCCTGGCCGTGACCGGCGTGGCCGGCCCCACCGGCGGCAGCGAAGCAAAGCCTGTGGGCACCGTGTGGTTCGCCTGGTGCGTGGGCGGCGAAACCCACAGCGAGATGCAGCACTTTGCAGGCGACCGCGCCGCCATCCGCGCAGCCACGGTGCGCTACGCGCTGCAGCGGCTGCTGGGCCACCTGCTCGCCTGAACCCCGTCTTGTTCGCAACAGCGGACGTCGGGAGCACAACCTTGCCTCGCCCCTCCACCAAAACACGTCCTGCCCATGACAGCCAACGCCTGGTTTGAAGGCTTCACTGCCCAGCGCATCGTCACCTCGGGCGCCGAGATTTTTGTCCGCACCGGAGGCACCGCAGGCGCACCGCCCCTGCTCCTGCTACATGGCTTTCCGCAAACCCATGCGCTGTGGCACCGCGTGGCGCAGCAGCTGGCGCGCGACTACTTTCTGGTGATGCCGGATCTGCGCGGCTACGGCGACTCATCGCACGCGCCCGGCCAGCCCGACCACAGCAACTACAGCAAACGCGCCATGGCGCAGGACATGGCCGAAGTGATGACCGCGCTGGGCCACGACAGCTTCTACCTCTGCGGCCACGACCGGGGTGGCCGCGTGGCGCACCGCCTGGCGCTGGACCACGCCGCGCGCGTGAAGAAGCTGTGCCTGATCGACATCGCCCCCACGCTCGACATGTACGCCCGCACGGACATGGACTTTGCGCGCGCCTACTACCACTGGTTCCACCTGATCCAGCCCGCGCCGCTGCCCGAGACCATGATCGGCGGCAACGCGCTCGCCTACCTGCACGCCAAACTGGGCGGCTGGGGCAGCGCAGGCCTGGCCCACATCGAGCCCCAGGCCCTGGCCGACTACGAGCGCTGCTTCTGCACACCCGAGGCCATCCACACCGCCTGCGAGGACTACCGCGCCAGTGCCGGCATCGACCTGGACCACGACCGCGCAAGCCGTGCGCGCGGCGAAAAAATCGCCTGCGACACCCTGGTGATCTGGGGCGCGCACGGTGTGGTGCACCGGCTGTTCGATCCGCTGGCGCTGTGGCAGGCGCAGTGCGCGGGGGTGGTGAGCGGGCAGGCTGTGCCTGCGGGACATTTCATACCGGAGCAGTTGCCTGGCGAGACGGCTGATGCGCTGCGCGGCTATATGCGCTGAACGCGGGGCGGTGCCGGACGCGCCGCCAGGGTCGGGTCGTCCAAGCGGCACCACCGCCCCGGTGTAGCATGAGCGCCCCGAGGAGGAGACCCCATGCACCGCAACGCCCAGACCCTGCAGCGCTTCTACACCGCCTTCGCCCAGCTTGACCACGCCACCATGGCGGCCTGCTACGCCCCCAATGCCACGTTTGACGACGAGGCGTTTTCGCTCAAGGGCCAGGACGAAGTGGGCGGCATGTGGCGCATGCTATGCACCGCGACGAAAAAGCCCGGCGCCGCCGAGCACTGGAAACTGGAGTTCAGCGGCATCGACGCCGATGCCCACGGCGGCAAGGCACACTGGGAGGCGCACTACCTCTTCAGCGCCACGGGGCGCCAGGTGCACAACATCATCGACGGCAGGTTCACCTTCACACCCGATGGGCTGATTGCCACGCACCGCGACCGCTTCAACTTTTGGCGCTGGTCCCGCCAGGCGCTGGGCCTGCCGGGTGTGCTGCTGGGCTGGTCGCCCTCGCTCAAGCGCAAGGTGCGCAGCACAGCGGCGGGGAACTTGAAGAAGTTTCTGGCGCAGGAAGCACAGCCCCTCTGACTCACACACTAGGCCAGTAAGACTCGGTCAAGGCCCATGTGAAATTTACTGCGCTTGAGCGTCACGTCTGCTTGCGACGCAACACATTGAATGCCGATGCCGCCATGGCCAGTAACAGTGCCATAAGTCCCCATTCACTCAGCGTCGGAACCGAGGTTGCGCTGGCGGCGAGTACGTTGAGTGTGGCATTGGCGGCAGGGGCGCTGCCAAAACTGGAGTTCAGGCCCGTAGTAACGTTGTTTTTTACACCCGGCGCTGTTGCGGTGACCTGAACAGAAAACGTGCAACTGGCCCCACCGGCCAACACCCCGCCGGCCAAGGCCACCGAGGAGGAACCCGGTGCGGCGGTCACCACGCTGCCGACCCCACAGTCGCCCACCAAACCGTTGGGAGTGGACACCACCAGGCCCGCCGGCAAATTGTCTGTGAACGTGATGTTGTTCGCAGCTGGCCCCAGCCGATTGATGGTGAACGCCAGCGAGGTGGCACTTCCGACCGAGACGCTGGGCGCTCCAAACGCCTTGCTAAAAGTAAAAACAACGCCTGCTTGCGCACCTGTTGCCGCCAAAGCGCCTGCGCCAACCAACAGCGCTCCCATCCAACGAACTTTCGACATATCAGCCTTATAAAAAATACAAACTTTCCGAACACTCACTCAAGAGCGTGGCGTTTGTACTTCAGGGCTTGGAAAATGTCTTTCAAAAAATAACCGCGCGCACTGCGTCTTGAATGGACGACTCAAGGCAACTTGCCAAAGGGTTGGCTCAAGGCGCGCAGGAATCCGTCAGGCCGGGCATCATTGTCGTGGGCCAGCCCCAAGACCATGTCCTCATGGCCTAGCGCAGGTTGCGCGCAATATGTACCCATCAGGTGATCCCACCAGGGGAACACCATTGCGAAGTTGCTGTTGCCCTCGTCCATACGTTCGGAATGGTGCACACGATGCATATCCGGGGTCACCATCACCCGACGCAGTCTCCGATCCCAGTGCAGAGGAATCTCAACATTAGCGTGGCAAAACGCGGTGTGCACCAGCTGGAGCACTGCGTAAAACAACAAGGACACGAGGGGCATACCTAGAGCCGCGCACAGCATCAGCGTCAGTGCGGCAAGTGCCACCACTTCCAGAGGATGGTGGCGCACACTGGTCGTCACATCGAACGCGGTGTCCGCGTGATGCACTTGGTGCATTCGCCACAGAAGTGGAATGGCATGCGAAGCACGATGCAGCAGATACTGGATCGCATCAACCAGCAACACGCCGATGACGATCTTGGGAACACCGGGCAATGCCGACCCTGCCAACCCTGACCATTCCAAAGACGCCCCGAGTCGCACCGCAGCGGTCTGCACAGGCTCGGCCACCCACCACATCAACAGACCAGCCAGCCCATACAGCAACAAATTGACCCTTATCCGTCCTTTGTGGCCTTTGCCAGCCGTACGGCGAGGCCAGAAGTGCTCGGTCAAAGCAAGAATGCCCAAGACCACCGAGAACAATACATACTGCCCCCATTCGAAGTGATCCATCACGGCCTGTATGAACTGCGCCATTTTTGCGTACCAAGAGAGGCAAAAGAGGACTCAAGCCCCGTGGCACTTCTTGTACTTCTTGCCGCTGCCGCAGTGGCAAGGGTCATTGCGCCCCGGCTCGGGTGCCTTGCGCACCGTCTCCACGCGCGGGCCCATGCTCTTCCACAGCTGGCGCAGGTCGTACACGGCCCAGATGGCTTCGCCGAAGGCTTCCACGCGCGCCTGGCTGGTGCTGGGCGGGCCGTCTTCGTCGTACATGCAGACTTCGGGCTTGCCGGTGTCGTCTTCGGTCAGGGCGACGATGCGGTCCAGCGCGTCGTCCAGCCACTTGGCGGCTTCCTTGTCGCGCGGGGCGGCCCAGTCTTCGGGCCAGTTTTCTACGGCGAACATGAAGCCCAGCGCCCACACCTGGCCGAAGGACGGAATCTCTTGCCCCTCCATTTCGGCACGCTCTGCCTCAGGCAGGCTGGCAACGGCGCCGCGCATGTCCATGGCTTCGGGCTGGAAGGTACGGTCGTCGTCCAGCGTCTTCACATCGGTGTCGAGCTGGGTGGTGATCTCGACCCAGCGGCGGTCCCACAGCTCCAGAAAGCGGGCCTGCTGCGCAGCATCGGCAAAGGCGGGCAGCACGGGCAGGGCCGCGCCTTCGGCCACGTCCAGCTCGGCGCCATCGCCCAGCAGCATGGGCAGGTATTCAGCAGGTGCGATGGGGCGGCGGCTGCAGATCAGCGCGGTCATGAAGCCGTCGCAGAACTCCCACTGCGGGATTTCCTCGCCGCGCGCACGCAGGTCGTCGAGGATGTTGTCGATTTCTTCCAGCTCCTCGGGGCCCAGCGCGGCGACCGGGGCGGTCGCAAGGTCAAGATCGTCGTTGGCTGGGGTTGGCAATGTGGGTTCGGTCATGGGGAGCTCCGGTCGTCAAGCGAGAAAGCGGGGGCGATAAAACAAAGTTTTACTTTTATGATGCGCAAGCCTAGTAGCGCTAGGCGGCTAAGGCGCAGGTGCGGCAACAAGTGCTGGCATCAGGCGACCAGCAAAGCCGCGCGCAACATGGCCACCCGATAAAAAGGCAGTCAGTGTAGCCCCCTCTCGCACGGCCACCACAACCAGGACTCCCATGCTCCACCAACTCAACTCCCTGTACCCGGTGCGCTACACGGCCTTTGCGCTGTGCGTTGTCGGGCTGCTGCTGTCGCTGCTTGCGCTGGTAGCCTTTGGCGCAGGACTGCCCGTGGTGCTGGTGTTTGCAGCGCTGGTGGCGGTGGGCGTGTATGACTTGCAGCAGACGCGCCACGCCATCCTGCGCAACTACCCGGTCATCGGTCACCTGCGCTTCATGCTCGAATACGTGCGGCCCGAGGTGCGCCAGTATTTCATCGAAAGCGACAGCGAAGCCGCCCCGTTTTCGCGTGCGCAGCGCTCGCTGGTGTACCAGCGCGCCAAGGGCGACCCGGACAACCGGCCGTTTGGCACGCACCTGGATGTGGGCGCGCAGGGTTATGAATGGGTGAACCATTCCATGGCGCCCACACAGTTACCGTCGCACGACTTTCGCGTGTGGATCGGGGGCAGCCCCGATGCGCCGTCGCAGTCCGTTGCGCCCTGCACCCAGCCCTACCACGCGAGTGTGTTCAACATCTCGGCCATGAGCTTTGGGGCGCTGTCTGCCAACGCCATCCTGGCGCTCAACCAGGGCGCGAAAAAAGGCGGTTTTGCACACGACACGGGCGAGGGCAGCATCAGCCAGCACCACCGGGTGCATGGCGGTGACTTGATCTGGGAGATAGGCTCGGGCTACTTTGGCTGCCGCAACGCCGACGGCACGTTCAGCGAAGAGCGCTTTGCTGCCAATGCCACCGACCCGCAGGTCAAGATGATCGAGCTCAAGCTCAGCCAGGGCGCCAAGCCCGGCCACGGCGGCGTGCTGCCCGGCGCCAAGGTGACGGCCGAGATCGCTGCCGCGCGCGGTGTGAAAGAAGGCGAGGCCTGCATATCGCCCGCCAGCCACAGTGCGTTCAGCAACCCGGTGGAGATGATGCAGTTCATCGCCAAATTGCGCACGCTGTCGGGCGGCAAGCCCACGGGCTTCAAGTTCTGCCTGGGCCACCCGTGGGAGTGGTTTGCCATCGTCAAGGCCATGCTGATCACGGGCATTACGCCCGACTTCATCGTGGTGGACGGTGCCGAAGGCGGCACGGGCGCGGCGCCCGTGGAGTTCACCGACCACGTGGGCGCACCGCTGCAAGAAGGCCTGCTGCTGGTGCACAACACCCTGGTGGGCGTGAACCTGCGCGACCGCGTGAGGATTGGCTGCGCGGGCAAGGTGATCAGCGCTTTCGATATTGCCCGCATGATGGCGCTGGGTGCCGACTGGTGCAACGCGGGGCGCGGCTTCATGATGGCGCTGGGCTGCATCCAGGCACAAAGCTGCCACACCGGCCACTGCCCCACCGGCGTGACCACCCAAGACCCGCTGCGCCAGCAGGCCCTGGTGGTGCCTGACAAGGCCACGCGCGTGGCGCAGTTTCACCGCAGCACACTGCATGCGCTGCAAGAGCTGGTGCAGGCCGCCGGGCTGCATCACCCCAAAGAAATCACGGCCCACCACATCGTGCGCCGCATCAGCGACACCGAGGTGCGCCAACTCTCCAACCTGATCACGCGCATGCAACCGGGCGCGCTGCTGGGCCCGCTGGACGCGCAGCACAACGTGTTCCGCCTGTACTGGCCCCTGGCCAGTGCCCACAGCTTCCAGGCCAGCGAACCTGTGCTGGAGCCTTCGATTCCCCACCACATAGAGCTGGTGCACGCCGCAGCTGCAGGCACCGCAGCGGCGGTGGCCGGGGACGCCGCTGTATGACCTTGACGATGGACGCATCTACCCACCCCACCACCACCGCCCCCGACTACGCCGCCTTTTTGCAGCAGCAGCTGGCCACCCAGCCCCACAACGTGATGGCCCATGTACTGGGTAATGAACAGCTCTGGATCAAGCGCGCAGGCGCCCCCCACGGCACGGGCCGCTACCGCGCCATGGCCGCGCTGGCGGGGCTGCTGCGACTGGACGCCCTGCGCCCCGTGCCCAATCCCGGCGGCCCCACGGCCATCGCTACCGAAGTGCAGCGCCTGCGCGATCTGGCCGCACGCGGCATCCGCGTGCCCGTGGTGCTGGCCGCATCCCCCCATGGCTTTGCCATGCGCCACCTGGGCCACACGGGCGAAGAAATCCACTCGCTGGGCAATGAGATCGACCACGCCGTGCAGGCGTGCGACACCGCCACCGTGCTGGCGCTGTGGCAGCAGGGGCTGGACACGCTCACCCAGGTGCACCGCCAGGGCACCTGCCTGAGCCAGGCCTTCGCGCGCAACCTGGTGCGCTGCCCCGATGGCGAAGTGGCCTGCATCGACTTTGAAGACGACCCCGCCGCCGTGCTGCCGCTGGCGGTGTGCCATGTGCGCGATGCGCTGTGTTACGCACACTCCACCGCGATCTACCTGCACACCTGCGGCACGCTGACCGAGGGGCGCGAGCGCTGGGCGGCGTGGGTAGCGCAGGGCAGCGCGGACATGCAGGCGGTGCTGGCAACCAGCGTTCGCCGGATGGGGTGGATGCGGTATCTGCCCGCCAATCGCAAACTGGGGCGGGATTTGCAGCGGGTGCGGGCGGCGTATGACTTGCTGGCCTGCCATTGATGTGACCGCCTGAAGATGGCGCGTAGAGCCAACTTCTGACCGCGGGGTTTAGCTCGGCCAGCCGCAGCCATCAAGCGGCTGGCCGCTGCGATGATGCGCACCCGTGAAATGCGCGCGCCATACCCAACCGACGCTCGCTACTCGGACCAACTCCGAGTCTGGATTCAGGCCTCCCGGAACGCAGGCGCTTCAAGCGCTCCCACACCCCACGGCACGCACAAGCAAAACGGCTGAAACGCCCAGTCAAACCGCAGGCCTGCTCTCACACTAGGATCAGTCCGTCAATCGGTCATTCAAAACAGTCTCTCCGTGCATTCTTCTCCCTCCTTCTACGCTGCCGCACGCGCAGGCCTCTGCCGCATCGGACTGGCGCTCATGCTTTGTGCCGTCGGCCCAGCCAACGCCGTCACCACAAAAACCCTCATGGATACGCTGTACCTGCCGCACACCGGCAACACTTTCGTGAACGCAGGCGCCCAACGCACGCAACAGTTTGCGGTGGGCTCCGAGGATGTGCGCATCACCAGCGTCACGGCGGATGTCTATGACAGCTTTGGATCGGTGACGCCATTCGTCACGCTGTGCGACCAGGGCGGGGCCAACTGCCAGACGTTCACAGCGTCCGGACCGGCCAGCCCGGGGCTGAACACCTTCACCGGCTCCTACACCGCGCTGGCAGGCACGACCGTATCGGCGGTCTTCAACTGCTCGTGTTCCAGCCCCTACGGATACGCCATGTATTTAACGGTGGCCAGCGCACCCGGCATCACCGGCCCCGCGCCAGGCCGCCTGTTCCTTGCCAAGGCCGAAGGCGAACTGCTGCCCGCCATCAGCGCCCTGTCGCACACCGAAGGCCCGGTGGCGGGCGGCCAGTCCGTCACGCTGACGGGGGCCTACCTTTCCGACGTCACCGACGTCAGGTTTGGCGGCACCAGCGCGGCCTCTTTCGCGGCCGTGAATGCCAACACCATTACGGCGATTGCGCCTGCGCAGGCTGCGGGCACTGTAGACGTCACGGCCACGACCCCTAGCGGGACCAGCGTTGCCAGGACTGCGTCGCGCTATACCTACGTAGCACCGCCGGTTAGCGCCGACGCCTCTTCCTCCGTACCCTACGGCGCGAACAACGCCCCCATTTCCTTGAACCTCTCGGGCGGCGCCGCAACCTCGCTCGCGGTGCATGCGTCACCCACACATGGGACTTTGGCGGTGTTTGGCGCCAGCGTGAGCTACACACCCACGACCGGCTATGCAGGCGCCGACTCTTTCACCTACTCGGTCTCCAACGTCTCGGGCAGCTCAATGACCGCGACGCAATCGATCATGGTGGCGTCGCCTACCATCAGCTTCTCGCCAACGGCGCCAGCCAATGCATCTTTTGGCGCGACCTACAGCCATAGCCTGAATTCCGCCAGCGGAGGCATGGCGCCCTACACCTATTTATTGGCCTCCGGCGCACTGCCCGGGGGACTCAGCCTATCGTCTTCCGGCACGATCAGCGGCACGCCCACAGCAGTAGGCACCTTCCAATTCATGGTCAGCGCCACCGACAGCAGCACGGGTCAAGGGCCCTTCATCGCCCAAAGCGGCCATCTGTCGCTGACCGTGAGCGCACCCACTATCGGTATGTCCCCAGCCAGCTTACCAAATGGCATCCGCGGGGTGGCGTACAGTCAGGCCGTCGCAGCTACCGGAGGCAATGCACCCTATCGGTTTACCATTGCCTCTGGAAGTCTGCCGCCAGGGATGGCATTGTCGGCAAACACCGGCATCATCAGCGGCACGCCAACGGCAGGCGGTAGCTACACCTTTACGGTTTCTGCAACGGACAGCTCCACCGGCACGGGTGCCCCTTTCTCTGCAACACGCACATTCACCGTGGTCATCCCAGACAACCGCTACACCGCGCCCACTAGCACCGGCACCGGCATAGCAACGGCGTCATTCACTGGCGGCGGCACACAGTGCACGTTTACCCAGCGGCGGTTCACCGATGTCAAAGCGGTGGCTACGGCGCCACCAACAGGCTATACCTTCCCGCAGGGCATGTTCGACTTCACGGCAGACAGCTGCGACGTCGACAGCACACTGACGGTGACGCTGGAATACCCCTCCGCCATCCCAGCCAATGCTGTGCTGATGAAGTACAGCCCCAACGCAACCCCTCGGTGGTTCCCTGTGAACGCCAGCGTCCATGGAAATACCATCACCTACTCCGTCAGGGACGGCGAGTCGGGCGACGACGACGGGATGAAAAACGGACGCATCGTTGACCCGGTCGCCCTGGCCCTACCACTGGCCACTGCATCCATTCCAACACTCTCCGAATGGGCCTTGGTGGGGCTTGCACTCGTGCTTGCAGGCTTGGGCGCCCATACGTCACGACGGCGCGCAATCCAATGAAGTGAAGCCGCACCGCAAAAGCATGCGGCGCATATGATGACCAGAGCCTCTGTCAGTCGATAGACGGCCTGCGCACAAAAAATGCCGTTGCCACGAAGCAATAACTGCGTATGACATCGCGTCTCAAGCCTGAAAACAATGGGATACGTTACGTGTTCTCGTGACAACATGTGGTGTCCGGGGCGGACTTGAGCCTTTCCCAAGGCGCGAGTCCATCGACACGACATTGTGCACAGCTATCTACAGGACAGCACGCTAGTCACCACGGCAGGCCATCCATTCATGCAATTTCCGCGCGCAAGGAATGCGCATACGATGTAGCCGTGACTCAGTGCCCGGCAACCTACAAAACCAGTTCGGTGGCAACATCCGCGCTCAACCCCAACAACCGCTTGCGCATGCAGATCACCGCCTTGTCCTTGCTCAGCAATATCGCCCGGTGCGCCGCTGCGAGGTCGATGAACTTCTGGTCGTCTGCGTCCTTGCACACATAGGCCACCTTGGGGGCGATGTCCACCAGCCGCACCTGTGCATCAAACGCGGCCAGCACCTGCACGGCATCCACACGGTAGTAGTCCATGCGCTCGGCGATGTGGGGATAGGCCAGCACGCGCTCCAGCTCGTCGCGCATGACTTGCGTGGCGATCCAGGCCAGGCGCCCCTGGGCCAGCAGCGTGCGCAGCGGCACAGTGCGCGGGTCGCTGAAGATCAGCAGATCGAGCGCCACATTGGTGTCCACCACCACCGGGCGCGCGGGCTCGCCCGCCGGGGCCTCGGCGGGCAGGCGCAGCTCAACTTTCATGGCGCGGGCCGCCTTCGGGGGCAGCCTTGGCGGCACGGTCGCGCACGGCACCCTTGATCATGTCGAAGCGGAACATGCGGCATTCGATGGGGCCGTTCCACATCGGCACGCGGCGCGACTCCTTCAGGCGCATCTTGCCGGGCAGCTTGAGGTCGGGCGTGAGCATCCAGGCGGTCCAACCGCTGTAGTTCTTCTTCCAGTGTGTGGCCAGCTGGCTGAAAAACTCGCCGCCATCTTCGGTCTGCGCTTCTTCGCGGCCCACGGCCAAACCTTGGGCCCGGTCGGCGGCGCGCTCGCTGGCGTTGCGGCCTGCGCTACCGGCAGCGGCAATGCGCTCGCCGTAGGGTGGGTTGAGCAGCATCACACCGGGCTGATCGCAAGGCGGCATGCGCTGCAGGGCGTCGCCGCCGCGCAGCTGTACAGCCTCGGCCACACCGGCGCGCTCGGCGTTGCGCTGGGCAAAGTCAACCATGCGGAAAGCCACATCACTGCCAAAAATAGGCACTGCGCTGGTCTGTATTGCGCTTTCAGCTTCGTTTTTGATAGCGGACCAGACATGCGCCTGGAAGGGCAGCAGCTTCTCGAACGCAAATCGCCGCAGCATGCCCGCCGGGATGCGGCAGGCGATCTGTGCGGCCTCGACCACGATGGTGCCGCTGCCGCAGCAGGGGTCGTACAGGGGCTGGGGGTTGTCGCCGTGCGGGTCCCAGCCGCTGGCGGCGATCATGGCGGCGGCCAGGGTTTCCTTGAGCGGGGCGTCGCCCTTGTCCTCACGCCAGCCGCGCTTGAACAGTGGCTCGCCCGAGGTGTCGATGTAGATCGTGGCTTCGTCGGTGGTCAGGTGCAGGTGGATGCGCACATCGGGCCACTGGGTGTTCACGTCGGGGCGCACGCCGCTCTTGTGGCGGAAGCGGTCGGCCACGGCGTCTTTCACCTTGAGGGCCGCAAAGTTGAGGCTTTGCAGCGGGCTGTGCTGGGCCGTCACCTCGACCTTGAAGGTCTGGCGGGTGGTGAACCAGATCTCCCAGGCCACATCGCTGGCCATGTTGTAGAGATCGTTCTCGGAGCGGTACGGGCGGTGCGCCAACTGCACCAGCACGCGCTGGGCCAGGCGGCTGTGCAGGTTCAGCTGCATGGCCTGGCGCCACGAGGCGCGCAGCAGCACGCCACCCCGCCCCACCAGCAAGTCTTGCCCCGTGAGGCCGGTGATGCCATGCACCTCGTCGGCCAGAAAGCCCTCGACGCCCGCAGCGCAGGGGAGAAAAAGTTGGAGTTGGTTCATGTCGATGGGGAGGATACGCGCTCAGGCACGGAGGGGGAACCGGGCTCACCCGCGCGGGCCAGCAGCAGCTGGCGGATGGAGTCGGGGATGGGGGCGACCTTGCGGCTGGCCTTGCCGATGAAGACGATGCCGATCTTGCCGCGCGCCACCTCGCGGCCCGAGGCCTTTTCGGTCATGCAAAAGACCAGATCGAAACCGTAACGGTTGAAGTCGGTGGGTGCCATCTCCACCCGCATGGTTTCGCCATGAAAGCCTTCGGATTTGTACTGCGCGACGATGTCGCCCACCACGATGGACAGGCCGCCCACATCGGCCTCGGGGTAGCCCAGCGACTGGAAAAAGCGCACCCGCGCTTCGGACACCAGGCTGAGCAGCTGCGCGTTGTCCAGGTGCCCGCCCTGGTTCACGTGGCTGATGTAAATCTGCAGCTCGGTGGCAAAGCCGAATTGCGGGGGGAGGTCAAAAACAATGCGGGCCATGGTGGCGGACAGGGGTAGGAAAAAAGGAAGCGGAGAGCACAAACCCGTGCGAGGGAGGGGCGCGGGTGCGCGGCGAGTGCCGCTATGTTGCTTGCGGGGCCTCCGGAGGCGGGGCGGAAAACCACGCCAAGGCGCCATGGATTGCAACGCGGGGTAAGTGGCGCAAGGGTCTTGCAGGCCCCAAGCCCCTTGTCTCGTATGCTCTCGGGCAGCGGATTTTACCGGAGCCCCCATGCGCCCTTTTTATCGGACCCTGCTGACCGTACTGGTGCTGGCCACCATGCCCATGGCGGCAGGCGCCCAGACACTGTACAAATCGGTGGGCGCGGACGGCCGGGTCGTATACAGCGACAAGCCCCCGGTGGCAGGTGCCGTGGAAAAAACGATGAAGCTGGAGAACCTGCCGGTGAGCGTGGTGCCGGGAGCATCGCCCGCGCCCCAGGCAGCCGCCGCCCCCGACGCGCCACCGGCCGCAGCCCCCAGGGGCGATGTGGTGCTCTACATGGCGACCTGGTGCGGCTACTGCAAGGCGGCCAAATCCTATCTGGCGGGCAAAGGCATCACGTATCGGGAGCTGGACATCGACACGCCTTCTGGCAAGGCGGCGTTCAAGCAGCTGGGCGCCAGGGGCGTGCCGGTCTTGCTGACCAACGGCCAGAAGATCGCCGGATTCACACCCCAGGCGTATGACGCGGTGTTCATGGCGCGCAAGTAACCCGGCAGCAGGGGGTTCAGGCAACCCTTGCGCGCTTCAACGCGTCGAGCGCTACAGCGCCTTGCGCAGATTCGCTGGCGCAATCTTGAGCGCCTCGCGGTACTTGGCCACCGTGCGGCGCGCGCATTCGATGCCCTGCTCCTTGAGCATCTCTGCGATCTGGCTGTCCGACAACGGTTTGGCCGGGTTTTCCGCCGACACGAACTGCTTGATCAGCGCGCGCACGGCAGTGCTCGAAGCATTGCCGCCCGTTTCGGTGCCCAGGCCGGAGCCAAAGAAATACTTCAGCTCGTAGGTGCCGATGGGCGTGGCCATGTATTTGGCCGTGGTCACGCGGCTGATGGTGGATTCGTGCAGGCCTAGCTCGTCGGCAATGTCGCGCAGCACCAGGGGGCGCATGGCCAGCTCGCCGTGGGTGAAGAAGTTCTTCTGCCGCTCCACGATGGCGCGCGACACGCGCAGGATGGTGTCAAAGCGCTGCTGGATGTTCTTGATGAACCAGCGCGCCTCCTGCAGGCGCTGCTGCATGCCCTGGTGACCCTCGCCGCCCTTGTGGCCGCGCAGCGCACCGGCGTAGATGTCGTGCACGCGCAGGCGGGGCATCACGTCGGGGTTGAGCTGCACGATGAAATTGTGCTGGCCATCACGCCCATTGGCGCGGCCAGCCTTTCGCACGATGACGTCGGGCACGATGATGTTGCGCTCCACATCGGCAAAGCGGCGGCCGGGGCGCGGCTCCAGCCGGGCGATCAGCGCCATGGCGGCGCGCGTGCGCTCTTCGCCATCGCCACACAGCTGCGTCAGGCGGCGGACATCGCGGCGGGCCAGCATCTCCAGCGGCTGCTGGCAGATGGAGAGCGCGGTCCGCACGGTATCGGGGTCGGCATCGCTGTCTTCGTCGGCGGCCAGCGCGGTGAGCTGCAGCGTCAGGCATTCGGCCAGGTTGCGCGCCCCCACGCCGGTGGGCTCCAGGCTTTGCAGCAGCCGCTGCGCCACGGTGAAGCGGTGCACAAGTTCTTCGATCTGCTCCAGGTCATCCGGCCCGGCCAGGGCGATGGCGAGTTCTTCGAGCGGCTCTTCGAGGTAGCCGTCGTCGTTCAGCGATTCGATGAGGAAGCGCAGCGCAGCGCAGTCCACATCGGACAGGCGCAGCGACAGGGCCTGGCGGTGCAAATAGGCGGTGAGCGATTCGTGCGAGCGGGCCAGTTCGGTGGCATCGGCGTCGTCGCCCTCCGCATCGTTGCGGGTGCGGGCCGGGGCGTCGCCGCCCCACTCGGCATCGTTGGGCGCCATCTCTACCGTGCCGTCGCCGCTCCAGTCGGGTTCGTCTGCGCCAGAGCCCGGCGTTTCGGCATCATTTTGGCCGTCTCCGCCTGCTGCGCTTGTGCTTGATGCTCCTAAAAATATAGCATCATCCGCGCTGTAATCGTCGGCTTGTGCGGGGGTGTCGGCAGCCTCCAGGCCAAACTCCTCGCGCGGCGCCTCTTCGGCCGTGCGCTCAAGGAACGGGTTCTCGTCGAGCATCTGCTCGACTTCCTGCGAGAGTTCGAGCGTGGACAACTGCAGCAGCCGGATGGACTGCTGGAGCTGGGGGGTCAGTGCAAGGTGCTGCGAGACACGCAGCGACAAACCGGGCTTCATCACATCTTGAAGTGTTCGCCCAGATACACCCGGCGCACTTCGGCGTTGTCCACGATCTCGGACGGCGTGCCCTGCGCCAGCACACGGCCATCGCTGATGATGAAAGCGTGGTCGCAGATGCCCAGGGTCTCGCGCACGTTGTGGTCGGTGATGAGCACACCGATCCCACGCGCCTTGAGAAAACCGATGATGCGCTGGATCTCGATCACAGCGATGGGGTCAATACCCGCAAAGGGCTCGTCCAGCAGGATGAAGCGTGGCTGCGTAGCCAGGGCCCGGGCGATCTCCACCCGGCGGCGCTCGCCACCGGACAGGGCCATGGCGGGCGAGGCACGCAGGTGCTGAACGCGCAGCTCTTCCAGCAGGGCCGTCAGGCGCTCTTCGATGGCGTCGCGCGACAGCGGCTGGCCGTCGTCGCCGCGCTGCAGCTCCAGCACGGCGCGCACGTTTTCTTCGACCGAAAGCTTGCGGAAAATCGAGGCTTCCTGCGGCAGGTACGACAGGCCCAGGCGCGAACGGCGGTGGATGGGCATGTGGGCGACCGATTGGCCGTCGATGCGGATGTCGCCCGCATCGCTGCGCACCAGGCCCACGATCATGTAGAACGAGGTGGTCTTGCCCGCGCCATTGGGGCCAAGCAGCCCCACGACCTCGCCTTTTTGCACGACCAGCGACACATCCTTGACGACCTTGCGGCTGCCATAGGACTTTGCCAGGTGCTGCACCTCCAGGCGGCTGCCGGCCTGGGTGTCAGGGCCGGGATGAACGGGCACCGCGCTCACTTGGAGCCGCCGCCAAGGCTGTTGCTGGGGCGCAGCACGGGTGCGGCGCCGGGGGCGGCGGGCGCAGGCGCTGCAGCACCAGCGGGCGGGTCCTTGGGCGCCAGCACCGCGCGCACGCGGCTGCCGGGGGCCAGGGCATCACCTGCCGCATTGGTGGCGGGGGCGCGCTGGCCGTCCACGGTGAACACGTCGGTAAGGTTGTTGTAGACGATCACAGCACCTGTGATCTCGTCGCTGAGCGCGGCCCCCCGGTAGCGGCGCAGCTCGGCGCGGGTGACGAAACGCACGTTGTCGGCCTTGCCGTCGTACTCGATGACCTCGCTCTCGCCTTCGATGTATTCATCGGGCGCGCCGGGCAGGGTGTCGCGCTTCTGGCGGAAGAAGGCGCGTTTGCCTGCTTCGGCTGTGACCACACCGAACTGGTAGCCATCGGCGTCCTGGCGCACATCCAGCCGCGCGCCGCGCAGCACGATGGTGCCCTTGGTCATGACCACGCGCCCCGAGAACACGCTGGTCTGCTTGAGTTCATCGTGGCGCAACGCGTCGGCCTCGATGTTCATGGGCTTGGCGCGGTCGGCTTTTTCAGCGTGGGCCACGCCATGAAGGCAGGCCAGGGCCGCGAGCAGGAGGGTCGGAAGGAGGCGGTGGTTCATAGGGCACGAATCTTGCAGTTCATTGTAGCCATCCCCACACGCCCTCCATGAAGAAAGCCCGCAACAGCGGGCTTTCTTCATCGGGTATCCAGGGCCTTTGGCGCTTAGGAGCTTGTGCCCAGGGCAGCCCGGAGCTTACTTTTGCTTGACCAGCGCTTCGACCACCTGCAGCACGTTCTGCATGTTGCCTGCCATGGTGCCGTCCGTGTAGAACTTGCCCGCCACGCCCATGGAGGGCACGCCTTCCACGCCATAAGCGTCCTGCAGCTGCGAGGCGCGGCGAACCTGGTTGGACACGGTGAACGATGCGTAGACTTCCTTGAACTTGGCGGCATCCACACCCTGCTGGGCCACCCAGGCAAAAATCTCGTCGTCCTTGGCCAGCTTGGCCTTTTCCACATGGATTGCGCGGAACACCTTGGCGTGCAGGGCTTCGAGCTTGCCCATACCTTCCAGGGTGTAGAACAGCTTTTGCTGGGGCACAAAACTGGCATTGAAGGCCACAGGCACGCGGCGGATGAAAAGATCCTTGGGCGCGGCCTTGACCCATGCGTCCAGCGTGGGCTCGAACACACTGCAGTGGGGGCAGCTGTACCAGAAGAATTCGATCACATCGACCTTGCCGGCCGGTGCGTCGGGCGCCACGGGCTTGTCCAGCCGCTTGTAGTCCTTGCCCTCCTTGAACTGGCGGGCCTGGGCCAGCGCGGGGGTGGCGACGGGCAGCGTCAGGGCGGAAGCGGCGACTGCCGAGGCAGCGGACAAAGAAAACTCACGGCGTTTCATGGCAAAGACTCTCCTAGTTCAGGTCTGGGGGATGGGAGCCATGCCCCCGCAAAAAGTTCAGCGCCCGAAGTCTGACGCATCAGCGCTGCACACGCACCAGCGCAGACTCCAACCCGGCGCCATCGAGCTTCTCCTTGAGCTGCTCGGCATCGTCGCGCTTGGTGAAGGGGCCCACACGCACGCGGAACACCGCCCGGCCATTTTGCTCACGCTCGCTCACGCGGGCCTCCCAGCCCATCATGGCCAGCTTGGCGCGCTGGGCATCGGCATCGGCCTGGGTCCGGAAGGCGCCCGCCTGCACAAAATAGTCGAACGGGTCCACATTGCCCTTGGCGGCGGCTTTGGCCACGGCCAAGTCGCCCAGCGGGTCAGCCCCTGGCTTGGTTTCGGCCTTGGCAGCCTCGGGCTTGCTGGCAGCGGGCTTGGGCGCAGACGCAGCAGCCCGCACCTCGGGCGCGAGCGAC
>NZ_QAIH01000160.1:3191-18043 GCF_003060895.1 Acidovorax sp. HMWF029 | reverse complement strand
GTTCTTGTTCTTCTGTGACTCGGCGGCGTCCATGTCCGCAGTGCGCCCGCCGGCCTTGTTCAGAAAAGGCACCGGCACCTTGGTCACATAGACGGCCACCGCCAGCGCGGCGCCCAGGCCCACGATGACGCCGACGATAAAGCCGATGATGGTCCCGCCCGTCTGTTGCTTTTTCATATTGGTAGTAACTGCTTACATTCTGGCTGGAGCCGACACGCCCAGCACGGCCAGGCCATTGTGCAATACCTGTGCCGTAGCAGCGACAAGGGCCAGACGCGCCTTCTTCACCACGTCGTCGTCCACCAGGATGCGCTCGGCATCGTAGTAGCTGTGGTAGCTGGCGGCCAAGTCACGCAGGTAGAAGGTCACGTCGTGCGGGGCCTCGCCGTCGGCGGCGGCCGTGAGCATCTCGGGGTACTTGGCCAGTTGCAGCATCAGCGCCTGGGCCTGCGGGCCTTCCAGGGCCGACAGGTCCACATCCTTGAGCGAAGCCACATCCGCACCGCCCGCCTCCTGCACAGACTCTTGCCAGGCGCGCAACACCGAGCAGATGCGGGCATGGGCGTACTGGACGTAGTACACCGGGTTGTCGTTGTTCTGCGCCACGGCCAGGTCCACGTCGAAGGTGTACTCGGTGTCGGGCTTGCGGCTCAAGAGGAAAAAGCGCACCGCGTCCTTGCTGGTCCACTCGATCAGGTCGCGCAGCGTGACATAGCTGCCCGCGCGCTTGCTGATCTTGACCTCTTCGCCGCCCTTGACCACACGCACCATGGTGTGCAGCACGTAGTCAGGGTAGCCCTGCGGAATGCCCACGTCAGCCGCCTGCAGCCCGGCGCGCACGCGGGCAATGGTGCCGTGGTGGTCCGTGCCCTGGATGTTGACGACCTTGGTGAAGCCGCGCTCCCACTTGGCGATGTGATAGGCCACATCGGGTACAAAGTAGGTGAAGGTGCCATCCTGCTTGCGCATGACGCGATCCTTGTCGTCGCCGTAGTCGGTGGACTTGAGCCACAACGCGCCGTCCTGCTCGTACGTCTTGCCGTTGGCGACGAGCTTGTTCACCGTGGCCTCGACGCGGCCGCTGGTGTACAGGCTGGACTCCAGGTAGTACTCGTCGAACTGGAGGTTGAACGCCTGCAGGTCCTTGTCCTGCTCATTGCGCAGGTAGGCCACAGCAAACTGGCGGATGTTGTCGTAGTCCTCGACGTCGCCATTGGCGGTGAACTCGCGGTCGTCGGCTTTCACGGTGGCCTTGGCCTTGAAGGCCTCGGCAATGTCTGCGATGTAGTCGCCGTTGTAGAAATTCTTGGCCAGCGGGTTCTCGCTGTCGGTGGGCCAGCAGTCGTCGCCCGGCTTGAAGCCCTTGGCGCGCAGCTGCGTGCTCTTGGTCAGCGTGTCGATCTGCACGCCCGCGTCGTTGTAATAGAACTCGCGGTGCACCTTCCAGCCCTGGGTGCTGAACAGGTTGCAGATCGCATCGCCCAAAGCGGCCTGGCGGCCATGGCCCACGTGCAGCGGGCCGGTGGGGTTGGCCGAGACGAACTCGACCAGCACCTGCTGGCCGTTGCTGGGCTGAAAGCCGAAGCGCTCGCCCGCGCCCAGCACCTCGCGCACCACCTCTTGCTTGGCAGCGGGCTTGAGGCGAATGTTCAGAAAACCGGGCCCGGCAATCTCGATGGCATCGACCCAGCGGGTGAATGCAGGCGTGGCTTCCAGGGCGGCCTTGAGCTGTTCGCCCAAAGCGCGCGGATTGAGCTTGAGCGGCTTGGCCAGCTGCATGGCCGCCGTGCAGGCAAAGTCGCCATGCGCCGCCACCTTGGGAGATTCAAAGGCTGCCTTGGCGCCAGCGCCGGGGGAGAGGGTGTCCAGCTCGGCCGCAAGCGCGGCCAGCAGATCGTGTTTGACAGAGAGCATCGGGGGATTTTACGGGCCGGGCCGCATCCGCCCCAGCAGACCAGCCGCGGGCACCCGCGCCCGCAGCCTAGTCCCTTGCCGGGCGCAGCCAGTACGCAACAGATTGTCAGGAATTCTTTCCACCCGTATCGCCGAGTCAGCCGGGCATGCTGCCGGTACGTTGTAATCGGGCAATCCGACGCAGGTTGCGTCTGATGCCACCTACCAACGGAGCCCCCATGAAGAAGCTTCTCACCCTGTCTGCCCTGAGCCTGGTCCTTTCGTTCGGTGCTGCGCACGCTGCCGACACCCCCGCCAAAGCGGCTGCCGCCGCGCCCGCTGCAGCGGCCTCTGCCACACCGGCGGCAGAGCCCACCAAGCAGCAGTCCAAGATGGCCACCTGCAACAAGGAGGCGGGCGACATGAAGGGCGACGAGCGCAAGGCCTTCATGAAAACCTGCCTGAGCAACAAGCCCGCAACACAACAAGACAAGATGAAGACCTGTAACGCCGACCCCAAAGCAAAGGCCCTCAAGGGCGATGAGCGCAAGGCCTTCATGAGCGAATGCCTGAAGAAGTAATGCAACCACACACCTTGCGCACTGCCATCGGGGCGCAAGAGTGAAAAAAGCCCGCAGACCTTTGGCCTGCGGGCTTTTGTTTTTTGAATGCCTGGGTTTACCAGCCCCGCGCCCAGAACACTGCAATCACAGCCACCACGGGCAGCACATGCGACTGGATCATCACCAGGCGGCGCACCCGCGCGACTTCCGGGGCCGATGGCAGGGCTCCGGTGCTGCGCAGATTCTGGCGCCAGCGACGAAACGCGATCGAAGGCACAAACGACAACAGGACCATGACCAGAACCAGGGTGATCTTGACATGAAACAGGGGCTGCGACAAATACCACGACGCGCCCTTGACCCCCCAGATCACCCGGGCCAAGCCACTGCCAATCATCACCGCCCCTGCCACGCCATAGATCACATCCAGCCTGGCCAGGCGCTCGACCACGGCGGCGTTGAGCCATTCGATGCGGCACAGCGCCGCCTGGCTCGACAAAAAGACCACAAAGGTCAGGATGGCCAGCAGGTGCAGGGCGGCCAGAACGGCTTCGAGGGTCATGGTCAGGTTCCTTGGGGCTCGGTTGCGCGTCGCGATTCCGACAGGCGATAAGGGAAGATCAGCCGCCATTGTCCATGGTGGGCCAAGGCGCACCCTGGCCAAAAAAAACGGCGCAGACCGTTGGGTCTGCGCCGTGCCGGGCGAAATCCAGCCAAACTGGCTGATCAGGCCACCGTGCGGGCCACCACGCCCACCGGCATTTCGGCTGGCACCACCGCTGCAGCGGCGCCCGACACCGCATCAGGCAGCGGGTGGCCGTTCAGTGCGGCATCCAGGCGTTCACGGTCCAGCGCGTTTTCCCAGCGCGACACCACCACCGTGGCCACAGCGTTGCCGACGAAGTTGGTCAAAGAGCGGCATTCGCTCATGAAGCGGTCCACACCCAGAATCAGCGCCATGCCAGCCACCGGCACTTCGGGCACCACGGCCAGCGTGGCGGCCAGGGTGATGAACCCAGCGCCCGTCACACCCGCCGCGCCCTTGGAGCTGAGCATCGCCACCAGCAACAACGCCACCTGGTGGCCCAGCGTCAGTTCGGTGTTGGTGGCCTGGGCGATGAACAGCGCCGCCAGCGTCATGTAGATGTTGGTGCCATCCAGGTTGAACGAGTAGCCCGTGGGCACAACGAGGCCCACCACCGATTTGCTGCAACCGGCCTTTTCCATCTTTTCCATCAGCGACGGCAGGGCGGATTCAGAAGACGAAGTTCCCAGTACCAGCATCAGCTCGGCCTTGAGGTAGCGGCACAGCTTGAACACCGAGAAGCCACACAGTCGCGCCACAAAACCCAGGATCACCACCACAAACAACAGCGAAGTGATGTAGAACGAGCCCACCAGCCAGGCCAGGTTGACGAGCGAGCCCAGGCCAAACTTGCCAATGGTGAACGCCATGGCGCCGAACGCACCGATCGGCGCGGCCTTCATCACGATGCCCACCACCTTGAAAACGGGCGTCGTCAGAGCGTCCAGGAAGTTCAGTACCGGGCGGCCCGCCTCCCCCACCATGGCCAGGCCAATGCCGAACAGCACGGCCACCAGCAGCACCTGCAGGATGTTGTCGCCCACAAAGGGGCTCACCAGCGTCTTGGGGATGATGTCCAGCGCAAAGCCGGTCAGCGTCATCTCGTGCGACTTGGCCACGTAGCCCTTGACGGCCGTCTGATCCAGGTCGGCCACATTGATGTTCATGCCCGCGCCGGGCTGCACCACGTTGGCCACCACCAGACCGACGACAAGCGCCAGTGTGGAGAAGAACAGGAAGTACGCCATGGCTTTGCCGAATACGCGGCCCACGGTAGAGAGCTGCGACATGCCCGCGATGCCGGTCACGATGGTCAGGAAGATCACCGGCGCGATGATCATCTTCACCAGCTTGATGAAGGCATCGCCCAGCGGTTTGAGCGCCTCGCCATAAGCGGGCTCAAAATGACCCAGCAACACGCCCAGGACGATGGCGAGCACCACCTGGAAGTACAGTTGCCGATAGAAAGGCAGCTTCAAGGTTGAGGCTGCTGGAGCGGAATGGTTGTGCATGGAACGGGTCTCCTGGTGTCACTGGACTGCACCACCGGGGTGCCTCCGGCGCGCGATAAGGGTGCCGTTTGTACCGCTGCACTTTGTTTCAGCCGATAACCTATTGGTATTAGTCGAGTGTGGCCCCAGAGGAGAATGCGCGCACCAAATCAGGGTAATCACCTAGTCGCCCGCCTGGTGCGGCACACTTCCACACGCACCAAAGTGGCTTTGCTGCCGCGTCAGAACCCCGCTTGATTGCCATGCCCACGCCCCGCCCCCGCCAGTTCTGGACGCTGCTCATCCTGCTTGCAGGCACGGTGGTCGGCATGTTCGTGGCTGGCCAGTGGGCCTGGCACCGGTCTTTGCTGGACGAAAGTGAGAGCGTGCAGCGCCAGCTGGCCCTGTATGCGCAGACGCTGGCCCAGCGCATTGACCGCTACCGCACCCTGCCCGAGGTGCTGGCGCTGGATGCCCAACTGCAAAGTGCACTGCAACGCCCACTGAGCCCCGCCGAGGTGGCACAGCTCAACCGCAAGCTGGAGCAGGCCAATGGCGCCAGCCAGTCCTCCACCCTCACCCTGCTCAACCGCGACGGCCTGGCCGTAGCCGCCAGCAATTGGCGCACGGCCACCAGCAATGTGGGCGTGGACTACAGCTTTCGCCCCTACGTGCAGCAAGCCCTGGCCCAGGGGCGCGGCAGCTTTTACGGCATTGGCGTGACCACGGGCGAGCCAGGCTACTTCCTGTCGCAGGCCATCCGGGATGAAACCGGCCACACCCTGGGGTTGGTGGCCATCAAAATCGCACTGCAGGAGCTGGAACGCGAATGGCTGCAAACGCCCGACATCGTGCTGGCCTCGGACGCACACGGCGTGGTCTTCCTGGCCAGCCAGGATGCCTGGCGCTACCGCCTGCTAGAGCCACTGGACGACGAAGAGCGCCGCGAGCTGAACACCACGCGGCAATACTCCGACCAGCCCCTGCGCCCACTCGACTACCGAGTGGACGACCGCATGGACAACGGTGGCCGCCTAGTGCGCGTGCGGCCCTCGCCCGACATGCCTGTCACGCCCGGCCGCATGCTGTGGCAAACCCAGCCGCTGCCCGGCACGCCGTGGCAACTGCACCTGGTGCACGCAACACACAGCAGCGTGGCCGATAGCCGCTGGGCTGCCGCAGCCGGGGGCGGAGGGTGGCTGGCCCTGTCGCTGCTGGTGCTGTTTGTGCGCCAGCGCCAACGGCTGGCGCGCCTGCGCCAGCGCAGCCGCCAGGAGCTGGAGACTGTGCTGCAGCAACACGCACAGGAGCTGCGCACCGCGCAAGACGGCATCGTGCAGGCAGCTCAGCAGGCCGCGCAGCGGACGGATACGGGCCTCTCCCGCAGCCTGGAGCACCTGCCCCAGGGCGTGGTCATCATCGATGCCGAGCTGAACCTGGTGGCCTGGAACTCGCGCTACGTGCAGCTGTTTCGCTACCCGACCGACCTGATGCAGGTGGGCCGCCCCATCGCAGACCTGATGCGCCACAACGCGCGCCGGGGTCTGCTGGGCCCGGGCCCGGTGGAAGACGCCATTGAACGCCGCCTGGCCTACCTGCGCAGCGGCACGCCCCACCTGCACGAGAGCGCCAAGGGCGACGGCACGGTGCTGGAGATCCGGGGCAACCCGCTGCCCGAGGGCGGTTTTGTGACCAGCTACGCCGACATCACCAGCTACAAAAACGCCGCACGCGAGCTCCGCTCGCTGGCCGATGCGCTGGAGCAGCGCGTGGCCGACCGCACCCGCGACCTGGACGCCGCACGGCGCGAGGCCGAGCAGGCCAACCGCTCCAAGACCCGCTTTGTCGCCGCCGCCGTGCATGACCTGCTTCAGCCCTTGAACGCCGCGCGCATGTTCACCTCGCTGCTGCGCAGCCATGTGCCAGGCGATGCCGAGCGGCACGCGGTGGACAGCATCGACGGCGCACTGGCCGCACAGGACGCAATCCTGAACAGCCTGCTCGACATATCGCGCATGGAATCGGGCCAGTTCGACGTGCACATCCACGACGTGGCGCTGGGCCCGCTGCTGCAGGTGCTGGGCCACAACTTCGGCGTGCTGGCCGAAAGCCAGGGGTTAAAGCTGCGCTGCGTGCCCACGCGTGCTGTGGTGCACTCCGATGAAAACCTGCTGCGCCGCATCCTGCAGAACTTTGTCTCCAACGCCATCCGCTACAGCCGGCACGGGCGCATCGTGGTGGGTTGCAGACGGGTGAAGCGGGAGGCCGGAGACCACCTGCGCATCGAAGTGCACGACCAGGGCCCCGGCATCCCCGAGGCACTGCAGCGCGAGATCTTCGAAGAATTCCGCCGCCTGGACGAAGGCCGCGCCGACGACCGGGGGGCAGGCCTGGGCCTGGCCATCGTCGAACGCCTGGGCCGACTGCTGGGCCACGAGATTGGCCTGCGCTCGCAACTGGGGCGCGGCAGCGTGTTCTGGGTGTGTGTGCCACTGGGCAACCCGGCCGCCGCGCCACAGCCAGACGCCACCCCCACCACCATTCAACAAGCCCCGCAAGAAGATGCTCCATTGCAAGGCGGCACCGCCTGGGTCATTGAGGACGATGCCCCCACCTGCGCTGCCACACAGGCCCTGCTGCAGCGCTGGGGCTGCCAGGTGCCTGTGGCGGGCGACGCCACCGAGGCCCTGGCCGCCGCCCAGCCCGGCCAAGCGCCGCAGCTCGTGCTGCTGGACGTGCACCTGGGCACGACTCACCATGGCCCCGATGTGTACGTCCAGCTGTGCGAGCGCTGGGGCCAGACCCCGGCCGTGATCCTGGTCACGGCCGAGCGCGACGCCACCCTGCGCCGCCAGGCCGCCGAGCGCGGCTGGGGCTTTCTGGCCAAGCCGGTGCGCGCCCCGGCGCTGCGGGCGTTGATGAGCCAAACGCTGCTGCGGCTGGGGGAAAGCAATAGGAGGTAGACATCTCTCACGGTGGGGACCCAGGGAACGCCAGGACAGAACCCCCAGGCACCTTGGTTACCATAAAGTACCGCGTCAGCACCTACACACCGAAGCGGAGGACGGAACGATGAGCGAAGCAATTCTGTATGCGATGGATGCCCCGCGTGCCAAAACCGCAGATGCAGCGGCAGACTTTGTGGAGAAATGGCAGGACAGCAAGAAGGCCCCCACCGCGCGCATCGCGGCCTTCTTCGAGCATCTATTGCAAACCTGTCCGACAGACGGCACCGGGAGCGCCATCTGGTACGAAGGCTTTGACCACAACCAGCCCACAGGGCCGGTGCTCGCCATGGCGCTCGAGCTGCGCGAGTTCAACACCGAGCGGCTGCAGCAGCTGCGAGCAATCGCCCAGGAACATGGCGTGCACATCTTCGACCCGGAAGGCCATGCGCTGTACCTCGCCGATGGCAGCGAAGCCCGAACGCTTGCGTTAACCACCCCGGAACCCGGCGCCCCCGTCCAATGCCCATCTGGCGTGCGCTTTGACGGCGTGTACGAGACGAAGCGGGAGAAGGGCTGGACCTACCTGTGCTTCACGGCCGACGGAAAGATCTTCTGGCAAAGCACCGGGGGCCGCTTCCAGGCCCGCGCTGCGATGGAGAGCTTTAGCACCGGCGACTCCTTCATTGTCAAAGGCACCTACAAACCTGGCGACAACGCGTTCAGCGCACGGCTCAAAGCCTCGTTTGGCGCGTTCAAGATGAACGGCGTGCTGAAGGACGACGGCTTGCACGTCCATTCGGAGCGCACCAACGGCAGCTACCCGTTCGACTCCGTGTACACGTTCCTTCCGCTATAGCACGCCATCGATTCGGATCTGTGCCACCCACTTGGCGCAGACACGCCCGGCCGCTCACGCGGTGGACTCTGTCTCCAGGCTTTTCACCAGCACCGCCGCCTGCGTGCGGCTGTAGCACGCGAGCTTTTTCAGAATGGCGGTGACATGCACCTTCACCGTGTTCTCGGCCAAGCCCAGCGTGGCCGCGATCTGTTTGTTCAGCAAACCATCGGCCAGGCAGAGCAGCACGCGGAACTGCTGGGGCGTGAGCTGCGCCAGCCGCGCGGCCAGCTCGGCGTCGGCCTCGGAGCGCTCAGCCGCCATGGGCGGGAACCAGCTGCCGCCGTCCAGCACGGCCTGGATGGCGTCGCCCATGGCCTCGGCGGGTGCGGACTTGGGAATGAAACCTGCCGCGCCAAACTGCTGCGCGCGGCGGATGACGCGGGGGTGGTCGTTGGACGAGATGATGACCACGGGCAGCTCGGGGTATTCGCCGCGCACATGCAGCAGGGCCGAAAAGCCGCGCGTGCCGGGCATGCTCAGATCCAGCAGCACCAGCTCGACCTCGGGGTGGTCTTGCAGGGCCTGGCCCAGCGTGGCGGCGCTGGCGGCCTCCAGCGTGCGGAACTGCGGCAGCCGCTCGCGCAGCACATGCAGCACGGCCGCACGGAAGAGCGGGTGGTCGTCAGCGACGAGGAGCGTGGGCGCGGAGGACATGGAGTGTTGTGCAGTCTGCCACGGGGCCATCAGCCGCCGGTCTGGGGGCCTTTCCAGAACGCCGGCTGCGCGTACTGGTGCTTGAGGTGCTCGATCCACAGCCGCACCCGCAGCGGCATGTGCTTGCGCTGCGGAAACACTACATAGATCCCGTTGGGCGGCGCGGCGAAATCGTGCAGCACCTCCACCAGCCGCCCTGCGGCAATCTCGGCCTCCACCTCCCAGGTGCTGCGCCAGGCGATGCCGTAGCCCGCCAGGCACCAGTCGTGCAGCACCTGCCCGTCCGAGCAATCAAGCGGCCCACCGGGCTTGAGGTGAATGACCTCGGCGCCCCCCCCCTCGAGCGGCATGCGGAACGCCCAGCCCCGTGTTTGGGATGCCTCGCTCGACAGTGTGAGGCAATCGTGCTGCACCAGCTCGCTGGGGTGGCGCGGCGTGCCGTGGCGCTGCAGGTATTCGGGCGTGGCCACGCACAGGCGGCGGTTGTCGGCAATGCGCACGCTCACGAGCGACGAGTCGGGCAGATCTCCCACGCGCACCGCGCAGTCAAAGCCTTCGCCCGCGAGGTCCACCACGCGGTCGCTGAGGTTGAGCGAGATGGTCACGTCCGGGTGCGCAGAGCGAAAGCGCGGCACCAGCGGCGCCACATGGCGGCGGCCAAAACCGGCGGGCGCGGTGATGCGCAGATGGCCCGTGGCCTTGACGCCGCCTTCGGACACGCTGGCCTCGGCATTGGCCACATCGGACAGCAGGCGCTGACAGTCTTCCAGAAACGCGCTGCCCTCGTGCGTGAGGCTGATGCGGCGCGTGGTGCGCACCAGAAGCTTGACGCCCAGGTGCTCTTCGAGCGCATCCAGCCGTCGCCCCATGATGGCGGGCGCCACGCCCTCGGCCTTGGCCGCCGCCGTGAGGCTGCCGCGCGTGGCCACCGATACAAAGGATTCGAAGGCCTTGAGTTTGTCCATGGGCGGTGATTATGGAGACATCCACGCTAGGGCCTGCGCCCGGCCTTGGTAGCGCGGCGGCCCCAAGTTACAGAGAAATTTGAAGCAAAAACAGACCCCTGCGCGCGACCATATTGCCTTGATAGCTATCATTAGTATAGCAATCAGATCAATCGGGACTTGAGGAACCCGACGGTGCCATAGCGCTTGACCTCGGCATAGTGGTCGCGCGTGAGGCCCTGCACCATGGCCGCGTAGGCGTCTGCCAGGTCGGGCGCGATGCTGAAGTGGTCGTAGTTCACGATCACACCCACGCGCTCGCCCTGTGCGGCAAGCGGAGCGAGCAGGCGGCGCACCTCCTGCTCGATGGCATCAATGGTGCTGGCGGCGTTGATCTGCAGGCCCGAGAAGTCGATGTGCAGCAGCTGGCGCGCAGCGTCGAGCTCAAAGCGCTGCACCAGCGGGCGGTTGAGCAACTGCTCGCGCAGGCCCAGCGGTCCGGGCTCGAACAGGCGCATGTCCATGGTCTGCAAACCCGGGCTGATGCGCGGCGTGAAGGACATGTGGGCGAGCACGTCGCGCTGCAGGTCAATGCCGGGCGCCAGCTCGATCAGCTCCAGCGCGCCGCCGCCCTCCGGACCGCCCGAGGGCACCAGGCGGAATACGCAGCGCTCGGTGACATACAACACGCGCTGGCCGCGCCGCAGTGCCTCGGCGCCGCTGAAGGTGCGGTGTTCCACCTCGCGCACCAGCTTGCGCGCGCCGCCTTCGTGCAGGATATGCAGGTGGCCATCCACCGCCTCGACCTGCAGCGCGCCTGCCGTGAAGGTGCCGACAAACACCACGGTCTTGGCGTTCTGACTGATGTTGATGAAGCCGCCCGCACCCGCCAGGCGCGGGCCGAACTTGCTCACGTTGAGGTTGCCGTGCTGGTCGGCCTGCGCCAGGCCCAGGATCGCGATGTCCAGGCCGCCGCCGTCGTAGAAGTCGAACTGATTGGGCTGGTCGATGATGGCCTGCGGGTTCACGGCCGCGCCAAAGTTCAGGCCGCCTGCGGGGATGCCGCCGATCACGCCGGGCTCGGCCGTGAGCGTGACGAGGTCGATGATGCGCTCTTCGGCCGCCACGTTGGCCACGCCCTCGGGCATGCCAATGCCCAAATTGACCACCTGGTGCGGACGCAGCTCCAGCGCCGCACGGCGGGCGATGATCTTGCGCTCGGTCAGCGGCATCGCCTCCAGAGTGTCCATGGGCACGCGCAGCTCGCCCGCAAACGCGGCGCTGTAGGGCTCGGCAAAGGTCTGGTGGTGGTGCGCGGGCTCGGTGGCAAGCACCACCGCGTCCACCAGCACACCGGGCACCTTCACCTGCCTGGGGTTGAGCGTGCCGCGCTCGGCGATGCGCTCGACCTGCGCAATGACCACACCGCCCGAGTTGCGCGCGGCCATGGCAATGGCCAGCGCTTCGAGCGTGAGCGCCTCGCGCTCCATGGTGAGGTTGCCATCCGCATCGGCCGTGGTCGCGCGGATGATGCCTACGTGGATGGGGAAAGCCTTGTAGAACAGGTAGTCCTGCCCGTCGATGGGCAGGATGCGCACCAGGTCTTCGGTGGTGCGCGCATTGAGCTTGCCGCCGCCGTGGCGCGGGTCCACAAAGGTGTCGAGGCCCACGCGCGTGAGCGTGCCGGGCTTTCCCGCAGCAATGTCGCGGAACAAATGCGTGATCACGCCCTGGGGCAGGTTCCAGGCCTCGATCTGGTTGTCCACCGCCAGCTTCTGGATGCGCGGCACCAGGCTCCAGTGCCCGCCGATCACGCGCTTGAGCAAGCCCACATGGCCCAGGTGGTTGAGGCCGCGCTGCTTGCCGTCGCCCTGGCCTGCGGCGTAGACCAGCGTGAGGTCGCGCGGGGTTTGCGTCGATTCCCAGCGCTGGGCCAGTGCCACGGCGATGCTCTCGGCAAAGCCGATGCCCACAAAGCCGCCCGTGGCCACGGTGTCGCCATCGTGGATGAGCTGCACCGCGTCGGCGGCGCTGACGATCTTGTTCTTGTAGGCAGCGTTCAGCGCGCCAGCGGACAGGGGTACCTGCATGGGTTTGTCTCCCGTTGGTGTGGTTGTGCGCGCAGCGTAGTGGCTATTGGGCGCCAGCACCACTACGGACGACTACGGATGGCGTGGGCGTCTGGACGGCAAAAGGAGCATCGGCTGCAACGCGCGCTAAACCGGTCTCGCGCGTTTCGCTTCGATGCCTTTTGCCGCCCAGACTCCCTGGCCCGCACACCGCACCACTTTTGCTTAAAAGTCACTGGTTTAGAGATTTTCAGCGTATTTATGTGTGCGGATATTTGCAATACAGTCTGTGCATCATCGCTTCGTAGCGGCTTTTTTTCTCTTTTTTCAGCGAGCCTTTCCATGACCGACCGCACCCAAGTCCACGGCCTGCAAGTGGCCACCTCCCTGTACCGCTTTGTCGAAGACAAGGTGCTGCCCGGCACGGGCGTGGGCAGCGAAGCGTTCTGGAAGGGCTTCGACGCCATCGTGGCCGACCTGGCCCCGCGCAACATCGCCCTGCTGGCCGAGCGCGACCGCCTGCAGACCGAGCTGGACACCTGGCACAAGGCCAACCCCGGCCCCATCAAGGACATGGTGGCCTACCGCAGCTTCCTCGAAAAGATCGGCTACCTGGTGCCCCAGCCCGCCGATGTGAAGGCCACCACCGCCAATGTGGACGACGAGCTGGCCACCCAGGCCGGCCCACAGCTGGTGGTGCCCATCCTGAACGCACGTTATGCACTGAACGCCGCCAACGCGCGTTGGGGCAGCCTGTATGACGCGCTGTATGGCACCGATGCCATCAGCGAAGAAGGCGGCGCTGAAAAGGGCAAAGGCTACAACCCCGTGCGCGGCGCCAAGGTGATCGCGTTTGCGCGCCAGGTGCTGGATGACACGGCGCCTTTGGCTGCAGGCTCGCACAAGGACTCGACGGGCTACAAAGTCGAAGGGGGCCAACTGGTCGTGTTGCTTGCCAACGGCAGCACCACGGGTCTGAAAGATGCATCGCAGTTCAAGGGCTACCAGGGCAATGCCGCTGCGCCTTCGTCGGTGCTGCTGCAGCACAACGGCTTGCACCTGGACATCCAGATCGACCGCAGCACGCCGATTGGCCAATCCGACGCAGCAGGCGTGAGCGACCTGGTGCTGGAAGCGGCCCTCTCCACCATCCTGGACCTGGAAGACTCCGTGGCTGCCGTGGACGCTGAGGACAAGGTGCTGGGCTACAGCAACTGGCTGGGCATCATCCAGGCCACGCTGACCGAGCAGGTCGCCAAGGGCGGCAAGACCTTCACACGCGGCCTGAACCCCGATCGCATCTACACCGCCCCCCAAGGCGGCGAAGTGCGCCTGCATGGCCGCTCGCTGATGTTCCTGCGCAATGTGGGCCACCTGATGACCAATCCGGCCATCCTGTGGACGGATGCGCAGGATCAGGTGCGCGAGATCCCCGAAGGCATCATGGATGCGGTGGTCACAACGGCTATCGCATTGCACGACCTGCAAGGCCATGGCGCGAACGGTATTCGCAACTCCCGCAAGGGCAGCGTCTACATCGTCAAGCCCAAGATGCACGGCCCCGCCGAAGTGGGCTTTGCTGCCGAGCTGTTCGGCCGCGTCGAGAAGCTGCTGGGCCTGTCCGACAGCACCGTCAAGCTGGGCATCATGGACGAAGAGCGTCGCACCTCCGTCAACCTCAAGGCCTGCATTGCCGCTGCCAGCAGCCGCGTGGCGTTCATCAACACCGGCTTCCTGGACCGCACGGGCGATGAAATGCACACCGCCATGCACGCTGGCCCCATGGTGCGCAAGGGCGACATGAAGACCAGCGCCTGGATCCAGTCGTACGAAAAGAACAACGTGCTGGTGGGCCTGAGCTGCGGCCTGCGCGGCAAGGCGCAGATCGGCAAGGGCATGTGGGCCATGCCTGACCTGATGGCCGAGATGCTCAAGCAGAAGATCGGCCACCCCAAGGCTGGCGCCAACACCGCCTGGGTGCCCAGCCCCACGGGTGCCACGCTGCACGCGCTGCACTACCACCAGGTGAAGGTCAGCGACATCCAGATCGAGCTGGAAAAGACCGATGTGAACGCCGAGCGCGACAACCTGCTGACCGGCCTGCTCACCGTGCCCGTGGCCGCCGCCCCGAACTGGAGCGACGCCGAGAAGCAGCAGGAGCTGGACAACAACGCACAAGGCATCTTGGGCTACGTGGTGCGCTGGGTGGACCAGGGCGTGGGCTGCTCCAAGGTGCCCGACATCCACAACGTGGGCCTGATGGAAGACCGCGCCACGCTGCGCATCAGCAGCCAGCACATGGCCAACTGGCTGCACCATGGTGTGGTGACCGAAGCCCAGGTGCGTGCCACGTTCGAGCGCATGGCAGCTGTGGTGGACGGCCAGAACGCGGGCGATCCGCTGTACCAGCCCATGGCCGGACACTTTGACACCAGCATGGCTTACAAGGCGGCCTGCGATCTGGTCTTCAAGGGCATGGAGCAGCCCAGCGGCTACACCGAGCCGCTGCTGCACGCCTGGCGCCTGAAGCTGAAGGCCGCACAAGCCGCCTGATACGGCGCCTGCGCAGGCGCGTGGTGAGCGCCCCGGTGGGCGCCATCGCGGTGCACCGCAGCCTATTGCTACTTATTTGATAGCTGCTTGCGCAATATCAACGCGCGCAGGCAGCTATTTTTATTGGTATTTCTGCCTCATCCGCTCACTGCGGCGCACCACAGCGCACGGAACCTCGCCTCGCTGGCTAGAGCGGGGTTGGGCAGCCCGGTAGCGAGGCCGCTTCATCCCGCGCACATCGCCGTACACTGGTC
>NZ_QAIH01000160.1:0-3181 GCF_003060895.1 Acidovorax sp. HMWF029 | reverse complement strand
CCACCCCGCCCCTCTCCAACCCCTCCTGCTGTCCACTGTGCGGCGGGCTCAACCAATGCGCCATGGCCGCTGGCCGCCCGCCCGAAAGCTGTTGGTGCATGACCCAGTCCATCGCGCCTGCCGCCCTGGCCGCCGTGCCCGAGGAACAGCGCGGCAAGGCCTGCATCTGCTCTGCCTGCGGCACACCTTCCACCAACACCCAGCAACCCTTTGTACGCCCCCCAGGGCCTGCGCCGATATGATTTCCGCTTTTTGCGGCGATACGCCCTGAAGGAGTTTGATATGCCTACGTACCACGTTGAAATGATGGAAGGCCGCACGGTCGAGCAAAAGCGCAAGCTGGTGGAAGAGATCACCCGTGTGAGCGTCGAGGTCCTGGGTGGCTCGCCCGAGTCGGTGGACATCCTGATCACCGATGTGAAGCGAGAAAACTGGGCCACCGGCGGCAAGCTGTGGCTGGAACGCACCTGACCTGAAGCACGACCTGGCCATGTGGTGCGACAGACACCCCATGGCCGCACCGCGTCCCTGCCTTGTTTAACCCCTTTCACCCGTTGCGCACGGTGATCCGCCCATGACACCTGCTCCCGGCTCCCTGTCGGTGCTGCGAGAGCGCTATGGTGAGCGCTATCGCTGGCTGCTCTTGCTGTCGGTCATGGTGGGGACCATGGCGTCGATCATGTCCTCGACCATTGTGAACGTGGCCATCCCGGACATGAGCCACTATTTCACGCTGGGCCAGGAGCGCGCGCAGTGGGTCACCTCTGGGTTCATGGTGGCCACCACGGTCTCCATGCTCACCACTCCCTGGCTGCTGTCGCGCTACGGCTACCGCGCTACCTATGTGGGTGCCATGCTGGTGTTGCTGCTGGGGGGCGTGGGAGGCGGTCTCGCGCAGGACTTCGGCCTGGTGCTGGCCGCGCGGGTTGCCGAGGGCCTGGCCGCCGGTGTTGTGCAGCCCATTCCCGCGGTCATCATCCTCTACGCCTTCAAGCCGCACGAACAAGGCCGTGCCAGTGGCATCTTTGGGATGGGGGTCGTTCTGGCACCGGCCATCGGCCCCAGCATTGGTGGCCTGCTGGTGGACTGGTTTGGCTGGCGCTCCATCTTCTTTATGGTCGTGCCGTTGTGCCTGGCTTCGATCTGGCTGGCCTACAAGTTTGTGCCCGTCACGGCGCCCGGCGGGGTGGATGCCAACCGCCAGGGCGAGCCACTGGATTGGCGCGGACTGCTGCTGGGCACCGCAGGTACCTTGTGCCTTCTCAACGGACTGGTGTCGCTGCATGGAGGCTCTGCGTCCGAGGCCATCGCGCTGCTGACGGGCGCAGCCTGCGCGGTCGGCGCATTCATTGCTTGGCAACGTCGTTTGATCCAGCAGGACCGCAAGCCCTTGATGGACCTGCGGCTGTTCCAGTACCAGCAATTTGCCATGGGCAGCGTAGTGGCCTTCATCTATGGCACGGCCTTGTTCGGCTCCACCTACCTGCTGCCGGTGTTCATGCAGTTGGGGCTGGAGCTATCGGCCTCGCATGTGGGCACGCTCATGCTGCCTGCCGGATTTGTGCTGGCAGCAACCATCGCCATTGTGGGGCGTCTTGCAGACCGGCAGCCCACGCATTTTCTGGTCAGCACCGGGTTGGGCCTTCTGGCGCTTTCGTTTGGGCTCATGGTGTTTGTTGGCCTGGGTTCTCCACTGTGGATGCTGGTGGCCTTTGCCATCCTGGGGCGAATCGGGCTCGGGTTCATCCTGCCCTCGCTCAACCTCGGGGCGATGCGGCCGCTGGACAAGTCGCTGATCTCCCAAGGCTCCAGCGCCATCGGGTTCCTTCGCATGCTGGGGGGGGCGGCGGGCGTGAGCTTGTGTGGCATCGTCCTCGAATGGCGGCTGGGTGCCCATGGCGCTTCACTGGCAGCTGATGGCGGCAATCCGGCCCGTATCGCAGCCTTTGGCGAGACCTTTTTGATGCTGACCTTTTTGTGTCTGCTGGCCTTGGTGGCCGCCTGGCAGCTGCGTGAGGCCAAGCCCCGATAAACAGCAGACAACCGCCTCTCTCCCAGCGGCAGTCCGGCTTCAGGCATCATCTATCGCCCCACACGACACCCTAGAAACGGAATTCCCGCCATGTGCCAACTGCTCGGCATGAACTGCAATGTCCCCACCGACGTGACCTTCAGCTTCACGGGGTTTGCGCAACGCGGCGGGAAAACCGACCACCACAGCGACGGTTGGGGAATTGCTTTTTTTGAAGACAAAGGCCTTCGGCATTTTGTAGATCACCAGGCGGCAGTGGACTCCCCCGTGGCCGAGCTGATCAGTCGCTACCCGATCAAAAGCAAAAACGTCATCGCGCACATTCGCAAGGCCACCCAGGGCGTGGTCAGCCTGCAGAATTGCCACCCGTTCGTACGGGAGCTGTGGGGGCGCTACTGGGTGTTTGCCCACAACGGAGACCTCAAGGATTTCCGCCCCCGCCTGCACTCGCACTTCCGCCCCGTGGGCGATACCGACAGCGAGCATGCGTTCTGCTGGCTCATGCAGGAGCTGGCGAAGTCCCACGCCACGGTGCCGTCCATTCCTGAGTTGACCTTGACACTGAAGGAGCTGGCGGCCCGGATCCGTCCTCACGGCACGTTCAATTTTTTGTTGTCCAACGGCCAGGCGCTGTGGGCACACGCGTCCACCAACCTGTATTACATCGAAAGACGCCACCCGTTTGGGTCCGCGCAACTGAGCGACGAAGACCTAGCGCTGGATTTTTCTCAAGAGACGAATGAGAAAGACGAAGTGGCCGTGATTGTGACCAGCCCGTTGACGACTAACGAGCAGTGGACAGCGTTTGGCCAGGGGGAACTGCTGGTGTTCGAACAGGGGCGGCGACTACCGGTCTGAGCCCATTCAGTATCCCGATACTCGTCAAAGGTATTCGCGTGTAGATCGTCTTTTCGGGCCGCCGGACATACTACGTCACTAACCCACAAATGCAATCGAACCAGTGGGCCCATCCAGAAAGTGTCGGCAAGAATTGGGCGAACACCCTTGCCCTCCGCGACGCCCCAGGATCAATCCAAAATTGTGCCTCCACAAAGCAAAACGCCCTTCTACTCAATTGAGCAGAAGGGCGGTTTGGGCTGTAAGAGCCTGACGATGACCTACTTTCACACGGGAACCCGCACTATCATC
>NZ_QAIH01000159.1 GCF_003060895.1 Acidovorax sp. HMWF029 | reverse complement strand
GGTGGGGGGGCTGATCCTGAGCCAGTTGCTCACGCTGTTCACGACGCCGGTGATTTACCTGACGTTTGAGGGGTGGGCGCAGCGGTGGCGTGGGCGGCGGGGTGAGGGGGCGTGATGGCGTTCGTGGTTTTCGCTTTGTCATCTGCCGTTCGGGCTGAGCTTGTCGAAGCCTTGGCGTGCTGGTGGGGAAAGCATGCTTGGGTTGAGTGCGGGAGCCGGGAGTCGCCCGGCGTGCGAGTAACTTTCTTTTGCTTCGCCAAAAGAACGCCACTGCGCCGCCGGGCGCACACCCCGGCCCCCGCCCTCAACCAAAGCACGTTGATTGCTATAGATTATGTAGCTAATAAGGTAATCCCAACGCGCGCAAAGGCCCAAAAAATCCTAAAAGAAGAGGCCCGCCCATGAGCCTCTCCACCCCCTTCATCCACCGCCCCATCGGCACCATGCTCCTCACCCTGGGCCTGGCCCTGGCCGGTGCGGTGTCGTATTTTTTGCTGCCCGTGGCCCCGCTGCCGCAGGTGGACTACCCCACCATCTCGGTCAGCGCCAGCCTGCCCGGCGCCAGCCCCGACACCATGGCCGCCACCGTCGCCACGCCGCTGGAGCGGTCGCTGGGCGCCATTGCGGGTGTCACGGAGATCACCTCAAGATCCATCCTGGGCAGCACGACGATCACTCTGCAGTTCGACCTGGATCGCAACGTGGACAGCGCCGCGCGCGATGTGCAGGCCGCCATCAACGCGGCCCGCACGCTGTTGCCCACGGGGATGCCCAACAACCCGACCTACCGCAAGGTCAACCCTGCCGACTCGCCCATCATGATTCTGGCGCTCACGTCCGATCTGCTCACGCGCGGGCAGATGTACGACGCGGCCTCCACCGTGCTGGCGCAAAAACTCTCGCAAGTCGAAGGCGTGGGCCAGGCCACGGTGAGCGGTGGCGCGCTGCCCGCCGTGCGCGTGGCGCTGGACCCGGTTCGGCTGGCGGCCAACGGCATTTCGCTGGAGCAGGTGCGCAGCGGCATCGTCAGCACCAATGCCAACCGCCCACTGGGTGCCGTGGAGCGCGAGGACCATTACTGGCAGGTGGCCACCAACGACCAGGCCCGCGTGGCGGCTGACTATGCACCTTTGGTGCTGCGCTGGAAGAACGGCCAGGCCGTGCGGCTGCAGGACGTGGCTGAGGTAGTGGATTCGGTGCAGGATGTGCGCAACTTTGGCGTGGCCAATGGCAAGCCGGCCATCCTGCTTCAGGTGTACAAGCAGCCCGGCGCCAACATCCTTGAAGCCGTGGAGCGTGTGCGCTCGCTGCTGCCTGCGCTGCAGGCGTCCATCCCGGCGGCCATCGACATCGAGGTGGTCTCCGACCGCACGCCCACGCTGCGCGCTTCTGTCAAGGAGGTCGAGCGCGCGCTGCTGATCGCCGTGGCGCTGGTGGTGCTGGTGGTGTTTCTGTTCCTGCGCAACGGGCGCGCCACGCTCATCCCCAGCGTGGCGGTGCCGGTGTCGCTGGCGGGCACGTTTGGCGTCATGTACCTGGCGGGCTACACGCTCGACAACCTCTCGCTCATGGCGCTCACGGTGGCCACGGGCTTTGTGGTGGACGATGCCATCGTGGTGCTGGAGAACATCATGCGCCACATGGAGCGTGGAAAGACCGCACTGCGGGCGTCGCTCGATGGCGCGCGCGAGATTGGTTTCACCGTGGTGTCGATGAGCATCTCGCTCATCGCGGTGTTCGTGCCCATCCTGTTCATGGGCGGCATCGTGGGGCGGTTCTTTCGGGAGTTCGCCATCGTCATGTCGTCGGCCATTCTGGTGTCGATGGTGGTGTCGCTTACCACCACCCCCATGATGTGCGCGGCGCTGCTCAAGCCCCATCACCTCACCCCTGTGCGGCGAAGCGGCTGGCGTGGCGCAGTGGGCCGCTGGATGAGCCGCGTTCAGATCAGGAGCATGCGCCTGTACCGCCGCAGTCTGGCCTGGTGTCTGCGTCACCAGCCGGTGGCCATGCTGGCGCTAGCCGGTGTGGTGGGGCTCAACGTTTACCTCTACACCGCCATCGACAAGGGCTTCATGCCCGAGCAGGACACGGGCCGCATCTCGGGTTTTATCCGCGCCGACCAGGCCACGTCGTATCAGGCGATGGAGCAGCGGTTGCAACGCTTTCTGTCCATCGTGCAGGCCGACCCCGCAGTGGAGCATGTGACGGGTTTCACCGGCGGCTGGCAGCGCAACTCCGCGGCCATGTTCATGACGCTCAAGCGTGGGCCAGGGCAGGAGCGTTCGGATGTGGTCATTGCGCGGCTGCGCGAGCAGCTCAAGAACGAGCCCGGCGCGCGCCTGTTCATGTCGCCGCAGCGCGATGTACGCATCGGCGGGCGGCAAAGCAGCGGCGCTTCGTTCGACTACACGCTGCAGGCCGACGACATTGGCGACCTGCGCACCTGGGAGCCGCGCATCCGCCAGGTGATGAGCCAGCTGCCCGAGCTGGAGGACGTGAACAGCGATGTGCAGGACTATGGCCTGCAGACGTCGCTGGCCATCGACCGCGACGCCGTGGCGCGCCTGGGTCTCACCATGGCCCAGATTGACGCCACGCTCAACAATGCTTTCGGACAGCGGCAGGTAGGCGTGATCTACAACCCGCTCAACCAGTACCGTGTGGTGATGGAGGCCGAGCCGCGCTACCTGCAAAGCCCTGAGACATTGCGCGGCTTCTTCTTTGTCAATAGCCAGGGCCAGCCGATTCCGCTGACGGCGTTCGCGCGCATCACCACCACCAACACGCCGCTGTCGGTCAACCACGATCGCGGCACTCCCGCCAGCAGCATCAGCTTCAGCCTGGCGCCGGGCGTGTCGCTCTCGCAGGCGACCGTGGCTGTCAACAACGCAGTGGCCGAGCTAGGGGTGCCCGTGGCGGTGCGGGGCAGCTTCAGTGGGACGGCCGGGGCGTTCCAGGATGCGTTGGCGGGTCAGCCGCTTTTGATCTTGGCCGCGATGGTCACAATCTACTTGGTGCTGGGCATGTTGTACGAGAGCCTGGTGCACCCGCTCACCATCTTGTCCACGCTGCCGTCTGCGGGCGTGGGGGCGCTGCTGGCGCTGATGCTGTTCAAGACCGAGTTCTCGCTCATTGCGCTTATCGGCGTGATCCTGTTGATCGGCATCGTCAAAAAGAACGCGATTTTGATGATCGACTTTGCCTTGACGCGGCAGCGCCAGCAGGGTGGTGCCACGGTGTCTGCGGCACAGGCCATCTACCGCGCCTGCAACCTGCGCCTGCGCCCCATCCTCATGACGACCGTGGCAGCCATTTTTGGCGCGCTGCCGCTGGCATTGGGCCGGGGCGATGGCGCTGAGCTGCGCCAGCCGCTGGGCATTGCGATCGTGGGCGGCCTGATGGTGAGCCAGCTGCTCACGCTCTACACCACGCCGGTGATGTATGTGGCGCTGGACCGGCTGCGTACGCGCGTGCTGCGCGCCGTGCGCCCCCGCCGCAAGCATGCGGGTGCCACGCCCGCCGCCCCGGCGGTCTTGCAAGGAAACGACGGATGACCTCTCCCTCCACTTTTTCACGCCGAACCGCCTGGCCGGTTGTTCTGGTCAGCGGCTTGTGGCTGGCGGGCTGCGCGCAGACGCCACCCTATGAGCGCCCCAGAATGGACATCCCGACGGTCTATAAGGAGCAGGCCGCTGCCCAGGCCCAAGGCATCTGGAAACCCGCACAGCCCCAGGCCGTCCAC
>NZ_QAIH01000158.1:19676-23346 GCF_003060895.1 Acidovorax sp. HMWF029 | reverse complement strand
GCCCCACACGCAGCATCTGGCCTGCGCCCTGGCGCACGATGGCGTTCATGCCAAAGGTGATGGCGCCATCCACGCGCTTGTCCTGGCGGTAGGTACGCAGGGTGTCACCCACCTGCGGGCTGGATGCCGCCGTGGCCGGGTCGATATCCGGGATGGGGCAGCGCGCGCAGGGCTTGACCGGCTGCAGGTGAATCTCGCCGTCCGCCGCGCCGTCCACGCGCACCAGGTCCACCCGGTCTTCATCGTGGGCATCGACGCCTGCCAGCACCACGTTAGGCCGGAAGCGTTCAATGCCCACCGGCGCATGGCCTGCAGCAGCCAGTCGACTATTGAGTTCCTCCATCGAGGCCTCGCTGGCCACCAGGATCGGGAAGCCGTCCGCAAACTGGTTGGGCGCCTCCACCCCGCCCGTCCAATCCATGCTCGACAAGCGCCTATGCTCGGGGTCAAACCGCATCAGCCGGCAGGGTTGCCCGAGGAAGTCCGTGAACCACTGGGAGGCCACGGCCCCCATGTCCCAGGCGGGCACCGTGTCGCGCCACACGGTCACGGTGGCCGGGGCCTCAACGGCGTCCACCGCCACATGTAAGGCCAGCATGCCGGGGGCACGCAGCACCATCTCGTCGCTCTTGAGCTGCGGCCGGATCAGCGCCATGCGCGGCAGGGCGCGCTGGGTCAGGAACATGCCATCGGCATCCACCACCATCCAGGCCCGGTCCAGGTCCAGCCCGGTGTCCGTGAGCAGGGCCTCCTGCACCTCGATGCCCGCACAGGACTTGATGGGGTACACAAACAGCCGCGCGATGGTGCCAGACAGATCGGAATCGGGGTTGAAGCTCACGGCCAGGGGTTCCTCTTGAGAAATGGCGACAGGGCGGAAACCGCAATTCTGCCTTGTGGCATTGGGGCACGGGCGCCCTCCTACAATGACCGCCATGGCCCAAACCTTTGATATCTGTATACGCGGCGCCGGCATTGTGGGCAGGACCTTGGCATTGTTACTGGCACGCGAGCGGCTTAAAGTGGCCCTGGTGCCAGCCCCAGCCCCGGTCGGCGCGCCGGCAGCCGACGTCCGGGCCTATGCCCTGAACAGTGCGTCGCGCCAATTGCTCGAATCCCTGCGCAGCTGGCCGGATGCCGAGCACGCGACGGCCGTGCGGCAAATGCAGGTACAAGGAGACCAAGGCGGCGCCGTGGTGTTTGATGCCGAGCCGCAGGGCGTGGAGGCCCTGGCCTGGATTGTGGACGTGCCGGCCCTTGAGGCCCGCCTTGCCGAGGCCGTACGTTTTCAACCCCAGGTCGAAGTGGTGGAGGCCCCGGTGGCTGCGCCACTGACCGTGGTCTGCGAAGGCCGCGCCAGCAGCACGCGGGCCGAGTTCGGCGCCCGTTTCGAGGTCACGCCCTACGCACAGCATGCCATCGCCACCCGCGTGCGCTGCGAGCACCCCCATGGCCAGGTGGCGCGCCAGTGGTTCCTGCCCGATGGCATCCTGGCTTTTTTGCCTCTGGACGGCGCCGAAGGGAACTCTGTGGCCGTTGTGTGGTCCGTCTCACAGGAGCAGGTAGCGTCCTTGATGGCCCTGCCCCCAGAAGATTTCACCCAGGCTCTGCAAACCGCCAGCCAGCAGGCGCTGGGCACGCTGACCCTGTGCGCAGACCGTGCCAGTTGGCCTTTGCAATTGGCCAGGGCAGACCGCTGGTGTGGCAGCACAACCGCCGCTGGGACCAGCCCCCGCAGCTGGGGCAGTTGGGTATTGGCTGGCGATGCAGCCCACAACGTGCATCCCCTGGCAGGGCAAGGGCTCAACCTGGGGTTGGCCGATGTGCAGGCCCTGGCCGAGGTGCTGCGCACGCGCGACTACTGGCGCAGCGTGGCCGACTTGCGGATGCTGCGGCGCTACGAACGCAAGCGCAAGGCGGCCCTGGTCGCCATGGGTTTGGCCACGGATGGACTGCAGCAGTTGTTTGCACGCCAGGAAGCCCCATGGCAGGCGCTGCGCAACTGGGGGATGAAAGGCTTTGAACGCAGTGGCCCCCTGAAGGATTTTGTGACTCGCCGGGCAATGGGAATGCGCTGAAGACACGATGGGACGCCCGTGCGTCCTGCAAGTTATTGAGATTGAACGAGAACACCATGAAACTGACCACCCTCCTGCTGGCTGCCGCCGCAATGACCCTGAGCCTGACCGCGACCGCGCAGGAGGCCACCATCCGCAAGGCGCTGGCGGAGCGCATTCCCCAGATGGACAAGATCGACGAGGTCAGGCCCACGCCCATGGCGGGGTTGTTTGAAGTGCGCATAGGCACGGACCTGTTCTACACCGACGCCAAGGGCAACTACGTGATCCAGGGCGAGCTGATCGACACCAAGGCGCGCCGCAACCTCACGGAAGACCGCATCGCCAAGCTCACGGCCGTCGACTTTTCGGCTTTGCCGCTCAAGGACGCGTTCACCATCGTGCGCGGCGATGGCAAGCGCAAGGTGGCGGTGTTCGAAGACCCCAACTGCGGCTACTGCAAACGCTTTGAGCGTGACATGCAGAAGGTGGACAACGTCACGGTGTACCTGTTCCTCTACCCTATCCTGAGCCCCGACTCCGCCGAAAAATCGCGCAATATCTGGTGCTCGAAAGACCAGGCGGGTGCCTGGCAGGACATGATGGTGCGTGACAAGCCTGTCGCCTCGGCCAGCTGCGACACCAGCGCCCTGCAGCGCAACCTGATGTTCGGCAAGAAACACAAGATTACCGGTACACCTACGCTGATCTTTGCCAATGGCTCGCGCGTGCCTGGCGCCATCGGCACGCAAGAAGTTGAGAAACGCCTGGCGGAAGCCAGCAGCGAGACCTCTGGCACGACCAACTGATTCCGAGCACTTCCACCCAGCCGCCCATGCCCTCCTCACGCAGCACCCAGCCCGCAGAGGTTCACTACTGCATCACACCATCCGACGTGCATGCACACCTGTTCAGCGTATCGCTGACCATCGCCCGCCCTGCAGCACAGCAGGAGCTGTCCCTGCCTGTCTGGATTCCGGGCAGCTATCTGGTGCGGGAGTTTGCGAAAAACCTGCAGCAGCTGAACGCGCGCCAAGGCAAACGTGTGCTGCCTCTGGCCCAACTCGACAAGCACCGCTGGCAAGTGGCCTGCACGCCGGGCAAACCCCTGGAGCTGACTTATACGGTCTGCGCCTACGACAGTTCGGTGCGCACAGCATGGCTGGACGCCTCGCGTGGGTTTTTCAACGGCACCAGCCTGTGCCTGCGGGTGGATGGCCAGGAGAAGCACCGCCACACGCTGGATATTGCGCGCACTGCCGCCACGGCGCAGTGGTCCGTGGCCACAGGGCTGCAGGCGCTGGCCACTGACAAACAGGGCTTTGGCCTGTATGGCGCGACCGACTACGACGAGTTGGTGGATTGCCCCGTGGAACTGGGCCCGTTCTGGGTGGGCCGCTTCAAGGCCTGCGGCGTTCCCCACCAGTTTGTGGTGGCCGGTGCGGCCCCTTCCTTTGACGGCAAACGGTTGCTGGCCGACACCCAGAAGATCTGTGAGACTGCCATCCGTTTCTGGCATGGCACAGAGGGCAAGGCTCCGTTCAAGAGTTACCTGTTCATGCTCAATGCCGTGGCAGACGGCTACGGCGGGCTCGAGCACCGCAACTCCACGG
>NZ_QAIH01000158.1:2563-19660 GCF_003060895.1 Acidovorax sp. HMWF029 | reverse complement strand
GGCTACACCACACTGCTGGGACTCATCAGCCACGAATACTTTCACACCTGGAACGTCAAGCGCCTGCGCCCCGCCGATTTCGCCACCTACGACTACAGCCGCGAGAACTACACCGAACTGCTGTGGTTCTTCGAAGGCTTCACCAGCTACTACGACGACCTGCTGCTGCGCCGCGCCGGGCTGATCGATGACGCAACCTATCTCAAGCTCATCACCAAAACCATCAACCAGGTGCTGCAGACCCCTGGACGAACCGTGCAAACCGTAGCGCAGGCCAGCTTTGACGCCTGGGTCAAGTACTACCGCCAGGACGAAAACACGCCCAACTCCACGGTGAGCTACTACACCAAGGGCTCGCTGGTGGCCCTGTGCCTGGACCTCGCCCTGCGCCGCGAAGGCAAGACCACCCTCGACGCCGTGATGCGTGCCCTGTGGGCCCGCACGGCAGGCGGTCCAATGGCCGAGGCCGACCTGCGTGCGGTTCTGGAACAACTGGCAGGCCGCTCCTTCGATTCGGAGCTGGCGCAATGGGTGCACGGCACCTCTGAGCTACCGCTGGCCGATCTGCTGGCCGCTCACGGCGTGACCCTCAAGGCCGAAGCACCCCAACTGGCCCAGCGCCTGGGCCTGCGCGTGGCAGAGAACCACAGCGTGCAGATCAAGGCCGTGTTGCGTGGCGGCGCGGCCGAAAATGCTGGCATGGCGGCGGGCGACGAATGGCTGGGCCTGGAGGTGCAAGGGCAGGGCTGGCGCATTGGCAAGCTCGATGACGTCACGTTCTACGCGGGCGCCGAGACGGCCCTGACCGCCATCGTGGCCCGGGACGGGCGCTTGCTGCGGTTGCCGCTGACACTGCCCCCCACCGCTGGCGGCAAGGCGGGTGCGGCCACCACCACCAAAACGCGCGGAAAAACCGCCCCAGCACAGCAGGCACAGCCTGCAGCAGACACCATCAGCCTGGCCCCCACCGACACGGCGGCTCTGGGGCGCTGGCTGGCCTGACGGCGTGGCCGGGTTGGGTATATTCCTTGCGCTGTCACAACAAACTACACACCCAGGAGATTTCATGGCCTACGAAACCATCGAGGTTCGCGTTGAAGCGGACAAAGTCGGCGTCATCACGCTTAACCGCCCCAAACAGCTCAATGCGCTGAACGACCAGCTGATGAACGAGCTGGGCGCGGCCCTCAAGGCGTTTGACGCCGACGAGAGCATCGGTTGCATGATCGTCACGGGCAGTGAAAAAGCCTTTGCAGCGGGCGCGGACATCGGCGCGATGGCCAAGTACAGCTTTGCCGACACCTACAAGGGCGACTACATCACCCGCAACTGGGAGACGATCCGCTCCATCCGCAAGCCCGTGATCGCTGCCGTGAGTGGCTTTGCGCTGGGCGGTGGCTGCGAGCTGGCCATGATGTGCGACTTCATCATCGCCGCCGACAATGCCCGGTTCGGCCAGCCCGAAATCAAGCTGGGCGTGATCCCGGGCGCTGGCGGCACGCAGCGCCTGCCCCGTGCCGTGGGCAAATCCAAGGCCATGGACATGGCCCTCACGGGCCGCATGATGGACGCTGCCGAAGCCGAACGTGCTGGTCTGGTCAGCCGCGTGGTGCCTTACGACAAGCTCATGGACGAGGCCCTGGGTGCCGCCATCATCGTGGCTGGCTTCTCCCAACTGGCCGTGATGGCCGCCAAGGAGTCGGTGAACCGGGCGTTCGAAGGCACGCTGTCGGACGGCGTGATGTTCGAGCGCCGCCTCTTTCACGCGCTGTTCGCCACCCAGGACCAGAAGGAAGGCATGGATGCTTTCATGAACAAACGCACAGCCAACTTCACACATCAATAATTTTTGTTCTATAATCTTGGTCTGCGGTCGTATAGCTCAGTTGGTTAGAGCGCAGCATTCATAATGCTGATGTCGGTGGTTCAAGTCCACCTACGACCACCATATAAAAACCCACAGTGCGGCAACTCACTGTGGGTTTTTTCTTTGAGGTGCCGGATTTCGCAGTCCGAAAGACTGCCTGTGAGACCTGGCCACACCGCCTCCCCCTAAAATTGTGACTTCAGCCCCTGGATGTAAACCATGAACCGCTGCAACACTACCGCCCCCATCTCCCGCCACCGGCACGCATGGCTGGCCGCATTGGCCTGCGGTGCCCTGATGTCTGTCGCCATGCCTGCGGCCGCCCAGGTGGAGCCCGGACTGGGCATGAACCGCCCCTTCCCGGAAGCCGCGCTGCGCGGCACGCTGACCCTCTCGACCACTGCCGAAGCCGTGCTCAATGGAAAATCCATTCTCATGGCGCCTGGGATGCGGCTTTTCAGCCCTCAGAACACCCTGGTCATGGCGCACACAGTGCTGGGTCAGACCTTCAAGGTCAACTACGTGCTGGAAGCCAGCACCGGCATGCTGCACGCGGCCTGGATCCTCACCGAGCGTGAGGCGGCGCAACCCCGCAAGGGCAGCGATAGCACCACCAGCAACATCACGACCGGCTCTGGCGCCGTTCAGAAGTAATTCCTGCGGGTGCGGCCCTGGCGGCCACACCCTTGCGACCTCCACAGCCCCTCTCCGCGCCCTGCTGGCGGCGGTGACCATTTGCTATTTGCGACATTGCCATGGCCAAAAAAGTCTTTATCAAAACCTTCGGCTGCCAGATGAACGAGTACGACTCGGACAAGATGGCCGACGTGCTCAATGCCGCCCAAGGCTACGAGCCCACGCAGAACGTGGACGAAGCCGACCTCATCCTCTTCAACACCTGCTCTGTGCGCGAGAAGGCGCAAGAGAAAGTCTTCAGCGACCTGGGCCGCATCAAGCACTTGAAAGCGCGCGGCGTGAAGATTGGCGTGGGCGGCTGCGTGGCCAGCCAGGAAGGTGCCGAGATCATCAAACGCGCCCCCTATGTGGACGTGGTGTTCGGCCCGCAAACCCTGCACCGCCTGCCGGAGATGCTGAACCAGCGCGAGCGCCTGGACAAGCCCCAGGTGGACATCAGCTTCCCTGAGATCGAAAAGTTCGACCACCTACCCCCCGCGCGCGTGGAGGGTGCATCGGCCTTTGTGTCGATCATGGAAGGCTGCAGCAAATACTGCAGCTACTGCGTGGTGCCCTACACCCGTGGCGAAGAGGTGAGCCGCCCGTTTGACGATGTGCTGGTCGAAGTGGCGGGCCTGGCCGACCAAGGCGTGAAGGAAATCACCCTGCTGGGCCAGAACGTGAACGCCTACCTGGGCAAGATGGGGGGCACTGCCGAGATTGCCGACTTTGCGCTGCTGCTCGAATACGTGTCGGACATTCCCGGCATCGAGCGCATCCGTTACACCACCAGCCACCCCAACGAGTTCACGCCGCGGCTGATTGAGGCCTACGCCAAGCTGCCCAAGCTAGCCAGCCACCTGCACCTGCCCGTGCAGCACGGCAGCGACCGCATTCTGATGGCCATGAAACGCGGATACACCGCCATGGAGTACAAGAGCACGGTGCGCAAGCTGCGCGCTATCCGCCCCGACCTGGCCATGAGCAGCGACTTCATCGTGGGCTTTCCGGGTGAGACGGAAGACGACTTCAACAAGATGATGAAGCTGATCGACGATATCCACTTCGACAACAGCTTCAGCTTCATCTTCAGCCCCCGCCCCGGCACTCCCGCCGCTGGGCTGCACGACGACACGCCGCACGACGTGAAGCTGCGCCGCCTGCAGCACCTGCAGGGCGTCATCAACGCCAACATCAAGTCCATCAGCGAAAGCCGCGTAGGCACGGTGCAGCGCATTCTGGTGGAAGGCGCTTCCAAGCGCGACGCCACCGAGCTGATGGGCCGCACCGAGTGCAACCGCGTGGTCAACTTTGTGGGCCAGCCCCGCCTGGTGGGGCAGATGGTGGATGTGACCATCACCGAAGCCAAGGCCTACACCCTGCGTGGCGAAGTGCTGGTGCGCGAGGGCGCCCCCCTTACGGCCTGACCCATTACCCTCCCCAGCGCAGGCCCCAAGACCGCACGAGCCCCAACAATGGCGGGCCAGCGGACCGCATGCGCGAGTGGATACCAGCCGCCGCACCGTGATGCACCAACTGGTGGGCGCGAATGGGACCAACGCTGGTGTTGGCACTGCGGCTGGACTTTTGGATGGCACGCCCCTTCAAGCGGAGGGAGCAGGCAGTTCGCCGCGTGGGCCTGCCAATGGAGTGGATGCGCCTTAGAACCCGTTCAAAGCCTTTCTGGAGTTGCACAAGTACCTTGCCGGGATGGGCGGCTAGTGCAGTGTTTCATGCTTGAAGGCACAAATAAAAAGGATGGATTTTTGGCACTGGCAAGGCGCAAACCGGAGAGATACCGGGTGTATCGCGAGGATTTGCACCGCTGCCAGAGCGAAGGCCAGAAAGAAGTGATGCCATTCCCGCACTGGAACACCTTGGAGCTGCTGGGCGAGATCGAGGCGCTGCTGCGCTCAACACCTCAGCCTTTGAGACCCGCCAGCTGCAGCGCCGTGAGGCCGGTTGATCGCTCAGCCGAAGGATCTCGCGGAACAGCAACATCTGCAACGGCAAGCAACCTGCGCATGATGGTGTCGAGCACATCCGGCCAAGGTAGCAGGTGGATGTGAAGGACGAATGCCCCCGGCCCACGCTGCAGGCGGCATTGTGACAGTGCGAAAAATCAGACACAAACCACATGACAGTGCCGACATCGGCCTTCCTTTTTTGCTATATATTTAATAGCAATAAAGTGTTTTCCAACGAGCGGAAAGGCCCTAAAAACCTTCAAATCTTTTGTCTCTGAGCGCCGCAACCCAAGCCTGGCAAATCGCTACGATGCGTATTCTTCCACCCTGACCCTGCGCCGAGACCGTTCTGCCTGAGGATGGTCTGCGCCACCGCGCGGCCCCGCTATCGATGCCACTTCTTTTGTTGCTCCCCGTCGCCCGCTGGCGGCTGATCCATGTAAGCGCTCTGGCTCTGGCCTTGGTGGGCTGCGTCCAGCCCACCCCGGCACCGCCTCCCAAACCCGTCCCGATCGCGACCCCAGCGCCTCCTCCTCCCCCCGAACCACCCGGGCGCATCATCTTTGCGGGCTTTGCCATGCACTCGCAGTCCAAGGCGTTCCGCAACGATGTGCTGCTGGCCGAGCAGCGGGTCAAGGAGATCGACCCCAACGCGCTGATGCTCAAGCTGGCCAACCCCGCGCGCGACCAGCCCACCGACTGGCCCCAGGCCACGGCCGAAAATTTTGCGCTGGTGATGTCCAAGACGGCTGAAGTGGCGCGCCCGCGCGACCGCGTGCTGCTGTTCATATCGACCCACGGCAATCCCGGCCTGCTCAACATCAGCGCAGGCGGCAAAAACCTGCAGCCCCTCACGCCCCAGGCACTGAGCGATGCGCTGGCACCGCTCAACAAGGTGCCGGTGCTGGTGGTGCTGTCCGCCTGCTACAGCGGCGCCTTTGTCGAGCCCCTGAAGGCGCCGAACCGCGTGGTGATCACGGCCACGGACGCACGCCGCACCAGCTTCCAGTGCAAATACGGCGGCAACCACACGCCTTTTGCCGAAGCCTTGTTTGGCCAGGCGGGCGGCGCCAGCCTTTCGGTGACCGACTGGATGAGCGAGGCGCAGAACTCCATCGCTGCACAGGAAAAGCGCCGCAAACTCCCGCCCTCCCAGCCACGCATCTTTGTGGGCGAGGAGGCCAAGGCGTGGGCGAATCAGCCGCTCAAGCACTGGCTGCAGGCGCGCTGAAAACAAAAACCCTGGAGAAGCTGCGCCTCTTCAGGGTTTTTTGATGCCAGGGTCAGGCGACTCAGAACGGCATCTTGGGCATGCCACCACCGCCCAGGCCTTTCATTCCGCCCATGCGCTTCATCATCTTCATGAGGCCACCGCCCTTCATCTTTTTCATCATGCCCTGCATCTGCTCAAACTCCTTGAGCAGGCGGTTGACCTCTTGCACATGCACGCCTGCCCCGTTGGCGATGCGTTTCTTGCGCGTGGCCTTGATGAGGTCGGGCTTGCGGCGCTCCAGCGGCGTCATGCTCTGGATGATGCCTTCCTTGCGCTTGATGTCCTTCTCGGCCTTGTCCATGTCCAGGGCTCCGGCCTTGGCGGTGAGCTGCGACGGCAGCTTGTCCATCAGACTGGAGAGGCCACCCATCTGCTTCATCTGCTGGATCTGGGCCAGGAAGTCGTTCAGGTCAAAGCCGTCACCGCTCTTGACTTTCGCCGCGAGTTTCTGCGCGGCCTCCATGTCCACCCCGGCCGTGACCTGCTCGACCAGCGCCACGATGTCGCCCATGCCCAGGATGCGGCCCGCGTGGCGCTCGGCATCGAACACCTCCAGCCCGTCGATCTTTTCCGAGACACCGGCAAACTTGATGGGCGCACCGGTGATTTGCCGCACCGACAGCGCCGCGCCGCCGCGCGAGTCACCGTCGAGTTTGGTCAAAACGATGCCCGTGAGGGGCAGCGCCTCCTTGAAGGCCTTGGCGGTGTTGATCGCGTCCTGCCCTTGCATGGCATCGACCACGAACAAGGTTTCGACCGGGTTCAGCGTGGCATGCAGGTCCTTGATTTCCTTCATCAAGGCCTCGTCAATGGCCAGCCGACCGGCCGTATCGACCAGCAGCACGTCGAAATAGTGCTTCTTGGCGTAGTCGAGCGCAGCGCGCGCGATATCGAGCGGTTTCTGGTCAGGCGTGCTGGGGAACCACTCGGCGCCCGCCTGCTTGGTCACGGTCTTGAGCTGCTCGATGGCCGCTGGGCGGTACACGTCGCCCGAGACGGTGAGTACCTTCTTCTTGCGCTTTTCGATCAGGTGCTTGGCCAGCTTGGCCGTGGTGGTGGTCTTGCCCGCACCCTGCAGGCCCGCCATGAGGATGATGGCCGGGGGCTGGGCGGCAAGGTTGATGTCGGAAATGCCCTCGCCCATGGTGGCGGCCAGCTCGCGGTTGACGATGGAGACCAGCGTCTGCCCGGGCTTGAGCGAGCCTAGCACCTCCTGGCCCAGCGCCTTGTCCTTCACGCGGGCAATGAAGTCGCGCACCACTGGAAGGGCCACGTCAGCCTCCAGAAGAGCCATGCGCACCTCGCGCAGCATGTCCTGCACGTTGGACTCGGTGATGCGGGCCTGGCCGCGCATCTCCTTGACGAGGCGCGAGAGTTTGTCGGTAAGGGCGGAGGCCATAGGGGAAGTTCCGGTGTTGCCTGCGCGCGATCAACACAAGGTCGGGGGGCGAGCAGGCCCGCCAGGGCGCTGGCGGTGGGGGCAAAAGGCTAAACTGTGACCCATGATTTTAGCGAGTAGCTCCCCCATCAGCTGGCTGCTGGCCCTGGCCGCCGCTGTGGCATACGCCGTGCCCGCCGCCGCAGCCTCGCGCCTGGGCGCCACAGCGGCCCGCAATGCCCTGCTGGTGGCATGGGTGCTGCACGGCGCGGTGCTGGTGTGGGGCCTGTGGGGCGACATGCCGCGTTTTGGTTTTGCACCGGCCCTGTCGATGACCGCCTGGCTGGTGCTCACGGTGTATGCGGTGGAGCGGCAACTGTTTCCGCAAATGCAATCGCGCTGGGTGCTTGCGGGCCTGGGTGCCGCAGCCATTGTGCTGGCCATGGCCTTCCCGGGGCAGCCGCTGCATGTGACAGCATCGGCCTGGCTGCCTCTGCACCTGGCCCTTGGCATCGCCTGCTATGGCCTGTTTGCGGCGGCCGTGGTGCACGCCTGGCTCATGAACCGCGCCGAGCGCCACATCCGCCAGGCGGAAGACTCACACAGCGGCATCCCTCTGCTCACCCTGGAGCGGCTGACCTTCCGCTTCGTGACCGCCGGTTTTGTGCTGCTCACCGCAACGTTGCTGGCCGGGTGGCTGTTTGGCGAGACTCTGTACGGCCGCAGCTGGCGCTGGGACCACAAGGCCATCTTCTCCCTGCTGTCGTGGCTGACGTTTGCCACCCTGCTGCTGGGCCGTGCGCGTTTTGGCTGGCGCGGGCGCAATGCGGTGCGGGTGCTGTATGCCGGGGCGGCCCTGCTGCTGCTGGCCTATGTGGGCTCGCGGTTTGTGCTGGAAGTGGTTCTGGGGCGCAGCGCATGAAGTACCTGGTCTTGTTCGTGGTCCTGGCCGTGGCCATCGGCATCTGGCGCAGCCGCCGCGCACCGGACGATGCCGCACCCAAGCCATCGTCTCCTTCGCCACGCGCGCTGCCGCAGGACATGCTGGCCTGCGCGCATTGCGGCGTGCACATTCCCCAGGCAGAGGCCGTGATGCTCGGCAACCAGGCCTACTGCAGCACCGAACACCGGCAGCTGGGCCCGGCCTGAGCCATGCAAACCCTGCCTGCTGGCAACTACCTGGCCACGGTGGATGCGCCTTTTGTGCGCATGTGGCGCGGCTTCCTCACGGGCCGCGTCATGGTGGCGCTCGCCCTGCTGGTCCTGCAAGGCGCGGGGCAGGTCATCAACCAGGTCGCCGACCCCACATTGCTCACACTGTGCGTGGCCTATCTGGTCGCCACCGTGGCCCTGCGCGTGTTGGCCCGGCAAGGGCCGCCTTCGCCTGGCGCGGGGCCACAGTGGCTCCCGTCGATTGGCATCGACCTCGCTGCGATCACGGCCCTGCAGCTGCTGCACGCAGGCACCATGAACTACACGCCCCTGTTCGGCCTGCCCATCCTGATGGCGGCCGTGCTGGGCACACTCACGCTGGCACTGGGCACCACGGCCGGCGTCACGCTGCTGCTGCTGGGCTGGGCCTGGTGGATGGGCGCACGCACGGGCGAAGACGATGCCCAGCGCTACCTGCAAAGCGCACTCGCCGGCACGGGCTATTTCATCGTGAGCTACCTCGTGCACCAGTTGGCAACCCGGCTGACGCGCGAACAGGAAGTGGCGCAGCAAAGCCAGATTGCGGCCCGCGTTCAGACCCAGGTGAGCGCATTGGTCATCCAGAACCTGACCGACGGCGTGCTGGTGGTGGACGAGAACGATGTGGTGCGTGTCGCCAACCCGGCCGGTTTGCAGTTGCTCGCCAGTGGTGCGCCGCCTGACTTGCCATTGACACTGCAATCCGCCTCCCCTTGGGCTCCCCTGGTGATCCTGGCCCGGCGGACTTTTCGCCACGAGCAACCCCAGACGGCGGATGTGGACCTGCTGCACCCCGGCCAAAGCCCGACCGGCCTGCATGTGCGCACATGGCTCACTTCCACCCGGGAGGCAGCGCGTGAGGCCCACACCGAGCGGCTGTGTGTGATGTTCTTGCACGATCTGCGCGAAATGGAAGCCCGCCTGCGCACAGAAAAGCTCGCGGCCATGGGCCGCATGTCTGCGGCCGTGGCCCATGAAATCCGCAACCCCCTTGCGGCCATAGTGCAGGCCAATGCGCTGCTGGAGGAAGATCTGCACGATCCGGCACAAAAACGCCTGGCCCACATGGTCCAGCAGAACGCAGACCGGCTGGCGCGCATTGCCGAAGAAGTGCTCGATATCGCACGGGTTCAGCACCAGATCAGCCACGCTCCCGCATCCACCCTGCAGTTGGACGAGACTATTTCTCAGATCTGGCACGACTGGCAGGCCCAGGACCCTGTAAAACGCCGTGCGGTGGTCATACTGGACACCCACGCCTCACAAGTGGAATTTGATGGTGAGCACCTGCGCCGTGTGCTGGTGAACCTGCTGGACAATGCCCTGCGCTACATGGGGCCGGAACCCGACTCCCTGTGTGTTGCGACGCGCACCACCCCGGCGGGCCAGGTCAGCCTGCAGGTGTGGAGCGACGGCGCCCCCATGGACAAATCCGTGGAGCGCCACCTGTTTGAGCCCTTTTTCTCGTCCGAGAGCCGCTCCAGCGGCCTGGGCCTTTATATTTGCCGCGAACTGTGCCAACGCCATGGAGCGTCCATCAGTTACCAGCGGCTGAACCGCACCACATTGCGGGGCGAGACCGGAGGCAACGCGTTCACCGTGAGCTTCCGCCGCACCACCCGCCCTGCCGACGCCGCGACGCTGTTTGACACCATCGTGGTCTGAACCGGATTGCCATGAACGCCCCTGCCGCCTCCATCCTCGTCGTCGATGACGAACCCGATCTGCGCACCTTGTACGAACTGACCCTGCTGCGCGAAGGCTATCGCGTGGAGACGGCGTCCAGCGTGCAGGAGGCACGCGACCAGCTCAAGGCCCATCGCTTCGATGCCGTGATCACCGACATGCGGCTGCCTGATGGCTTTGGCATGGAGCTGCTGCAGGACTTGCGTGACCAACAACGCCGGGAGCGCTGTGTGGTCATGACCGCCTACGGCTCAGCAGAAAACGCGGTTGAGGCCCTGCGCTCGGGCGCCTTCGACTACCTGACCAAACCGGTGGACCTGAAGCAGTTCCGCTCGGTGGTGGCATCGGCAGTGCAGGGCACCGGCGGGGTGCCTGCTCCCCGGGCCGCCCGCAGCCCCGGGCAGCAACGCCAATCGGCCACGGCGACCGAGCACGCGTCGGGCAACGCTGCGCTGGACAAGCTTGTGGGTGCGTCGGAAGCCATCCGCAACGTCAAGCAGCGGGTGGCCAAGGTGTCGCGCGGCATGGCGCCGGTTCTCATCCATGGCGAGTCAGGCACCGGCAAGGAGCTGGTGGCCCAGGCGCTGCATGCCAGCAGCCAGCGGGCCGACGGCCCCCTGGTGGCGGTGAACTGTGGCGCGATCCCGGAGAACCTCCTCGAAGCCGAATTTTTTGGCGCCCGCAAGGGCTCGTACACCGGCGCCACCCAGGACCGGGACGGTTACTTTCAGGCCGCACGCGGGGGCACCCTGTTCCTGGACGAAATCGGCGATCTGCCCCTGGCCATGCAGTCCAAGCTGCTGCGCTCCATCCAGGAACGCAGTGTGCGCCCCCTGGGCTCCACCCAGGAGGAAACCGTGGATGTGCGCATCGTGAGCGCCACCCACCGGGATCTGGCGGCCGATGTGCAGTCCGGCCGCTTCCGGCAGGACCTGTACTACCGGCTCAATGTGATCGAGATCGTGATCCCGCCACTGCGGGAACGGCGCGAGGATCTGCCCGCGCTCTGTGCAGCGCTGCTGTCCCGCATTGCCCAGGAGTCCGGCATGCCCGTGCCAGCTCTTACCGACCGCGCACTCGCCGCCATCGCCGCCCACCCACTCACAGGCAATGTGCGGGAGCTGGAGAACCTGCTGCACCGCGCAGTGGCTCTCAGCGATGGTGAGGAGTTGCATGTGGACTGGCCCACCGGCGCCACCGACCCACAGGCAGTACGCCCAGCAACATCGCATGGAAACAGCCCCCACGCGCAGACTACCGATGCCACCGCTTCGACCCCACATATAGCCCCACAGGCCACCGCCTGCGCTGCGCCCCTGCCCAGCGATCTGCAGGCCTGGCTGGACCAGCAAGAGCGCGAGATACTGATCCGCGCACTCAAGGAGGCCGGCTTCAACCGAACCGCCACTGCCGCGCGACTGGGCATCAGCCTGCGCCAGATCCGCTATCGCATCGCGCGCCTGAACATCTCCGTGCCGAACGACCAGGATCCGCATGACGACATGGGATGACGAACAACCCGCCTCCGTATGGGATGGCGGCTGGCACCGCTGCGCACGCCGCCTGGAATCGCCAAACCACGGTAAGCGCCCGGCAACGGCCCAGGCAGTGGATCTGATCGTGGTGCACTCCATCAGCCTGCCGCCAGGAGAATTTGGCACGGGCGCTGTGCAGCAGCTGTTCACCAATACCCTGAACTGGGATACCCACCCCTACTACCAGGGCATCCGCGGCTTGCAGGTCTCCGCCCATTTTTTTATCGACCGCCTTGGGGTGCCATGGCAGTTTGTCGACTGCGACCTGCGTGCCTGGCACGCGGGGCAGTCGTTCTACCGGGGGCGCGCCCAATGCAACGACGACTCTATCGGCATTGAACTGGAGGGCCTGGAAGGCCTGGGCTTTGAGCCCCCCCAGTACCAGACCCTGGCCCGGCTGTGCCAGGACATCGCGCAGCGCTATCCCATCGCGCATGTGGCTGGGCATGAACATATTGCCCCCGGGCGCAAGCAGGACCCCGGCCCCGGATTCGACTGGGCCATCCTGCAGAAAAAACTGGAATGGCCATGCCACCAGTTTCCCCCGGCAACACTGCCCCCAGCGCCTTTGCAGCTCTGAACGACGCTGTCGCATCGGAGCGTCAGCACAGCACTTTTTCTTTGTGCATTTGCACATTTTTTTTTATCCAGCCACCACGCGGTCCCGAAGGGAAAATCCGCCGCCAGCACCCGCCCCAGCTTGGTTCTCGGCGCCTATCGCAACACGCGCAAGGGTCTCACGCCGGCTGCTTCGCCCGCACCCCGGGGGCAAACACAGGTTGTTTCCCTTTTCCAGGCCGAATCAGGCAGTACACTACCGGTAGTGTCTTGAACACACATGACACACCATATATAGTGTGCAGCAGACTAAAGCTCGGCGCACCACTCCCCATCGCGGCGACCGCTTTCGCCGCTCTCCCACTCCAGACAGCCCATAGAAGAGGACACCCATGCAAGCTGCTTTGAACACGCCTTCCACCGCCCAGCCCAGCCCGGCAGACCCTACCGAATCCCAGGCTACCCCTGCGGCAACAGCTGGCAACGCGTTCGCGCACCACCAGATCATTCGCCGCAATGGCGCCGTGGTGCCGTTTGAACCGCAAAAAATTGCAGTGGCAATGATGAAGGCCTTTCTGGCAGTGCATGGAACACAGGGTGCCGCTTCCGCCAGCGTCCGCGAAGTGGTTGACACCCTGACCCACAACGTGACCCGGGCACTGGTGCGCTCGCGCCCCGGCGGCGGCACCTTCCATATTGAAGACGTGCAGGACCACGTGGAGCTGGGCCTGATGCGTGGCGGCCACCACGAAGTGGCCCGTGCCTATGTTTTGTACCGCGAGCGCCGCACCCAGGAGCGCGCACGCCAGAGCGAGCAGCAAGCACCTGTGGCATCCGCACCGCTGCTGCACGTGTTGGACGGTGATGCGCGCATTGCCCTGGACATGGATCGCCTACAGGCGCTGATCGAGTCGGCCTGCGTGAATCTGGGCGAGGACGTCAAGGCGGACCCCATCGTGTCAGAGACCATGCGCAACCTCTATGACGGTGTGCCCATGGACGAGGTCTACAAGGCATCCATCCTGGCCGCTCGCACGCTGATCGAAAAAGACCCTGACTACACCTACGCCACGGCCCGCCTGCTACTGCACACCATCGTGCGTGAAGTGCTGGGCAAGGAAGTGACCCAAGCCGAGATGAGTCAAGCCTATCTCGAATATTTCCCTCAGTTCATCAAAAAGGGCGTGGACAACGAACTGCTGGACGAACGCCTGCTGCAGTACAACCTGCAGCGCCTAGGCGCTGCCCTCAAGGCCGACCGCGACCTGAAGTTCGACTACCTCGGTCTGCAGACGCTGTATGACCGCTATTTCCTGCACGTCAAAAAGACCCGCATCGAGCTGCCCCAAGCTTTCTTCATGCGTGTGGCCATGGGCCTAGCACTGAACGAAACAGACCGCGAAGCCCGCGCTATCGAGTTCTATGAAGTGCTGTCGTCGTTCGACTTCATGTCGAGCACGCCCACGCTTTTCAACAGCGGCACGCTGCGCTCGCAGTTGTCCTCGTGCTACCTGACCACCGTGCCCGACGACCTGGACGGCATCTACGAATCCATCAAGGAAAACGCCCTTCTGTCCAAGTTTGCTGGCGGCCTGGGCAACGACTGGACCCGCGTGCGAGCCCTGGGCTCGCACATCAAGGGCACCAACGGTGAATCGCAAGGCGTGGTTCCGTTCCTGAAGGTGGTCAACGACACCGCCGTGGCGGTAAACCAGGGCGGCAAGCGCAAGGGCGCGGTCTGCACTTACCTGGAAACCTGGCACTTGGATATCGAAGAGTTCCTGGAGCTGCGCAAGAACACCGGCGACGACCGCCGCCGTACGCACGACATGAACACGGCCAACTGGATCCCCGACCTGTTCATGCGCCGCGTGATGGAGAAAGGCACCTGGACACTGTTCTCGCCCTCCAACGTGCCCGACCTGCACGACCTGTTCGGTGCCGACTTCGAGAAAGCCTATGTGGCCTACGAAGAAAAGGCCGCGCGCGGCGAGATCAAGCCCGCCAAGACGGTGCAGGCGACCGACCTGTGGCGCAAGATGCTGACCATGCTGTTCGAGACCGGCCATCCCTGGATCACCTACAAGGATGCCTGCAACGTGCGCTCACCCCAGCAGCATGCCGGTGTGGTGCACTCGTCCAACCTGTGCACAGAGATCACACTCAACACCAGCGACACCGAAACTGCCGTGTGCAACCTGGGTTCGGTCAACTTGCTGCAGCACTTGAAGGACGGTCGGATCGACCACGACAAGCTCAAGAAGACCATCACGGTGGCCATGCGCATGCTGGACAACGTGATCGACATCAACTACTACGCTGTCACCAAGGCGCGCGACTCCAACCTGCGCCATCGCCCGGTGGGTCTGGGTGTGATGGCCTTCCAGGACAGCCTGTACGAGCTGCGCATTCCTTATGCATCGCAGCAAGCCGTGGAATTTGCCGACAAGTCGATGGAAGCCATCTGCTACTACGCCTACTGGGCATCCACCGAGCTGGCCAAGGAGCGCGGCAAGTATTCCACCTACAAGGGCTCGCTGTGGGACCGGGGCATCCTACCCTTCGACACGCTGGACATGCTCTCGCAAGCCCGGGGCGGTTATGTAGAGGTGGACCGCTCGTCCACCCTGGATTGGGACGCACTGCGCAAGAAGATCGCGCAGGATGGCATGCGCAATTCGAACTGCGTGGCCATAGCCCCGACTGCCACAATCTCCAACATCATCGGCGTCGATGCGTCGATCGAGCCATCGTTCGGCAACCTGTCCGTGAAGTCCAACCTGTCGGGTGAATTCACCGTCATCAACGGCGGCCTGGTGCGCGACCTCAAGCGCCTCGGTCTGTGGGATGACGTGATGATCATGGACCTCAAGCACTTCAAGGGATCTTTGCATCCCATTGATCGTGTGCCAGCAGATATCAAAGCGCTGTACTCCACCGCATTTGAAGTGGAGCCGCAGTGGCTGGTGGAAGCCGCATCGCGCCGCCAGAAGTGGATCGACCAGGCACAGAGCCTGAACATCTACATGGCCGGCGCATCAGGCAAGAAGCTCGACGACACCTACAAGTTGGCGTGGATCCGTGGCCTCAAGACCACCTACTACCTGCGCACGCAGAGCGCCACGCACGTCGAGATGAGCACGGTGAACACGCGCCAGCTCAACGCGGTTTCCTCAGGCAATGACGGCGTAGCGCCTGCAGCATCGGCGCCCACGCAGGCACAACCCGGCGCACTCGAAGCTGCGGCTGCCGTAGCCGCAGCGCAGTCGACAGCAGTGCCCGCAACGGACGTGAAGTTCTGCGCCATCGACGATCCTGGCTGCGAAGCCTGCCAATAAGGACTTGCCGCACAACACCTCGGACCGATCCGAGGTGTTGTGCCTGTGCTGTGAAGCAACAAAACGTTGCTGCACAACGCTGCGGTGCTTTCCTTTTTGCAGCACTGCTTTCATAATCCGAACACTGGAAAATCTATGTTGTCCTGGGACGAAGAAGTCAAGCCCTCATCGCAAAATCAACTGGACGGTGGACTGAACAAGAGCCACCCGGCGGAGCAGCCGCCCCTGTCTTTCCAAACCCCTTCCCTGCAGGCCGTCCACGCAACGATGACGGCCTCCGCCGCTGCGCCAACCGCCGCAGCAGCAACCGCACATCGCCGCGTCAACGCAGCCGACAAGCGCATCATCAACGGCCAGACCGACGTCAACCAGTTGGTGCCCTTCAAGTACAAGTGGGCGTGGGAAAAGTACCTCGCCACCTGCGCCAACCACTGGATGCCGCAAGAAGTGAACATGACGCGCGACATCGCGTTGTGGAAGGACCCCAATGGCCTGACCGAAGACGAGCGCCGCATCATCAAGCGCAACCTCGGCTTCTTCGTGACTGCCGACTCGCTGGCCGCCAACAACATCGTTCTGGGCACCTACCGCCACATCACCGCACCCGAGTGCCGCCAGTTCCTGCTGCGCCAGGCGTTTGAAGAGGCGATCCACACCCATGCCTACCAGTACATTGTGGAGTCGCTGGGCCTGGACGAAGGCGAGATCTTCAGCGCCTACCTGGAGGTCGCTTCGATCCGCGACAAGGACGAGTTCCTGATCCCCTTCATCGAGGCGATCATGGACCCCAACTTCCACACCGGCACCTTCGAGACCGACCAGACGCTGCTCAAGTCGCTCATCGTGTTCGCCTGCCTGATGGAAGGGCTGTTCTTCTACGTGGGCTTCACACAAATCCTGGCGCTGGGCCGCCAGAACAAGATGACCGGTGCGGCCGAGCAGTACCAGTACATCCTGCGTGACGAGTCCATGCACTGCAATTTCGGCATCGACCTGATCAACCAGCTCAAACTGGAGAACCCGCACTTGTGGACCGCAGAGTTCAAAGCCGAGATCAAGGCGCTGTTCCTCAAGGCGGTTGAGCTGGAGTATCGCTACGCCGAAGACACCATGCCACGCGGTGTGCTGGGCATGAATGCCTCGATGTTCAAAGGCTACCTGCGCTACATCGCCAACCGCCGCGCTACACAGATCGGGCTGGAGACTCTGTTCCCCAACGAAGAAAACCCGTTCCCGTGGATGAGCGAGATGATTGACCTGAAGAAGGAACGCAACTTCTTCGAAACCCGGGTTATTGAATACCAGTCCGGTGGTGCGCTGTCCTGGGACTAGCGCCTTTGTCGCATCACACCACCATGGATTTTTACACCACGCCCCAGACAGACAGCGCCGCAGAGCGCAGCCGTATGGAGCGCTCCCGTGTTCATGGAGATGGAGTTCTATTCCATCTCCATGGATCGCTTTCTGTCCACTGCAGACAGGAAGTGCTCTTTGCAAATTGACCCAAGGAGAACATGATGGCAACTGCGAAAAAACCCGCCGCCAAAAAGGCTGCCCCCGCGAAAAAAGCCGCAACTGCGAAGCCCGTAGCAGCCAAGAAGGCTGCACCAGCCAAGAAGGCAGCTGCAC
>NZ_QAIH01000158.1:0-2551 GCF_003060895.1 Acidovorax sp. HMWF029 | reverse complement strand
AGCCAAGAAGGCTGTAGCAGCGAAGAAAGCCGCTCCCGCCAAGAAGGCAGCAGCACCGGCAAAGAAAGCCGCCCCAGCCAAGAAGGCTGTAGCAGCGAAGAAAGCCGCTCCCGCCAAGAAGGCAGCTGCACCGGCAAAGAAAGCCGCTCCCGCCAAAAAGGCAGTAGTAGCAAAGAAGCCCGCAGCACCCGCAAAGAAGGACGCACCTTCCAAGAAGGCAGCAGCACCCGCAAAGAAGGCGACTGCCAAGGCCCCCGCCAAAAAAGCTGCACCCGCCAAAAAGGCCCCCAAGGCGCCTGCCCCTGCTGCCGCACCAGCAGCGCAGACCACCCTGAATCCTCAGGCTGCCTGGCCCTTCCCTACGGGCAACAAGCCTTAATTCAGGCTTATCACACGCTCAACCCGGTGCCTGTGCACCGGGTTTTTTTACGCCTGCAGCACGCCAGCCAACAAACAGTGAGGCAGCATGGGCCACACCTCGCGGCGACAGCATGGTCATATCGGCGCTAGACCGGGCTCAAACATCTGTTCAGGCCCCTTTACCCAATCCCGGCCACGGCTCACTCCACCGCAAAATCCAATGTGTAGTTCTGGGGGCCGCGCTGCGCAATCTTGAGGGCCCCCACGCGGTTACCCAGCGCCGCGCAACGTGGCAGCGCCCAACCCCGCTCCAGGCCAAACAGCAGCGCACCACGCCAAGCATCACCACATCCCGTGGGGTCCACCACCTGTGTCGGCACCACGGCAGGCACATGGGTCTTCTCGCCGGCAACCCAAACCTCGCAGCCCTCAGCCCCCAAGGTAACCACCAGCCCCTCCACCTTGCGCGAGATTTCAGCCAGAGTCCAGCCGGTGCGATCGCTCAGCATCTTTCCTTCGTAATCATTGACCGTGACCCAGGATGCCTGGTCAATGAACTTCGCCAACTCTTCCCCACTGAACATAGGCAGCCCCTGGCCAGGATCGAATACGAAGGGAATGCCAGCCGCCACGAACTGGGCTGCATGCTCCAACATGGCATCACGCCCATCGGGCGCAATGATCCCCACACTCGCCGTCGTGCCCACATCAATGCGGTTGACGTGCGCCTGCATCATGGCCCCCGGGTGGAAGGCCGTGATCTGATTGTTGTCGCGGTCCGTCATGATCATGGCCTGTGCGGTGTAGGTGTCCTGCACCTGGCCCACGTGGCGGCAATCGATGTCCAACGACTCCAACCGCTGAAGATAGTCGGCCCCGTCACTGCCCAACATGGCCATGGGCAAAGGCTCACCACCCAGGAGCTTGAGGCTGTAGGCAATATTGCCCGCACACCCACCAAAATCGCGGCGAAGGGAAGGCACCAGGAACGACACGTTGAGGATATGCAACTGGTCGGGCAGTATCTGCTCGGCAAAGCGCCCCTCGAAGGTCATGATGGTGTCGAATGCCAGGGAACCACAAATGAGGGCAGCCATAGAAATGAATCGGTCCGTAGGTTAGTGAAAATTCAGGGATAAAACGCCAGCAGCCGGTACCCGGCCACGCGCGCGCCGCCTGTGGTCACGATCACCGATACCGACGTGCTCCATTCGCCACGCGCTGGCAGCTCCGCCGGCGCGGCCATGTCGGTCGGCAGCAGCACCCGGCGCAGCACCGGCTGGTCCTGGGCATCGGTCAAGGTCAACTCTACGGCTGGCATGGCCAACGGAATGTCCGCCTTGCTCTTCATGGCCAACGCCAGCTGGTAACTGTCGCCTCGGGCCTTGTTGAATGAAGAACTGTCGATAACCACATCGGCAATCTGGCGCTGAGGGGCAACCTCACATTGCAAGGGCTCACACAACCTGTGCAGCCACGGCCTTGCACGCGGGTCCGTGGCTGCGATGCGGTCACGCTCCTGGACAGCGACCTGCAGCAACAAGCCCACCACCAAGACCAGCAACACAAGCATCAGCACTGCACGCACCATCGGCTTGCGCCAGAAAGCCTTGCGCCGCGCAGCAACCACAAAACTGACCTCCGGCCCGGCCTCATGCGCAGTCGCTTCACCCTGCTCATCTTCATCCGCCTGGCTGGCCATGGGCTTACGGCTGCGCGCCTGCAACACCGCAGCCGGAGAATCATCTGCGACCAGCTCCAACGCGGCCGGTATCTCATCCACTACAGGCCGCTGCACAAAATCCACCGACGGCAGGGGCTCAGGCACGCCCCCCAGAGTTGCGGACACTACCGGGGGGGCATCACGATGGTCAGCGCTCAACAAGTCAGAGGAAAGCGCCTCTCCATGGCGCTCCAGCGCGGGCTCCGCTGCCACAGCGCGCCCGGTCGCCTCGACCAAGGCCTCCCCGATGTCAGCCAAGGAACTTCTCCCTCCAGCCTTCCCTAAGGTCACCGCGTCGTCCAGCCCGATGGAGTCATACGGATCGGCAGCAGGAAGCTCGTACCCACCCCGCACGACCTCCGCAGCCCCGGCCACATCGGCATCAGCCACTGCAGTGGGCAGCGCCGCCCCCGCGGCAGAATCCAACACCGGCTTTGCCACGACCTCTTCCATGGCCTGTAGATCGAC
>NZ_QAIH01000014.1 GCF_003060895.1 Acidovorax sp. HMWF029 | reverse complement strand
GCCCAGTACCGTTCCTCCTATCCACAACAAGAATCCCCGAGAAATGACCGAGGAACCCACCCGCAGCCCCCAGCCATCCCCCGGTGCAGATGCCGGCCAAGGCCTATGGCAGGCCTGCATAGAACAACTGGCGCAAGACCTGCCTGAACAACAGTTCAACACCTGGATCAAGCCCCTGGTCGCCCAGGTGGCCGAGGATTTTTCCAAGGTCACCCTGTTGGTGGCCAACCGCTTCAAGCTGGACTGGATCCGCGCCCAATATGCAGGCCGTATTGCCGCACTTCTGGAGGGCCTGTATGGCCAGCCAGTTTCGCTGGAGTTAGCGCTCGCTCAGCGTGAATCCGTTACCCGCACTTATGTGCGTCCCGTATCGCCCGAGCCTTCCACAGCCCCGGCGCCGACGGAATCTCCTGTCATCAGTGACGAGCCAGCCGCCGGCGCCTTCCGCAACCGGCTCAACGCAGCCCTGACCTTCGAGACCCTGGTCGAGGGCACTGCCAACCGCATGGCGCGCTCGGCCGCGATGCACGTGGCGGGCATGCCCGGCCACCTGTACAACCCGTTGTTCATCTACGGCGGCGTCGGCCTGGGTAAGACCCACCTGATGCATGCTGTGGGTAACCGCCTGCTGCAGGACAAGCCCGACGCCAAAGTTCTCTACATCCATGCGGAGCAGTTCGTGTCGGATGTGGTTAAGGCCTACCAGCGTCGCACCTTCGACGAGTTCAAGGAACGCTACCACTCGCTCGACCTGCTGCTCATCGACGACGTGCAGTTCTTCGCCAACAAGGACCGCACGCAGGAAGAATTCTTCAACGCGTTCGAGGCCCTGCTGACCAAGAAGAGCCACATCGTGATGACGTCGGACACCTACCCCAAGGGCCTGACCAACATCCACGACCGCCTGGTCTCGCGCTTCGATTCGGGCCTGACGGTTGCGCTGGAACCGCCCGAGCTGGAGATGCGCGTGGCCATCCTGATCAACAAGGCCCGCGCCGAAGGCACCGAGATGCCCGAGGAAGTGGCCTTCTTCGTGGCCAAGAATGTGCGCTCCAACGTGCGCGAACTGGAAGGCGCGCTGCGCAAGATCCTGGCGTACTCGCGCTTCAACCAGAAGGAAATCTCCATCCAGCTCGCCCGCGAGGCGCTGCGCGATCTGCTGTCCATCCAGAACCGGCAGATCTCTGTAGAAAACATCCAGAAGACGGTGGCCGACTATTACAAGATCAAGGTCGCCGACATGTACAGCAAGAAGCGCCCGGCCAGCATTGCCCGCCCGCGCCAGATCGCGATGTACCTGGCCAAGGAACTGACGCAAAAAAGCCTTCCAGAGATCGGAGAATTGTTCGGCGGGCGGGACCACACCACGGTTTTGCATGCAGTTCGCAAGATTTCGGGCGAGCGCCAGCAACTGACCGAGTTGAACCAACAGCTGCATGTGCTGGAGCAGACCCTGAAAGGCTGATCGGTGGGGGTAGATGCACCGAACAGAAACCGCCCCGTAAAAGGGCAAAATGACGGGTTGTGCAGCAGGGGGAGGCACAACCCGTGCCGCTGTCCAAGCTCCGTTCCAAAAACCACAAGAGGTTGAAGACATGATCGTCCTGAAGGCAACACAAGACAAGGTTCTCGCGGTACTGCAGTCCGTGGCTGGCATCGTGGAGCGCCGCCACACGCTGCCCATCCTGGCCAATGTGCTGATCCGCAAGACGGGCAATGCCCTGCAGCTGACGACCAGCGACCTCGAAATCCAGATCCGCACCACCGCAGAATTGGGCGGCGACACCGGCGACTTCACCACCACCGTGGGCGCGCGCAAGCTCATCGACATCCTGCGCACCATGCCCGGCGACCAAACGGTGAGCCTGGAGTCGCAACAGTCCAAGCTGGTCTTGAAAGGCGGCAAGAGCCGCTTCACGCTGCAAAGCCTGCCTGCCGAAGACTTCCCGCTGGTGCAGGAGTCTGCCGCCTTCGGCCCCGTGTTCGCCGTGCCGCAAAAGACGCTGAAGGATCTGCTCGGTCAGGTGTCGTTTGCGATGGCCGTGCAGGACATCCGCTACTACCTCAACGGCATCCTGTTTGTGGCCGAGGGCAAAACCCTGAGCCTGGTCGCCACAGACGGCCACCGCCTGGCCTTTGCCAGTGCCACGCTGGATGTGGAAGTGCCCAAGCAGGAAGTCATCCTGCCGCGCAAGACCGTGATCGAGCTGCAGCGCCTGCTGTCTGATGCGGGTGGCGAGAACCAGCCCCACATCGAGATGCAGTTTGCCAACAACCAGGCCAAGTTCACCTTTGGCGGCATGGAGTTCGTCACCAAGCTGGTTGAGGGCAAGTTCCCTGATTACAACCGCGTGATCCCCAAGAACCACAAGAACAGCGTCACCCTGGGCCGCGCACCGCTGCTGGCCAGCCTGCAACGCACGGCCATCATGACCAGCGACAAGTTCAAGGGCGTGCGCCTGAACATCGAGCCCGGCACGCTGCGCGTGGCGTCGAACAACGCCGAGCAGGAAGAGGCCGTGGACGAACTCGACATCGACTACGGTGGCGACACCATCGAGATCGGTTTCAACGTGACCTACCTCATCGACGCCCTGGCCAACATGGGCCAGGACATGGTGAAGGTGGAGCTGTCGGACGGCAACAGCTCTGCGCTGATGACCATCCCTGACAACGACAGCTTCAAGTATGTGGTGATGCCCATGCGCATCTAAGAAGTGAGTGCGTGAGGCGGCACCTCACCTGCCGCACCACTGCACCATCGCACCATCGCACGGCTGCACCATATTTACTATCGTATTGATAGCTACTAGCGCTTACTGAATAGGCGGTAGAGCCCAATTTGACCATTGAACTTATTGGAAACCCCGGTTTCCACGGACCCCAAGGCCCACCATGACTGCTGACAACAACCTGCCCGAGCAAGAACCTACCGGCACGGGTGAGCCTGTTCCCCAAAAGATCGACACCAACCAGGCCGGCGCCAGCGAAAGCTACGGCGAAGGCGCCATCACCATCCTCGAAGGCCTGGAGGCCGTGCGCAAGCGTCCCGGCATGTACATCGGCGACACGAGCGACGGCACCGGTCTGCACCACCTGGTATTCGAGGTGGTGGACAACTCCATCGACGAAGCCCTGGCCGGCCACTGCGACGACATCGTCGTCACCATCCACACCGACAACTCCATCAGCGTGACCGACAACGGCCGGGGCATCCCCACCGGCGTGAAGATGGACGACAAGCACGAGCCCAAGCGCTCGGCTGCCGAGATTGCGCTGACCGAATTGCACGCTGGCGGCAAGTTCAACCAGAACAGCTACAAGGTGTCCGGCGGCCTGCACGGCGTGGGCGTGAGCTGCGTGAACGCCCTTAGCAAATGGCTGCGCCTGACGGTGCGCCGCGAAGGCAAGGTGCACCAGATCGAATTTGCACGCGGCTTTGTGCAAGACCGCCTGCTGTCCGCCGTGGACGGCTTTGAAGTCAGCCCCATGAAGGTGACCGGCGAGACCGAAAAGCGCGGCACCGAAGTGCACTTCCTGCCCGACACCGAGATCTTCAAAGAGAACAACGACTTCCACTACGAGATCCTGGCCAAGCGCCTGCGCGAACTCTCGTTTTTGAACAACGGCGTGCGCATCCGCTTGAAGGACGAGCGCAGCGGCAAGGAAGACGACTTCTCCGGCGCTGGCGGCGTGCGCGGCTTTGTCGAGTTCATCAACAAGGGCAAGACCGTTCTGCATCCCACATCGTTCTATGCAGCGGGCGAACGCCCGGCCGAAACCTATGGCGGCATCCCCGGCACGCACATCGGCGTGGAAGTGGCCATGCAGTGGAACAGCGCGTACACCGAGCAAGTGCTGTGCTTTACCAACAACATCCCCCAGCGTGACGGCGGCACCCACCTCACCGGCCTGCGCGCCGCGATGACCCGCGTCATCAACAAGTACATCGAAGAAAACGAGCTGGCCAAGAAAGCCAAGGTCGAAGTCACCGGCGACGACATGCGCGAAGGCCTGTGCTGCGTGCTCAGCGTGAAGGTGCCCGAGCCCAAGTTCAGCAGCCAGACCAAAGACAAGCTGGTGTCGAGCGAAGTGCGCGCGCCGGTCGAAGACATCGTGGGCAAGCTGCTCACCGACTACCTGCAAGAAAAGCCTGCCGACGCCAAGATCATCTGCGGCAAGATCGTGGAAGCCGCCCGCGCCCGCGAAGCCGCCCGCAAGGCCCGCGAAATGACCCGCCGCAAGGGCGTGCTCGACGGCATGGGCCTGCCTGGCAAGCTGGCCGACTGCCAGGAAAAAGACCCGGCGATGTGCGAGATCTACATCGTCGAGGGTGACTCCGCCGGCGGCTCTGCCAAGCAAGGTCGCGACCGCAAGTTCCAGGCCATCCTGCCCCTGCGCGGCAAGATCCTGAACGTGGAAAAAGCCCGCTACGAAAAGCTGCTGACCAGCAACGAAATCCTCACGCTGATCACCGCCTTGGGCACTGGCATCGGCAAGGCCGGCGGCACCACCGGCGGCGACGACTTTGATGTGGCCAAACTGCGCTACCACCGCATCATCATCATGACCGACGCGGACGTGGACGGCGCCCACATCCGCACCCTGCTGCTCACCTTCTTCTACCGCCAGATGCCCGAACTGGTCGAGCGCGGCCACATCTACATCGCCCAGCCACCGCTGTACAAGGTCAAGGCGGGCAAGGAAGAGCTGTACCTGAAAGACGGCCCCGCGCTCGACAGCTTCTTGCTGCGCATTGCGCTCAACCACGCCAGCGTGACCACCGGCGGCGCCAACCCGCAAACCCTGACCGGCGAGACCCTGGCCGAGCTGGCACGCAAGCACCAGATCGCTGAAAGCGTCATCGCCCGCCTGGGCAACTTCATGGACGCCGAAGCCCTGCGCGCCATTGCCGACGGCGTGAGCCTCAAGCTCGACTCCGTGGCCGACGCCGAAGCCAGTGCCGTGGCCCTGCAAGCCAAGCTGCGCGAGCTGAACACTACCGGCGCCCCCGCCGAAGTGGCCGGTGAATTCGACGCCCGCACCGACAAGCCCCTGCTGCGCATCAGCCGCCGCCACCACGGCAACATCAAGAGCAGCGTCATCACCCAAGATTTCGTGCACGGCGCCGACTACGCCGCCCTGGCCGAAGCCGCCGAAACCTTCCGTGGCCTGCTCAGCGAGGGTGCCAAAGCCCTGCGCGGCGAAGGCGACAAGCAGAAGGAAGAAAAAGTGGGCGACTTCCGCCAGGCCATGAAGTGGCTGATCAGCGAAGCCGAACGCACCACCGCCCGCCAGCGCTACAAGGGCCTGGGCGAAATGAACCCCGAGCAGCTGTGGGAAACCACCATGGACCCCACCGTGCGCCGCCTGCTGCGCGTGCAGATTGATGACGCGATCGAGGCCGACCGCGTGTTCACGATGCTGATGGGGGATGAGGTGGAGCCGCGTCGAGACTTTATTGAGACGAATGCGCTGCGAGCGGGGAATATTGACGTTTGACAGAGTCAGCTGACTCGGTTGAACCGGACATGGACTGGTCTCAGGCAGAGGTAGAAGCCATTGTTGCCGACTACCTCAAGATGCTCAATCTTGAACTGGCTGGTCAGGCCTACAGCAAGGCTGCACACCGTCGCGCCTTGCTTGAGAAGCTCAATGGTCGCTCTGCCGGTTCGGTTGAATTCAAGCGCTGCAATATAAGTGCAGTGCTCATCCATCTGGGCTGCCCGTACCTGCGCGGCTATCAACCACGACCGAACTACCAGCGTTTACTACGTGAAGTAGTGGAGCAACAAGTTGACCAATCCTCTGCCCTGGATTCACTGGCGCTTGCGGCTGCACACCAACCTGCAGTCCCCCCAGAAATTGTGGATTTCTCCAGAGTCGAAACCGAAGCACCGCTAAAACGCCACAGTATCGGTGAGACAAGCCCGCCTTACGGCAATCTGCCCGCCAAGCGTGACTACCTCGCGATCGAGTCCCGCAATAGCTCGTTAGGCCAGGCAGGAGAAGAGTTCGTTTTTCGGTACGAACAGTGGCGACTGGTTCACATTGGAAAACGCAATCTTGCTGAGCGGGTAGAGCACGTTTCGCAAACAAGGGGGGATGGCCTTGGCTATGACATCCTGTCTTTCGATGCGAATGGCCGCGAGCGATTTATTGAAGTGAAAACCACTGCATTTGGTAAAGACACACCGTTTTTCGTATCCAAGAACGAATTGCGGTTTTCCCGAGACGCGGGTGCTGACTTCACATTGTGTCGCCTATTTGAGTTTCGGCGGGCTCCAAAACTGTTCTCTCTGAAAGGCGCACTGGATCAGCACTGCGACCTGGACCCCGCCACCTATCGCGCTAGCTTTTCTTAGTTCTACCGCTAGCCGCTACCCATCCGCCTGCACCCCCATGCGCTCCCCCATCTCCATCGTTGACGTAGACCGCCTGGACACCTGGACCCGCTACCGCGCGGGCCTGTGCGACACCTGCGCGGCCAACTGCTGCACGATGCCGCTGGAGGTGCAGCTGTCGGACCTGGTGCGGCTTGAACTGGTGGACCCGTTCGAGGCCGAGCATGAAGAAATCCGCCACATTGCCAAGCGGCTGCAGAAGGCGCGGTTGATTGACCACTTCAATCACAAGAACGCCATCTTCACGATGGCGCGGCGGGCGAGTGGGGACTGCAACTTTCTCGACCCCAAGACGCGGCTGTGCACGGTGTATGACAAGCGGCCCGAGACCTGCCGCCTGCACCCGCAGAAGAAGAGCCCCAAGCCGGGTTACTGCGCTTATGGGGCGCGGGATCTGCAGCGGCGGGGCTGACAAGCGCTGAGGGGCTTCACACGCCCCGCCTGAGCAGGCCCGTCGCGCCCGGACTTTCGCGCCATGTTGCGCAGTCAGCGGCACAGAACCTTGCCCGCGCTGCACTTGGGCGCGGCCTGTGCAAGCACGGTCTTCCGGGGCACCCCGCAAGGGGTGCGTGCTGCGCGGCAATGGGGGTGCTGGGCTCAGCGCACCGCCTTGGCCAGCGCCGCAAAAGCCTGCCGGTCCAGCGCGTGGGTGAAGGCGGTGTTGGGCACGGGGTGCGTGGAGAGTTTCACCACCACCAGCTCGGCCGTCGGGTTGATGTGGATGTGCTGGCCCATCAGGCCTTTGGCTTCGAAGCTGCCATCGGCATCGTGGGGCACCCACCACTGGTTGTGGTACGAGTAGCCCGCGCGCATGGCGGTGCCGGGGGCCTTGCTGAACTTGGTGGGGTCGGCGCCCTTGCGCAGCTCGGCAATGGCGGCGGGCGAGACGATCTGCTGGCCGTTGAAGCGGCCGTTGGATCGCAGCATTTCGCCCAGGCGGCCCAGGTCGCGCAGGGTGGCGTTCACGCCCACGCTGGTGGCCTGGCCGCCGTTCGCGTCGGCAAACACATAGGCGTCCTCCTGTGCGCCCAGCTTGGACCAGATGCGCTCGGACAGCAGGGTGGCGTAGCTCTTGCCAGTCACGCGCTGCAGCAGCCAGCCCAGCACCTCCGTGTCCACCGATTTGTAGGCAAACGCGGTGCCGTGCTCGCCTTCCTTCTGCAGGGTGGGCAGGTGCTCGGTCATGCTCTTGGCCACGGTGATGCCCGGGGGCGCAGGCTGCAGGCCTGCGGCGGCCAGGTACTGGAACACGCCCGAGGTGGGGTCGGCAAAGTTCTCGGCGTATTTCACGCCGGTGGTCATGTCCAGGGTCTGCTGCACAGTGGCATCGGCCCAGGCGCTGGTGGCCAGCTCGGGCAGGTAGCGGGGGATGAGCGCGTTGGCATCAATCGCGCCTTCCTGGATCAGCTCGGTCACCAGCAGGCCCACCAGCGATTTGCTCATGGACCACAGCACGTGCGGCTGCTGCGGCTGCATGCCGATGTAATGGCGCTCGTACACCACACGGCCCCGGTGCAGCACCAGCAGGGCGTCGGTGTAGGTGGCCTTTTGCCAGTCGGCCAGCGTGGTGGTGGCGCCCTTGTCGTCGGCAAACCCCAGGGTATCGGGCAAGGCGCGCGGCGCTGCGGGCAGTGCGCTGGGCGCTGCCGCACCGCGCCAGATGGTGGCCGTAGGCCCCAGTTCGCGCAGGTGCTGGGCGGCCCAGCGCACGTTGGGGTACTTGAGGATGTTGGCCAGCCGCACGATCTTGTCGGGCGCCGGGGGGAAGCCCTGCATCAACTGCAGGGTCACAGGGTTGGTGGCGTCCGGCGGCGGCAGCTGCGGAGCCTGGGCCTGGCTGGCAGGCGCAATCCCCAGCAGGGTGCAGGCCAAGGCGACGGCGGTGAAGGAAGGGGTGAGGTGGCGATGAAAAGAGCGCATGGTGAGAAGGCCTCGGTCAAGAAACATGGGATGGGGAAGAACAAAAAAGAAAACGGAATCGATCGGGCAGATCAGCCCCGCGCGGCCAGAAGCGTGCGGATCACGCCCTCGGTGCGCTCGTACTCGCCTTCGCCGAAGTGCTTGTAGCGAATACGCCCCTGCGCATCGATGAGGTAGGTAGCGGGCCAATACTGGTTGCTGTAGGCCTTCCAGGTGCCGTAGCGGTTGTCCTGCGCCACGGGGTGCTTCACACCATGGCGGCGCATAGCCGCTTCGACATTGCTGGCAGAGCGCTCGAACGGAAACTCGGGCGTGTGCACGCCCACCACCGTGAGGCCCTGGGGCGTGTACCGCTCGGCCCATCGGTTCACATGGGGCAGGGTGCGAATGCAGTTGACGCAGGCATAGGTCCAGAAATCCACGAGCACCACGCGGCCGCGCAGCTGCGCCAGGCTCAGCGGTTCGGAATTGAGCCAGCGCTCGATGCCAGTGAACTCGGGCGCAGCGCCCAAGTCGGGCAGTGCCGCAGCGGGACTGGCGGGGCCCGCTGCATATGCCAAGCCAGGGGCCGCCAGTGCAGCGGCCATCGACGCCAGGAAGGCGCGGCGCTCGGAAAAGCGTGGGGAAGAGGGGTTCAATGTCATGGTGAAAGCTCCTTGCAATCGGTGGGGTGTCGCCCCTTACAGGCCGCCCCCGCCCGAGGGATAGAACTGCGTGAGCCAAACGGTGATATGCCCATCCACCTCCCACAACATGGCCAGCGCGATGGCAATGACCACCACCCCAAACACCTGCTGCACGCGGTGTGCGTGGCGGGCAATGTGGCGCACATGGGTGGCTGCGGCTTGGCCGCCATAGGCAATGGCCAGCATGGGCAGCGCCGCGCCGGTGGAATACGCGAGCAGTAGCACGGCAGTGCCCACGCCTGCGGGCTCCGTGGCGATGAGGGTGAGGATGGAAGCGAGCACCGGCCCGGCGCACGGTGTCCAGACCGCGCCCAGGCTCAGGCCCAGCAGGAGCCCACCCCAATTGCCACCGCCGCTGCCCATGCCCAGGCTGGCCACGCGGCTGAGCATGCCGCCCGCATGTTGGCTGAGCCACTGGAAGGGCCGGGGCCACACCGTGAGCACGCCAAACACAAGCAGCATCACGGCGGCAAACCGGCGCAGGCCTTCTTGCGACACACCCAGCACCTGCGTGAAGCTGCTGAACAGCAGTGCCACGGCCGCGAACGACAGCGCAAAGCCCAGGGCAATGAACAGTGGGCGTGTGCGCTGCGCTGAGTCGGCGCCGCTCACCGAGGCCCCCAGCACCACTGGCAGCATGGGCAACACGCAGGGCGCCCCTACTGTGAGCATGCCGGCGGCCACGGCCAGCCATGGCGAGGTGGTGGCCATGGTCATTGCCCGCTCCCCTGCTCGGCCGCCGGGCGGCGCCACACCTGGGTTTTGCCAAACAGCGGAATGCCCACGTACGCGTGCACCAGCAGTTGCTCAGGCTCGGCCGGCGTCAGGTTGACGCGGTAGGTCTTGGCGTTCTCACGGTTGTAGATTTCGCCGTGGTACTCGTTGGTGCCGCCATCGGCGGAGCGCAGGCCCGACAGCAGCGTCATGCCCAATGCAGGCCGCGCGTCGGCAGCAGCCATGTCGGTGCCTGGCGCGCTCATGGAACGGTTGGCCAGTACACGCACCACTTTGCCGCACAGGGCGTTGCCGCCACCGGGGTTACAGGGGGCGATGTTCACCTCCAGGTTGCCGCTTTCGGTGATCCAGCGGCCCAGCGGCGCCTTGGGGTGGGCAGCGCCCTGCTTGGCAGTGGCTGGCGGCACTGCTGCCGTTTCTTGCGCACCGGCAGCGTGTGTCAAACCCAGGGCCAACAAGACGGCCAGGGTGGCCGGTGCGGCCACTGCGAAGGGAAGTTTCATGGCAAGGTCCTCGTGAAGTTCAGGAAAACCTCATTGAAGCCAGCGCAGGTATCGGCGATTTGTCTGGCCCAGGCCTTTTGGTATGCGCGCTTGTCGAAGCGCAGAGCAGACAAGTTCAGATACATACGGGTCTGCCGTCGTCCCACCACGGTCTCGCCAAAGCCCGGACAATGGCCACCATGACCACGCGACCGCCCGACCACATCCTGATCGTCGATGACGACGCTGGCATCCGCGAGCTGGCCGCCGAGTACCTGCAGCGCCAGGGCCTGCAGGTGAGCGTGGCCGCCGACGGGCGGCAAATGCGCGAGGTGCTGGCCACCCAGCGCATCGACCTGCTGGTGCTGGACCTCATGCTGCCGGGTACCGACGGCATCACCCTGTGCCGCGAGCTGCGCAGCCCAGGCGCCCCACCGCTGCCCATCATCATGCTCACCGCACGCAGCGACGAGGCCGACCGCATCCTGGGCCTGGAGCTGGGTGCGGACGACTATCTGACCAAACCCTTTGCCGCGCGCGAGCTGCTGGCCCGCATCCACGCGGTGCTGCGACGCACGCGCATGCTGCCGCCCAACCTGGCCGTGGCCGAGCCCGCGCGCCACCTCGCGTTTGGCGACTGGCGGCTGGACACCACGGCGCGCCACCTGCTCGATGCCACCGGTGCGGTAGTGGCGCTATCGGGCGCCGAATACCGGCTGCTGCGCGTGCTGCTGGACCACCCCCAGCGCATCCTCAATCGCGACCAGCTGCTGCAGCTCACGCAGGGGCGCGATGCCGATGTGTTCGACCGCTCCATCGATCTGCTGGTCAGCCGCGTGCGCCAGCGGCTGGGCGACGGAGCACGCGGCTCGCGCTACATCAAGACGGTGCGCAACGAGGGCTATGTGTTCTGCGCTGACGTGCACGCTGCATCAGCGCCCCCAAAGGCGGCGCCATGACGCTGCGCTGGTGGCCCCACTCGCTGTTCGGTCGCATCCTGCTCGTGCTGGCACTGGGCCTGGCGTTGGCGCATGCGTTGACGTTTGTGCTGGCGTTCACCGAGCGCAGCATGACCATGCGTCGGGCCATGGTGTCGTATTTCGCGAGCGATGTGGCCAGCTCAGTGGCCATGCTGGAGCGCCTGCCCGCTACCGAGCGCGCGCAGTGGTTGGAGCGGCTGGCACGCCGCAACTACCGCTTTGCACTGGCCGATCCGCTCGACGCCCCCGAAGACCCATCCCAACTTGCCCGCCTTGTCGCCAGCGCCGTGAGGGCGACGCTGCCCACAGGTCAGACAGTGCAGGTGATCGACCCCCGCGTGCCCGGCACCGAGCTGCGCCTGCAGCTCCAGTTGAGCGACGGCACCTCGCTGGCAGTGGACATGGACGAGCCCCGGCTGCAGATTTCACCCTGGGTGCTGGGCGCGCTGGCGCTGCAGCTGGCGTTGCTGGTAGGCCTGTGCGCCTGGGCCGTGCGCGCGGCCACACGGCCCCTGAGCACGCTGGCCGATGCGGCCGACGCACTGGGCGCAGACCGCCACGCCGTGCTGCTGGCCGAAGACGGTCCGCGCGAAGTGGTGCGTGCCGCCGCAGCATTCAACCGCATGCAGCAACGCATTCAGACGCACCTGCACGAGCGCATGCAGATCCTGGCCGCCGTCTCGCACGACCTGCAAACACCCATCACCCGCCTGCGCCTGCGCGCCGACCTGCTGGACGACACCACGCTGCGCGACAAGCTGCACGCCGACCTGGCCGAGATGCAATCGCTGGTGGAGGAGGGCATTGCCTACGCGCGCTCGCCCCAGGCTGTGCGCGAGCCTCCGCAGCGCGTGAACCTGCGTGCGCTGGTGGAGAGCATTGCACGCGACTATGCCGACACGGGCCTGCCCGTGCAGGTGCTGCAGGCAGTAGACGTGACCTGCGACACGCGCCCCCAGGCCCTGCGCCGCCTGCTGTGCAACCTGGTGGACAACGCTCTCAAGTTCGCAGGCGCTGCAGATTTGACACTGGAAGCAGGCGGGCCAGGCCAGTGGCTTGTGCGCGTTCAGGACCATGGCCCCGGCATACCTCCAGCAGAGCTATCCGCCGTACTGCAGCCCTATGTGCGGCTGGAGGATTCGCGCAACCGGGGCACCGGCGGCACGGGCCTGGGCCTGGCCATTGCCAGCGAACTGGCCAAGGCGCTCGGCGGCCAGCTGGTGCTGGGGCCGCGCGAGGATGGTGCGCAAGGGCTGCAGGCACGGGTGGAACTGCCAGGCAAGCCATTGCCACAGTGACCGTTGCATGGACACCTGAAGGACAACGCCATGGACACCTCTGCAAGCCGCAGCCAGAGCGAGATCATTGCCATCGAAGTCAACGGCACCGGCAACAGCACCTTCAAACCGCCCACGCTTGCCAAGTGGCGGGATGAAACGCCCGAGGGTTCCATGTTCTCCCTCAAGGTCAACCGTTTTGCCATGCACCGGCGCGTGACGCAGGGCAGGGGCGAGGCGGGGTGCGGGTCTACACCGTCTCGCGCTGCACAAAGCCCTGCGGGGCCTCACCACCATCGGGTACGTTGCCGACCACGACGCGGTCAACGCACGCATGCTCTGGCCCCCGGTGCGCCCAATCGATGAGGGCAAGCACGGCCTGCTCGGTGCCCCAGGCGCAGGCCTCCACGCGGCCATCTTGCCGGTTGCGCACCCAGCCCGTCACGCCCATGCGTTCGGCGGCCTGCACCATGGACCAGCGGTAGCCCACGCCCTGCACATGGCCGGTGATCAACAGATGGCGGGTGATGGTGGGGTGGGGTTCTGCGTTCATGGCGGCACTGTAGCGCGCCTTGTGCCGTGTGCACAACGGCGGCACACTGCACACCACACGACACCCCATGACCACCGCCGCCCCCAAGGCCCTGCCCTCCATCGACCCCCGGCGCTGCACCGGCTGCGGCTGGTGCATTGCCGTGTGCCCTCCGCATGTGCTGTCGCTGCAGGTGCAGGGCACTGGCCCCTGGGGCCCCAAGTGTTCCACCCTGCACGATGCGCCGGGTTGCACCGGGTGCGCGCTGTGTGCGGTGCGTTGCCCGTTCGATGCGATCCACATGGTGCGGGTGGCCGCCGTTGAGGCACGGAGAAGCCCGGTGAGGCCATCGAGCCACAGCCCCACACAGGCGGGTTGACGGGCCCCGGCCCGCATCCGGTACACTGCGCCCTTCATGTCGTACACCGTCATCCCCTTCACCGCACGCGCCACTGCCTTCCAAGGCATGGGCATGATGCCGCCCGCGTCCTCGCGGGCCAATGGTGAAAAGCGGGCACTGGGTGCACGAATGATTACCACCATTACCACCGCGGCCACCTGAGCACGCGCAGGTGGCCGTTTCGGCAGCCACCTGGTGATCGCTCTCTTCTCTCCCAAGACGAATGCACGAAACCCAGCTCTGGCAGCTGGGTTTTTTTGTTTGTTCGTTCGTTTGATGTTTGGAGAAGCCGATGTACCGCGATCCCGTCCAGAGCCTTGAGCCCCAGTCCAGCCCCGCCAGTGCGCTGGCCACACGCCCGCTGCGCGTGGGCATGATTGGCATTGGCACCGTGGGAGCGGGCACCTTCCGCGTGCTGGCACGCAACCAGGCGCTGATTGCCGGGCGGGCGGGCCGGGGCATCAAGCTGGTGGTGGTGTGCGCTCGCAGCCTGGCCCGCGCCATGAGTGTGGTGGGCAAGGAC
>NZ_QAIH01000157.1 GCF_003060895.1 Acidovorax sp. HMWF029 | reverse complement strand
CCAGCTGCACCGTGTCTGGGCTGACCAACGGAGTGACCTACACCTTCACCGTCAAGGCCACCAATGCAGTGGGCACCAGTGGTGCCTCAGCATCGGCCAGCGCCACACCCCAAGGGGTTCCCGACGCCCCCACGGGCCTGACAGCGGTGGTGGGCAGCGGCGCTGTGACGCTGTCCTGGACAGCGCCAGCGAACAATGGCGGCAGCGTCATACAAAGCTACCAAGTCACAGGCACGCCCGCAGGTGGCGGAGCCACGGTAAGCTGCCCTGCCCCGGTCACGGCCACCAGCTGCACAGTGTCTGGGTTGACCAACGGCGTGACCTACACCTTCACCGTCAAGGCCACCAACGCAGTGGGCACCAGCGGCGCTTCAGCGTCGGTTAGTGCCACTCCCCAGATGTGGAGCCAATCCGGTTTGCAGTTGCCTGGCGGGGGTAGCGCCAATGTGCAAATTGGTACTCCACCCGGCTGCACGGTCGCGTCAGCGCAGTTCAATATCACGGTACCTGCTGGCGCACCCGCAGGGGCTAACTTTCCGAAAGGAGTGTTTCGGTTCACTGCGTCTGGCTGTACCAACGCCACCTTGTCGGTGCGCATTGACTATCCTGCTGGATCGATCACCGGGCTGCAGCCCTACAAATATGGCCCTGCCACCAGGGGCGCCGCCGCATCATGGTTTACCCACGGTACGGTGAGCGGTGATTCAGTCACCTACACCGTAGTGGACAACGGCATCGGTGACAACGACACGCAGTTAGGTGCCATTGCAGACCCGTTTGCGATGGTGTCGTTGGCCGCTGCGCCGTCTGGAGCCGCATCCATTCCTACGCTGAGCGAGTGGGGGATGATTGTGTTGTCGCTGTTTATGGGGGCTTTGGGGCTGGGCACCCTGCGGCGCAGAAACATGGTGTGAACCCTCGTACAAGGGCCACAGTCTCTGTGGTCTGCTTGTATTCGCTAGCCCCCTGGCTCGGCTGTGGCCTCAAGCCTTCTTCAAAAACTCCGACTTCAGCAGCATGCTGCCCAGGTCGGTCTTGCAGTCCACGTTGTGGCCGTCGGCGCCATCGACCAGGCGGATGCTCTTGATCTTGGTGCCCTTCTTGAGCGTGGACGACGAGCCCTTGACCTTGAGGTCTTTCACCAGGATCACCGCGTCGCCATCGGCCAGGGGGTTGCCATTCGCATCGCGCACCACGCCGTCGCCTGCTTCTGCGGCATCGGACTCGGCAGCGTCCGCCACCTGGGGCCACTCAAAGGCGCAGTCGGGGCACACGTAGTTGCTGCCGTCGGGGTAGGTGTTCTCCAGGCCGCATTGGGGGCAGGCGGGAATGGTGTGGGGCATGTTTTTCTTTCTGGTTGTTGTAGTGACAAGGGCTGGCGACTGTACAGCGGCTACAGCGGCGCACGTTGTTCCAGCGCAAACGGCGGCAGGCCTTTGAGCAGGCGCTGGCCATAGCTGGTGCGCGTCAGGCGCTTGTCGTAGCAGTACACATGCGCCATGTCTTCTTCGGTGCGAATCGCGCGGCCCACCCATTGCGCGAGGCGGATGGCCGTGGCAGGCACCACCAGCTCGCTGAAGGGGTCGCGGCCCACGGCGCGCAGCCATTCGGCGCGGGCCTCGCCCACGGGGTCGTCGGGTGGAGCAAACGGCAGCTTGGTGATGAACACCGACTCGCACAGCCGCCCCGGCAAATCCAGCCCCTCGCCAAACGACTGCATGCCGAAGATGACCGAGGGCTCGCCGTTGTCCACACGCTCGCGGTGGCGGCGCAGCAACTGCGTGCGTGGCAGCGCGTTCTGCACCAGCACCACGCTGCGCATGGCGGTGGGCAGCGCATCCACTGCCTGGCGCATTTGCTCGCGCGAGGTGAACAGCACCAGCGCGCCGTATTCCACACGGGCAATGTCGTGCAGCAGCGCATCGACCATCTCGGTGGTGAACTGCGCGGCGTTCTTGGGGTCGGCGCGCGTCTCAGCGGCAATCAGCGTGCCCTGCGCGGCGTAGTTGAAGGGGCTGGGTACCTCCAGCGTGGTGGTCGCCTCGTCGCCATGCAGGCCTGCCTCGCGCAAGAAGAAATCAAAGTGCCCGCAACTGGTGAGCGTGGCCGATGTGAGCACCGCACCGCGCACTGCACTCCACAGGTGGTTGCGCAGCGTGGTGCCGGGCAGGATGGGGCTGGCGTGCGCCTTGACTACGATGAAGTCGCCATCCACCTCCAGCGTGAACCATTTGGCGGCGGGCACCGCACCTTCGGGCGCATCCTGCAGCAGCAGTTGCGCAGTGGCGTGCAGCTCTTCCAGGCGCGGGGCCAGCATGCCGATCTGTGCGTACAGCGTGGACAGGCGCTTTGCCTCGTCCGGCTTGTCGCGCATCTCGGCGCGTAAGGCCTTGCTGATGGCGCGCAGGGCGTCGAGGAAGCCCTCGGCGCTGGCGGCCAGCAGGCCCAAGGGCGCAATCAACGGCTCGGGCAACTCGCCGCGTGGCACACGCACGCGCGCCGGGCCCCAGGCGCTGGGCTGGCTCTTGAGCTGGGCGCCGTACATGTCCATCACGATGCGCGCCAGGTCCTGTAGTGTCTGCCGCAACTGGGCCGAGTGTTTGGGGATGTCGGCAATCTCTTCGACCTCTAGCAGCGCGCCAATGCGCAGGCCCCGGCTGGCAAGACGCTCAATCCAGGTGATGCGCGACAGGTCCATGCTGCACGCAAACTGGTCGAGTGCTGTGGCGGGCAGGTGGTGGGCTTCGTCCAGCACCAGCAGGCAGTTGTCCAGTTCGGGCAGCACGCGCGCGCCCAGGGATGACAGCAGCAAATCGTGGTTGGCCACAATCACCTGCGCACCCACCAGCTCCTTGCGCTTGTCGTAGTAGGTGCACTGGCTGAAGGCCGGGCAGTGTTTGCCCGTGCACGACGCACCTTCGGCCGCCACGGGGCTCCACACCTCGGGCTCGGGCGGCGTGTCCAGGCTGTCGCGGTCGCCATCCCATGCGCCTTTCGACAGCGTCTGCGCCATCGTGGAATAGAACTGGATGCGCGCCTCGGTCTCGTGCCGGGGGCGCTTGGCGCGGGCGGCGGCTTCTTCCTCCGCAAACAGGTCGTCTTCGCCCTCCTCCTCCGCCTCGCCCGTGCCCGCCAGGCGGTCGAGCTTGAGCTTGCACACATAGCGCCCGCGCCCTTTGGCCAGCGCAAATTTGAAGGGCTGCGGCAGCAGCGCGGCCAGCGCGGGCAGGTCTTTGTTGACCAACTGCTCCTGCAGCGCCACCGTGGCCGTAGAGATCAACACCCGCGTGCCCCGCGCCAGCGCCAGCGCAATGGCGGGTGCGCAATACGCCAGCGACTTGCCCACCCCCGTGCCCGCCTGGATGACGGCGATGGACCGCGTGGGCGCGGCCTCGCCACTTTCTTCATCCACCTTGCCCAGCGTGGCGCTGCTGAACGTGCGCGCCACCTGCTCGGCCATCAGCCGCTGGCCAGTGCGGCTGCGAAAACCTGCGGTGGCCTGCACCACCGCATCAAATGCTTCCAGGGCCTGCGCGGCCCAAACCTGTTGAGACATACAGTAGTGTCGCATGCTCCAGACGGCCTGGCCGCCGCAACCCCTTGGCCGCACAATCTGCGCACAACGACAACAAAAAAGGGGGATGCGATGCGAGGAAGAACGGCGCAGGTTGCAGGCCTTGGCCTGCACGGGGCCATGTCGTGGCAGCAAGCCTTGGTGCGATGGCTGGGCTGGGCGGTGCTGGTGGTGTGCCTGGTGGCCAGTGAGGGAGCCAGGGCGCAAACCAAGACCTCGCCAGCGATGGCGCAGGCAGACACAACCCAGGAACGCCAGCGCCTGCTCACGCAGCAAGTGTTGCCCACCGACCCGGCACGGTTTGCCTGGGGGCGCGCCGCCGAGGCTGTGGGCCAGGGCGCGGATGCGATTCATCTGCGGCTGGCCTTGGCGGACGATTGGCTGCGGGCACTGGAAGGTGCGCCAGCGCCCGCTGCGAGCAGCATCGAAGCCGCCATCGCCCATGGCCGAGAGCTGGACCCGTACTTTCTGGAGCGCCGCGCCCGGGCCGTGTGGCCCGCCATCCTGCAGGCGCAGCAGCTGCGGGCCGAATGGGATCGTGATGGCCTTGACGTACCCCGCCCCCCCGAGCTGGATGCGCTGGGGACCGAGCTGGTGCAGGAAGGGCCGGGTTTGTGGGTGCGGCGGGCGCCGGATGGGCGGCCCCGGGGGCTGTACCTGTGGCTGGGGGTGCGCAACAGTCTGGCCGAACCCCTGCCCCTGCCGGAGTTCGCGCTACAGCTCGGCCGCCCCGGCCTGCAGCCAGCAGCGCCGCTGATGCAATGCGCGCTGCCCCGCTACAGCACGCGCCCGCTGGTGCCGCCGCAAACCACCCAGTACTACCTGTGCAGTGCGGTCGAGGGCGGCTACGGACTGCCACCTGCTGGTGTCAGCTGGCTGGCGCAGATGGGGCAATGGTTCAGCCAAGGGGCGGCGCTGCAGACCATCATTCCCCAGCACGACCAGGCCCTGTCGCGCACCGCGCGCATCCTTGTGCAGGTGGACAACCCGGCGGTGGACGACTTCCTGCGCGGCGCCCGCGAATCCACCGAGAAGCAGCAACAACTGCAAAAAGAAAGGGCCCAGGTGGCGGCCGCAGCGGCCAAGAAGGCCCGTGACGCCACGCCAGCGCGCAGCTCTGGCGAGTCGCTGCCGCTTTGGCTCAAGCGGCTGGCGTTCCTGGGCGGGGTGGTGGGCGCATTGGTGCTTTATGGCCTGCTCGCCCACCACTTCAGCGTGGCGGTGGCGTCCGGGGTGCTGTGGGTGGGCCTGGCCATTCCGAGCGCGATCTACTTGCGTTCGATCTGGACCATGGGCGGGATCGACGGCTGGGGCAAGCTCGCAGCGATCATCATGTCCGGGGCCGCCATCGCGGCGCCTTTTGCGTGCACGCTCGCCGCGTACACGGTCTACAAGCTGGTGGTGAGCGAGCGGGCGCGCCGCAAGGCGATCCTCTTCTTGCTCGGCGTCATCGTGTTCATCTTGCTCCATGCGCTGGAGCGGTGGCTGTTCTGGTGACAGCAGGCTCCGCATGCCCGTAGCAGCGCAGGGCCTGGGCCTACAGCGCGGGCGGCTAGCGGCGCGTGAACACGACCCAGCCCCAGCCGTAGCCCGGCAGCGGACCCGACGCCAAGATGGAGCAGGCCTGCCGCGATGTGAAACGTGGACTGCAGGACCCCGACTGGGGACCTCCGGCCGACAAGGCCTGCCAGGAGCAGAAGCGGTATTTGCTATTAATTTTGTAGCTATTAGCGCTTGAGGGATAAGCGCTAGGGGGCAATTTTTATCAGTTTGACGGCACCCGCGCCGCCGTGAACGCGCTCGGAGTCGACCAGCAGTCCATCCGTGCAGAAGATGGCGGCGGTGAAGGGCGGGCGAGGTGTCTGCATGGAAATATGATGCCTGTAAAAACCACTGCTTCAGTCCATCCGAGAAAACATGGAAACCACGACGCGATTCACGCTGGTCTGCAAGAACGATACCGATGCCGACGCACTGCATGCGGTTTTCAGCACTCCCGATGGTGCTGGGCTTGAAGCGGCAGTCAGGGCCTTCTTTGCGGCCCGCAAGCTCACCATTCACCCTTCGGACTACCTGGGCTTCGACCGCTACGAGCGTTCGGGCCTGGTGATCGACGCGGCCTTCATCTCTGGCTCTGCCGATGTTGGTGATTTCATCAAGCCCTTGTCCAAGGTGTGCCATGCGTTGCACGCCGAGCTGGTGGACGACGAGGTCGCTCACAAGCTTGAATACGGCTTCATCGACGGCAAGAAAAAGCCACCCGCCGATGTGGTGGCACTCATGAAGACCCTGGCCCTGACCGCTCAGCTTGGCCGGGTGGGAAAGATCATTGAGGCTGCCGAGCGCGAGCAGAACGACCCGACCTATGCCTTTATCCGCGCCATCGGGTTCTCGAAGAACCAGGCCACCGTACAGGCCCTGCTGGAGAAGGGGGCCGACCCCAACAGCAAGTTCTCTTCCGGCTACTCCTGCCTGAACAAGGCCATCACCGACAAGCGCGTGAAGGTCGTGCAGCTCATGCTGGAGCATGGCGCTGACCCCAACATGCTTCACCAGGGCTATCCCAACCTGTACGAGGCCTGTCGGTTCTCTGCACCCAAGATCGTGGACCTGCTGCTGCAGCACGGTGCCGACCCCGATGGACGCGCCAAGCGCACCTCGGAAAGCTACCCCATCGAGATCGCCATCTACTACCACCAAGCCAAGATCGTGCAGTCGCTCCTGGACAAGGGGGCCACAACACGCGGCCTGCCCAAGCTGGCCAATTTGCTGGAGCTCACGGCCCGCTCGTTCGACGCCATGTACGAGAACCTGGACGGCAAGCTCGCTATCCTGAAACTGCTGGTGCGCGACCCGGCGTGGAAGGCCGAACTCGTGCAACGCCGTGACCGGCTGACCGGAATGCTCCAGCAGTCGTTCGCTGCCTACAAGTACCAGACGCCCAAGGACCGCAAGGACTTCGACGACATCCTGGCTTTCATGGCGGCTGCCTGAAGAAATAATGCGGGCTCAGCCGCGCTGCTGCAGCGCCCGCTCGATCCGGTCGCGCCGCACGGTGGTCTTGGGCACCTTGAACGGGAACCACGTGCGCACGTCTTCTTCCAGCCCAATGCCGTGCATGTAGTTGTAGATGGCCTTCTTGAGCGCGCTGCCCAGCGCGTCGTGGTCCACGCCGGTGGGGTCGATGAAGGCCACGTCGTTCTTGGCAAAGTCGCCCGGCGGCAGCGGCGCCAGCGTCACGCCGTATTCCTCGGGGTTCTTGCCGACGGGTGAATGCACGGTGCAGGCAAAGCGGTGAAAGAAGCCGCTCTGGATGCAGCCATTGGCAAACAACTGCCGCACGTATTCGAGCGCATCCACGGTGTCCTGCACCGTCTGGGTGGGAAAGCCGTACATCAGGTACGCATGCACCAGGATGCCCGCGTCGGTGAACGCCCGCGTCACCCGCGCCACCTGGTCCACCGACACGCCTTTTTTCATGAGCGTGAGCAGCCGGTCTGATGCGACTTCGAGCCCGCCCGAGATCGCAATGCAGCCGCTGTCGGCCAGCAGCTCGGCCAGGTCGGGGGTGAAGGTTTTTTCAAACCGCACATTGCCCCACCAGCTGATGCCCGCGTTGCGCGCGATCAGCTCGGTGGCCAGCGCCTTGAGCGCCTTGGGCGGCGCGGCTTCGTCCACAAAGTGAAAACCCGTCTGCCCCGTCTCGCGCACGATCTGCTCGATGCGGTCGGCCAGCACGGCGGCGCTGGCGCCTTCGTAGCGGCTGATGTAGTCCAGGCTCACGTCGCAAAAGCTGCACTTCTTCCAGTAGCAGCCGTGCGCCACCGTCAGCTTGTTCCAGCGCCCGTCGCTCCACAGCCGGTGCATAGGGTTGAGCATGTCCAAAAGCGACAGGTAGCGGTCCAGCGGCAGGCCGTCCCAGGTGGGCGTGCCCACCTCGGCAAAGGCGATGTCGGCTTCCATCATGTTGATGTACTGCACCACGCCATCGCCACCTTCTCCATCGTTGCGCACGAAGGTGCGCACCAAGCGCTGGCGCCCGCGCTCGCCACGCAGGTGTTCCAGCAGAGCCAGCAATGGGCGTTCGCCCGCGTCCAGCGTCACGTAGTCAAAGAAGTCAAACACGCGCGGGTCGGCCAGCTCGCGCAGTTCGGTGTTCACAAAGCCGCCGCCCAGCACGGTGGCGATGTGCGGGTGCCGCGCCTTGATGGCCTGGGCAATGCGGAACGCCGCATACACCGAGCCGGGGAATGGCACCGACAGCAGCACTACATCGGGCCGGTGCCGTTCGATAGCCTCGTTCGTTAGCTGGAGCAGCAGATCATCGACCAGTGTGTGCGGCGCAGCGAGTGCGTTGGCCAGTGGGTCAAACGTGGGCTGGCTGCCCGCCAGCGATTCGGCATAACGCACAAACTCAAAGCGCTCGTCCACCGCATCGCGCAGCACATCGGCCAGGTCGTTCAGATACAGCGTGGCCAGGTGCTTGGCCTTGTCCGTGAGGCCCAGCGCACCAAAAGCCCAGCCCAGCGGGTCGCCGCCTTCGTCATCCACGTACACATCCAGCGATGCAAAGCGCGGGCCCTCGGGCAGGTAGTTGCGGCCCACGATGCGGTGCGCCAGCGTGCTGTCGCGGCCTTGCAAAAACGCAATGGCGGGGCCGATGGTGGCGAGGTAGCGGTCCTTTTGCGCCGCAAAACTCTGCACGGCGGGGCTTTGTTTTTTGGCGGGCAGCGCATCCACCTGGGCGGCCACCTCGCGCAGCCCTTCGGATGAGAGCAAGCGCAACACCAGCGCCAGTGCCAGGTCCTCCTGGAACGCCGTCACGCCGCGCGAGCGCAGAAAGCCGGTGAGGTAGGCGGTGGAGGGGTATGGCGTGTTCAGCTGCGTCATCGGGGGGATGACGGAGAGCACGCGTTGCGGTGAGGCGGGAGGGGCGACGGCAGACATGGTGGGGAAAAGCAATTGGGCGATGCGGTGCCGCCGCGGGGATCGTGGAAGCCCCCGATTATCCCGGCCCGGCTTTATCCCTGGTGGGCGGGGGGCGCAGGCGGCACCGCAGCCGAATCGGGTGTGCCCGCCAGATAGTTATTCTTCACCCGTACATAGTGCTCGGCCGAATACTTGAGGTACGCGATCTCTGCATCGGTCAGCGCACGCTGGCGCACCGCCGGGCGGCCGATGTAGAGGTAGCCGCTTTCCAGCACCTTGCCGGGCGAGACCAGGCTGCCTGCGCCCAGCATCACGCGGTCTTCGATCACCGCGTCGTCCATCACGATGGAGCCCATGCCGATGAGGCATTCGTTGCCGATGCGGCAGCCGTGCAGGATGACCGAGTGGCCCACCGTCACGTAGTCGCCAATCACCAGCGGTGATCCTTCGGGCTTGGCGGCGTTGCGGTGCGATACATGGCCCATGGTCAGGTCCTGCACGTTGCTGCAGCGGCCCACGGTGATGCGGTTCACGTCACCGCGCAGCACCGCGTTGCACCACACGGAGCTGTCGTCACCGAGGGTGACGTCACCGATGACTTGTGCGCTGGCGTGGATGAAAACGTTGGAGCCCAGCGTGGGGGCGGTATCGAGGTAGGGAGACAAGGGCATGGTGCAGATGCAGCAAGGGCAAAACCTTGAAGCGTAGTGCAAATGGGGTGGGCCCTCAGCCCGCATGGGGCGATATGGACTGTGGCGGGGCGCGTCCTGTGGTCACAGCCTGCGTGCCAACGCGCCCACCACGCGCGCCGCCGCACGCATCTCCCCCTCGCTGTACCCCGCATACCCCAGCAGCCAGCCTTTGCGCGCTGACTGCATAGCGTAGCGCGACAGCGGCGCCAGCATCACGCCAGCGGTCAGTGCGTTGCGGCTCAGGGTTTCGTCGTCGGTGCCTGTGGCCGCCTCGTGCAACAGGTGCATGCCTCGGTCGCTGGGCTGCAGTTGCCAGGCGCCATCGCTGGCGTCAGCCAGCGCATCAATCAGCACCCGCTGGCGTGCCTGGTACAGCTCGCGCATCTGCCGCAGGTGGCGCAGCAAGTGGCCTTCGGCAATGAAGCGCGCCAGCACCGCCTGTGTGTCGCCAGGCGCGTGCCGGTCGGTGATGGCGCGGGCCATGGCAAAGGCTTCCACCAGCGCAGGTGGCACCACCACAAAACCCAGGCGCAGGCCGGGGTGCAGCGTCTTGCTGAAGGTGCCCACGTACAGCACCCGCTCCGAGCCCGGCAGGCTGCACAGGGCGGGTACTCGCTGGGCAGCGCCGCCGTATTGAAACTCGCCGTCGTAGTCGTCTTCCACCACCCAGGCATCGTGCGTGCGCGCCCATTGCAGCAGGGCCTGGCGGCGCGGCAAATCCATGCACACGCCGGTGGGGAACTGGTGCGTGGGCGTGACCACGGCCATGCACGCAGCGGGCCACTGGGCCGCACCTTCGTCGATGCGCAGGCCCTGTGCATCCAGCGCCACGGGCCGCGCCAGCACGCCGTGGCCCAGCAGGCTGGCGCGGATGCCGGGGTAGCCGGGGTCTTCCACCAGCACTTCATCGCCCACATCCAGCAGCAGCCGCGCTATCAGGTCGATACCCTGCTGTGAGCCCGAGCACACCACCACCTGCGCCGCATCGCAGCGGATGCCGCGCGAGGCCCAGAGCCACTGGGCCACGGCGCTGCGCAGGTCGGGGTTGCCAGCCGGGTCGAGGTACTGGGCCTGGTCGCTGCGCTGGCGCGTGCTGGCTTGCCGTGCCAGGCGGTCCCACAGCGCAAACGGAAACGTGTCCACCTCGGGCGCGCCAATGCGAAACGCGCGTGCCGCCACATGCGATGGGCGCCAGCGGGCAGCCGTCTCGGCAATGAGCTGCCCGCGCCGCGACAGCCCACGCGGCGGCGCGACCAGCCCTTGTGTGGGCGGTGTGTCTGCGGCCTGCGATACATAGGTGCCGTCGCCCACGCGTGCCACCACATAGCCCTCGGCCTGCAGCCGCTGCACGGCCCACAGCACGGTGTTGCGCGACACGCCCAGGCTGGCCGCATGCTCGCGCGAAGGCGGCAGGCGCGTGCCTGCCCGCAGGCTGCCCTGCTCAATGGCGCAGCGCAGTTGGTCGTACACCTGCTGGCGCAACTGATGCAGCTGGCCGAGGTGCCTGCTCTGGGTGGCCGTGGTCTGGCGATTGGCTCCGGCAACTGGCATGAATTGGCCCCTTCCAAACGCCTGTGTGGTCATAAACTGAAGAACCATTTTAGAAACCCGTGAAGGAACACTGACCCATGGCCGAGCACACCGCCACCATCACCTGGTCCCGTGGCAGCGACGACTTTCTGGACAAGCGCTACCACCGCGCCCACACCTGGCAGTTTGATGGCGGCGCCACCGTGGCCGCATCGTCATCGCCCCATGTGGTGCCGCTGCCCTATTCCGACGCGGCAGCGGTAGACCCGGAAGAGGCCTACATCGCCGCGCTGTCGAGCTGCCACATGCTGTGGTTCATGGACTTTGCCAGCCGCGCGGGCTTTCGGCTCAACAGCTACACCGACGCGGCTGTGGGCACCATGGCCAAGAACGCACAGGGCCAGATTGCCGTCACCCACGTGCAGTTGCGCCCCGTCACGCGCTTTGACGCGGCTCACGCGCCCACTGCCGCACAGCTCGCCGACCTGCACCACCGTGCCCATGCGGCTTGTTTTCTGGCCAACTCGGTCAAGACGCAGATCGACTGCGCGCCCGTGCTGGAAGTGGAAGGGGGCTGACATGGCCAACGCCAACCGGCAGTTTCAGGTGACGGACCCGGCCGTGCTGCATGCGCTGGTGCGCGCGCAGCCGCTGGCCACGCTGGTCATCGCCCATGACGGAGCGCTGCACGCCAACCACATCCCGCTGTATCTGGACCCCACGCGTGGCCCGAATGGCTCGCTCATCGGCCATGTGGCGCGCGCCAACACGCTGTGGCCGCTGCTGCCCCAGCAGGCCGTGGCGGTGTTCCACGGCCCGCAGGCCTACGTGTCGCCCTCGTGGTACCCGTCCAAGGCCCTGGACGGCAAGCAGGTGCCCACCTGGAACTACGCCACCGTGCACGCCCACGGCGCTCTGAGCGCGTTCGACGACCCGGTGCGCCTGCGCGCCATCCTGCACACCCTGAGCGAGCAGCACGAGGCCCACCGCCCCGACCC
>NZ_QAIH01000156.1 GCF_003060895.1 Acidovorax sp. HMWF029 | reverse complement strand
CCCCCCACAAGCTGCCCCTGAGCAAGTGGACCGCCGTGGTGGCGGTGAACAAGGAAAAGCACTTTCTGGTCACCCGCGTGGTGCCCCCCGCCAGCCCCGACCTGCCCATTGAAGCGGTCGAACTGGAGGCCGTGATCTCTGGCCGCAGCATGGTGATGCCCTGGCGCGACTTGCAAGACGCCGCGCGCTGGCACCAGGGATGGGTGTAGCCGGGCTGCTTCGCTACCAGCGGTGGTTGGACCAGCGTGGCGTCGGGCGCTATCGGTGTTTGTATTGCGTGGGGCAATAGGCCCGGCTCACCGCAGGCGAGCGCAAGGCAGCATGCTTGGTGGCCCGCCCCGTCACACGCTGGCGCCACAGGCGAAAAGAGCCGGGCTTGAGCTGGCGGCGCATGAGGGTGATGACGGCTGCCTCGTTCAGCCCGAACTGCAGCGCAATGGACTCGAACGGTGTGCGGTCTTCCCACGCCATCTCGATGATGCGGGAGATGTCTTCGGCCGCCAGCACGGTGGGCTGATGGGTGGCAGCGCGCGGGGCGCTGGGGGTGTGCAGTGCGTGGTGGGTGTGCATGGTGAAAGCGTGCACGTGGCAAAAGCCTGGGCCGGGCACGGAGCTATTGGACACCGGCCCGGCCATTGACGTGCGGGCGCTTCAGATGCCCTTATGCTATTTATTTAATAGCTATTAGCGCTTGCCTATCAGGCGGTAGGGCCTGAAAAGCACCTGAAGACGGCGCTGTTTTAGACCCAGCGGGTACGCCAGCCTGAGCATGGCGGCAGCAAGGGGGATTTGCACCTACCCCCTGGCGAAAACAAGCACCCACCACGGGTGCGTCGCGGATGGCGGATGGTGGCGGGCGTTCGGGTGGGCTAGGCAGATTGGGAGTTGGTGCGGTGCGGTGCGGTGCGGTGCAGACAAGGATGCTGCAAAGGTACTGACACTGCGGTGTCAGCAGCAGGCCCGCACCATCGGTGGATTCTTTGACCAGGAGCTTTTTCATGATCGACGCCCTGCTGCAACGCCCCCTTTGGCCGGATGCCGAGCTTGCACGCGGCGACATGCCCCTGTCGGCAGCGCCCCCTGCAGCCACCACGCGCCGCAACTGGATCGCCGTGGCCTGCGCCCAGCACGCCCGCCGTGGCTGTGCCACGGCGGGCGCAGGCTACATGCAGGTGTGCCATGGCAAGGTTGCGCCGCTGCAGCGCATCCGGCCCGGCGACCGCGTGGCGTACTACGCGCCCACCATCACGATGGGTGGCAAGGACCGGCTGCAGGCGTTTGTCTCCATCGGCATCGTGTTGCCGGGCGCGCCGTATGCGTTTGACATGGGTGGCGGGTTTGTGCCGTCGCGGCGGGACGTGGCCTATGTGCCTGCACGTGAGGCGGCGATTGCGCCGCTGCTGGACGCGCTGGAGTTTGTGGGCGACCGACAGCGCTGGGGCAGCAAGTTCCGCTTTGGGCTGTTTGCCGTGAGCGACAACGACATGCGCCTCATTGCACAAGCGATGGAGGCAGATACAGCCCTGCTGCGTTGGACATAGCGGCACGCCAGTGGACGGCAAACACTGACCGCCCTCCAGAAGGTGCCACGTAGGGCTGGCAGCTGCCGACGCAGCCCCTCAACATACGGCCATCAACGCATCCACAACCTTTCGTTGCGCCGCGTTCAGGGCCGCATAGCCTTCGCGCAGCATGCGCAGCACGATCTCGTGGATTTCCAGTTCGCCATTGGGCATGGTGTTCTCCTTGGAGGAAGTCTTCTTCGGCCACCAAGCAGGTGGGCCGAGGGATCACGGTGCATGGTGCAGGCCCGTAGCCCCACCAGCACACTGGCCTGCCCCACCATGGACCAAGCCCCATGCCACTGTGCCAACGTGGCACGGGGGCAATGCGGCGATGTGAGGGGAATTGGCGGCGCTGTTTATGTCCCACGGGGCAATCGATGGCCCACAGGCGCGGCAGTGCCAGGCCGCCTTCAGCTTCGATCACTCCTGTTTTTATAGCTATCAGCGCTTATCCATCAATCGCTAGCGGGCAACAAAACTAAAAATCAAGGATGCGCAGGCCCCGCCCGCACGCGAGCCAATGCCTCGGGCACATCGCGCCACGCCGGGCGGCCCGGTGCGTATCGCTGGCGCATGTAGCCCGCCAGCTCGGTGATCTGCGCGTCGCTGAGCGCGTGGCCGAAGCCGGGCATGAAGCCGATGTCGCGCGCAGCAGGCTCGCGAATGCCGTGCACGATGACCTGCAGCAGGTTGTCGGGCCGGTCGCTGTGCAGGTTGCTGTTGAGCGCCAAGGGCACGTTCACGCCCAGCAGCTTCGGGCCGTCGCCGTCGTGGTGGCAGGCGGCGCAGGCACCGTCGAACAAACGCTGGGCTTGGCCGGGCTGCGGGGCCAGTGCGGCGGCCTGGGCCACGGCGGCTTGTGCGCGGTGGGCTGGCTGGGTGGCGGCTTCCGCAGCGGTGAACGAGGCCAAATAGCTTGCCATGGCGCGGATGTCGTCGTCGGGCAAGTGGGCCAGCTCGCGCACCACGGGCGCCATGGGGCCGGAGGCGCTGCCGTGCTGCGGGCTGTGGCCGTGGCGCAGGTAGGCGTACAGCGCATCGGCCGTCCAGGGCACGGGCGCTTTTGAGAGGCCCGTGAGCGCGGGCGCCTCCCAGCCATCGACCATGGCGCCGGAGAGGAACGCGGCACCGCCCAATTCAGCGCCCAGTGCATTGCGCGGCGTGTGGCAGGCGCCGCAGTGGCCCACGCCCTGCACCAGGTAGGCGCCCCGGTTCCATT
>NZ_QAIH01000155.1:1759-22559 GCF_003060895.1 Acidovorax sp. HMWF029 | reverse complement strand
CGACATGGGTTACTGGTTTGCGGCCTATGTACCCGCAGGAACGTCCGCGCCGGTGGTGGCGCGCCTCAACGAGCTGCTGACCGCCGCTACCAAGAGCGCTGCGGCGAAGAGCTTCTTCGAGAACGCAGGCTCCGAAGCCTGGACCACCACGCCCGATGAGCTCTCTAAGTTCCAGGCTGCGGAGACGCAGAAGTGGGGCAAGGTGATCAAGGCGGCGGGGATTGAGGCGGAGTAAGCCGCAGGCCCGGTAGCGGCGCTGGCAACACGCGCCACCCCGGTCTTCACTCCCTCTCCCCTCGCGGGAGAGGGCAGGGGGAGAGGGGGGCTCTTCTTCCGCGCGCCGCGCCCCATGCTTCCCCCTCTCCCCAACCCTCTCCCACCAGGGGAGAGGGAGTGTCAGTGTGCTCTCAAAGGGTTGTGAAAATCGAGCCAAATGGGCCCTGCCGCCTGATGGACAAGCGCTAGAAGCTATCAAATTTGTAGTAATTCAGCCAAGGCGACCATCCCTCACCACGGCACCCCCGCAAACCGCTCCACCAAAAAATCCAGCAACGCCCGCACCGCTGGTGACAAATGCCTGCGCGACGGGTACAGCGCATAGATCGTCATCACCGGCAAGTCCCACCCCGGCAGCACCGCCTGCAGCTCGCCGCTGTCCAGGTAGGGGTTGACCAGATAGGTCGGCTGCATCGCAATGCCGCCGCCCGCCAGCGCTGCGCGCATCAGCGTGGTGGCCTCGTTGGCGCTGAAATGGCCACTCACGCCCACGCGTTCCACCGTGTCGCCGCGCGTCAGCTGCCACACGCTTTTGCCAAAGTTGGCGTAGCTCAGGCAGCGGTGCTGCGCCAGGTCGGCGGGCTGCTGTGGCACGCCGTGGGCGTCCAAGTAGGCGGGCGATGCCACCAGTGCCGAATCACACCGCGCCAGTGGCCGGCCGATGAGCAGCGGGTCGGGCTCGGCGCTGATGCGGATGGCCAGGTCGATGCGCTTTTCCACCAGGTTCAGCGAGCCCTCGCTCGCGTCCAGGTCGATCTTGAGCTCTTGGTGCAGCGCCAGAAAGTCCGCAATCGCTGCGCCCATCTGCGCAAATGCAAACGACACGCTGCAGGTCAGTCGCAATTGCCCGCGCAATGCGCCCTCAGTGGTGGTGGCGGTTTCTTCTTCCAGGTCTTGCGACAGCGCCAGCATCTGCTGGCAACGGCGCAGCGCGTGCTCGCCCGCGTCGGTCAGCGTCACGCTGCGGGTGGTGCGCTGCAGCAGCCGCGCCTGCAGCCACTGCTCCATCTCACCCACATAGCGCGTGACCATGGCACGCGACATATCGAGCTTGTCGGCGGTGGCGCTGAAGCTGCCGCTGGTGGCGACTTCGGCAAACACATGCATGGCGGTCAGGCGGTCCATAGGGGGTTATTTGATCGATTTTTGAAACAAATATGCGCGAATTATCGGGTTTATTAGACCGATTTGAGCAAATAAACTTCATTCCGTCATCTGCACAACCTCTCAAAACCCTGGAGAAACCCCCATGTTCCGCACCACCCTCATTGCCGCCACCCTTGCTGTTGCCTTTACCGGCGCCCAGGCCGCCCAGCCCCTGCAGGTCAAGGTCTACAACGCCGACGGCAACAGCTTCAACGTCAACTCCACGCTGGTCTATGGCGAGAAGGAAGCCATGGTCATCGACGCCGGCTTTACCCGTGCCGACGCGCTGCGCATTGCCGCCAACGTGCTCGACAGCGGCAAAGAGCTGAAAACCATCTACGTGAGCCAGGCCGACCCCGACTATTACTTTGGCGTGGAAACGCTGAAAGAGATCTTCCCCAAGGCCGACGTGGTGACCACGCCCGCCGTGCTGGAGAAGATCAACGCCAAGCTCGCCACCAAGCTCTCGTTCTGGGGCCCCAAGATGGGCGCCAACGCGCCGCGCACGCCCGTGCTGCCCAAGGCCATCGCGGGCAACACGCTGAGCGTGGACGGCCAGACCGTCGAGATCCGTGGCACCACCGGCCTGCTGGCGCACCGCCCATATGCGTGGATTCCGTCCATCAAGGCTATCGTGGGCAACATTGGCGTTGTGGGCACCAACACCCATGTGTGGACGGCCGACACGCAAACGGTGGCCGAGCGCAGCGCCTGGGTGGCCCAGCTCGACGAAATGGCCGCGTTGCAGCCCACGGTGGTGGTGCCCGGCCACATGCCCGCCGGTGGCAAGCTGGACGCTGCCAACATCAGCTACACCAAGGGCTACCTGCAAGCGTTTGAAAAGAACGCCGCCGCCACCAAGACCAGCGCTGAACTCATCGAAGCGATGAAAAAGGCCTACCCCGCAGCGCCCATGGGCCTGTCGCTGGACATCGGCGCCAAGGTCAACAAGGGCGAGATGAAGTGGTGAGATGACGTGTTGAGAGCCGTCAAAGCAAGTTGTTGAAAGAAAGGAACCAGATCGTGACCGCTACACACCCGCTCCAGCAAGTCCTGCAGCACCTGCACGCCGGGCGCTGGAACGCGGCGCACGATCTGGTGCAGCACGACGGCTCCATGCTCGCTGCGTGGCTGCACGGCATCCTGCACCTGCAAGAGGGTGACCTGGAAGATGCCGAAAACTGGTACGACCGCGCCGCCCGCCACTTCCGCAGCCGGGGCACGCTGGCCGACGAAATTGCGGCGTTTGAAGCCGCGCTGGCAGCAACCGCTGCACCAGCAGCGGCACCGTTCACATCCACACCGCCTGACTTTGTAGAGAGATCCTGACCTATGACCGCCATGCCCACCATCAAGGTGACCTACCTGTTTGACCCCCTGTGCGGCTGGTGTTATGCCGCCGCGCCTGCGCTCAAGTTCCTGCAAGCGCAGGAGGGTGTCGCGGTGGTGCTGGCCCCCACCGGCCTGTTCGCAGGCGCAGGCGCGCGGCCCATGGACGCGCAATTTGCCACCTACGCCTGGGCCAACGACCAGCGCATCCAGCAGCTCACCGGCCAGCCGTTCACACAGGCCTACCGCGACCAGATCCTTGGCGCAGCCAACGGCCGCTTTGACTCCGGCCCCGCCACGCTGGCCCTCACAGCCGTGGCGCAGATAGCACCCGAGCGCGAGCTGGACGCGCTGCATGCCCTGCAGCACGCCCGCTATGTGGATGGCCGCGACAATACCGACCCCGCCGTGATCGCCGAAGTGCTGCGCGCCCTGGGCCTGCAACAAGCCGCCGCCCTGGCCTTGTCGCCAGACACCGCCTTGCAGCGCGTCACCGCCGAATGCACCGCCACCGCCCAGGCCACGCTGCGCGCTGTGGGTGCACGCGGCGTGCCGCAGTTGGTGGTCACGGGGCAGGGCGGGGCGCTGCGGCTGCTGGGTGGCGATGCACTGCTGGGGCCGCGCGAGCAGTTGCTGGCGCTGGTGCGGGCGGCAGCTGCGGATTGAATGCAGCGGAAGTGCGCCGTTTTTAGACACCAAGAAGCCGTTCACGCTGAGCCTGTCGAAGCGCTGTGCAGGGCTTCGACGGGCTCAGCCAGAACGGTGTTGGGTGATTGAGGGTGGGTTCATCAAAACCCGTTCACGCTGAGCTTGTCGAAGCGCGGCGCAAGGCTTTGACGGGCTCAGCCCGAACAGGACGGAATAGGTAAAAGCCAGTCCGTATGAAGTGCCCGCTCTTTTGCTCACTCCATCGACGGATCAATCAGCACCTTGGCCCCGGTGTTGCGCGGCCCGTAAAACGCAATCGCCTCCGCGCTCAACGCTCCCGCCAGCGACACGGTGCGCGCATAGTGGCTGGCAAAGGTGGTCTTCAGCTCGGCCGCAACACGCGCGCGCAGCGCCTGGGTGGCTTCGTCGCCAATCTTCTGCAAAAACGGAAACAGCAGCCACCCGCCCATGCCCCAGGCCATGCCAAAGGTGCGGTGCACTTCGGTCGGGCGCGTGTCCAGGTGGCCGTACAGGTACACCTGCTTGTGCACGGCTGAACCATAGCGGCTGTATTCCTTGGCGGTGCGGTTGATGGCGGCCTCCATGCACTGCAGGATCTGCCCGGCCAGCGTTCCGCCGCCCGTGGCATCAAACGCAATGGTGGCGCCGGTGGTGGCCAGTGCGTCTGTCAGGTCGGCCATGAAGGTGGGCGCACTGCTGTCGCACACATGCTGCGCGCCCAGCCCGCGCAGCAGCGCCGCCTGCTCGGGCTTGCGCACGATGTTGACCAGGCCGATGCCGTCCTTCTGGCACACCTTGTTCAGCATCTGACCCAGGTTGCTGGCCGCAGCGGTGTGCACCAGCGCGGTGTGGCCCTCGCGCTTCATCGTCTCGACCATGCTCAGGGCCGTGAGCGGGTTCACAAAACACGACGCGCCCTCGGCCGCTGTCGTGCCCTCGGGCAGCGGCAGGCACTGCGCCGCAGGCATGGCGCGGTATTGCGAGTACATGGCGCCGCCAATCACTGCCACCGTGCGCCCCAGCAGCGCCTGCGCGGCGGGCGATGCACCAGCGGCCACCACCAGGCCTGCGCCCTCGTTGCCCACTGGCATGCTCTGGCCCAGGCGTGCGGCCATGTTGGGCATGGCGCGCTCGGGGATGCGCGCCGTGGCCACCGGCCGGTCGGCCGTGCCCGTGACCTGCACGGTAGACAAATCGGCCGGGCCCAGCAGCAGGCCGATGTCTGACGGGTTGATGGGCGTGGCCTGCACCTGGATCAGCACCTCATCGGGCCCCGGCTTGGGCACGGGCGTGGGCTCCAGGCTGATCTGCAGCGTGCCGTCGGGCTGTACGAGGGAGCGCAGTTGCAATGCGGTGGTGGGGATGGTGGTGGTCATGAATGCCTTTCGAGAGGAAAGAGGGCGCGCCTTGTGTTCCACAGCGCGGCCCGGTGCCAAGCATTAGAACGTGACTGCGCAGCAAACACCGTCGCGCAAGTGCCTTGTGGCTGCAGGGTTGGCCTGTGTGTGCCTGCGGGCTCAACCCCCCAGCGTCCGCACCACCTGCTCATACATTGCATTCACCGCCGGTGAGCGCTGCGACACCTTGCTGCGCAACACCGCCACATGCATGGAATCCAGCGGCGGCAGGTCAAACTCTGCAGGCAGGTTCTGCAAGATTTGCAGGTGGGGCGGCACACTGCATCGCGTGAGCACCGCCACTGCCAGGCCGCTTTCCACGGCGGCCAGCTGGCCCGCCAAGCTGGGGCTGTGGTACACGAGGTGGTAGCCGCGCCGCCGTGTGGCCAGCGCGGCCAGGGTGGCCTGCCGCGCCATGCTGGTGGATTCGTACACCGCAATCGGCAGCGGGTCGCGCCGCCACACCTCAAACTGCGGCGAACCCACCCACACCAGCGGCTCGTCAAACAGAAAGCGCCCGCGCTGCGGCTTGTCTTGCGAGACCAGCGCCAGGTCCAGCTCGCCCCGCGTGATGCGCGGGATCAGCGAGGTGGACTGCTCGCAGGTCAGCTCAATCTCCACCCCCTGGTAGCGGTGCGCAAAGCTGCGCAACACCGGCGTGAGGTAGGCGCTGGCGTAGTCGTCCGGCACACCCAGCCGCACACGGCCTGCCAGCTTGGGGCCAAACAGCGCCGCGTGTGCCTCGGCCTGCAAATCAAGCACACGGCGCGCATACGACAGCAGCTCGGCCCCCGCAGGCGTTACCTCCAGGTGGCGCGGCCCGCGCAGCAGCACCGGGCGGCCCAGGGCCGTCTCCAGCTTCTTGATCTGCATGCTCACGGCCGATTGCGAGCGATGCACCAGCGGCGCCGCGCCCGAGAGTGAGCCCGCATCCACCACCGCCACAAAGGCGCGCAGCCAGTCGATCTGGAAGTCCGGGTAGTTCATGGGCGGTTTGCTTTGAATTCGTTTATCGAATGGTAACCGTTTGATTTATCCGTTTTACAGAGTGGCTAGAAAACCGGAGCATATGCAGCATGAGCCACTCCCCATCCCACACCGCCGCATCGCCATCGCTTGCCAGCACACCGCAACCCGCCAATGCCCCCACCCGCGAGCGCGACGGCCAGTGGCTGCTGATTGCCGGTGGCGTGCTGCTGGGCACCATCGGTGTGTTTGTGGAAGAGGCGGGCCAGCACCCGCTGGTCACTGTGTGGTTTCGCTGCGCATTTGGCGCCATGGCGCTGCTGGCGTGGTGCTTGGCCACCGGCCGGGGGCGTGAGCTGGTACTGAACGGCCGCGCCCGCTGGGTGGCCTGTGCCTCGGGCGTGCTCATGGTGCTGAACTGGGCGCTGTTCTTCGCGGCCATCCCGCGCACCTCCATCGCCGTTGCCACGGTCATCTTTCACATCCAGCCCATCTGGGTCATTGTGTTTGGCGCGCTGTTTCTGCGAGCGGCCATCTCGCCCATCCAGTGGCTGGCCACCCTGGCCGCGCTGGCAGGCCTGGTGCTGACCACCGGGCTGCTCGACGGCACAGCCGCTGCCGCCGCCGCAAGCAACAGCAGCCAAGGCTACCTGGCCGGTGTGCTGATGTGCCTGGGCGGCTCGCTCTGCTATGCGGGCGTCACGCTGCTCGCCAACACACAAAAGGCCATCAGCCCCTACGCCATGGCGCTGTGGCAGTGCCTGGTGGGCGCAGTGGCGCTGGCCTGGGCCCCCTGGGCGGTGGGCTGGCCGCCGCTGGGCGCCGCCTGGGGCTGGCTGCTGGGCTTGGGCGTGCTGCACACGGGGCTGGCCTATGTGGTGCTGTTTGCGGGCATGGCACGCCTGGGGCTGGGGCGCATTGCGGTGCTGCAGTTTGTGTACCCGCTGACCGCCGTGCTGGTGGACTGGGCCGTGTATGGCCGCACGCTCAGCCCCGTGCAACTGGCGGGTGTGGGGCTGATGGCGGCAGCGCTGTGGACGTTGCGGCGGCCGGGCAAGGCCGCCGCCAGCGCGGGTTGATCTGCCCGGCCTTCGTCACAGCGGGTGATCTTTCAGCGGCACGAACACCACCGTGTGCGCCTCGCACTCAGCCTGGTCTGGTGGTTGCCACAGGTCGCTGGCCAGCTCAAAAATGCGAGGCGGCACCACCATGGAAAACGTCTCGCCCCTTTCGGTATTGCGCTGATTCACACGCGCACGGCGCAGCTCACGCGGGGCGTCCAGCACGTACACCGTCATGGCTTCGGCCCAATGCCCCATGCGGGTATAGAACGCATCCCGCTCCTGCTGCTGGATGAGGCCAATCTCCAGCACGACATCGGTGCCAGCGTGCAAAACGGCTTCGGCAGTTTTCCAGATCTGCGAGAGGCAGCGCTGAGTGCGCGCGATGTACCAGGCCATCACATCGGCGCCAGGCAGGTCCGGCCGGTCGGGCGAGAACAGCGTGGCCATCCAGTCGTCCAGGTTCAGCGGCACGGCGCTGTGCTGCTGTACCAATTGGCGGGCAAAGGTGGACTTGCCGGCGCCTGCGGGGCCGATGACCAGGTGAATGCGAGGGGCGGTGCGCGCAACGGCTGCGGGGGCTGTGTGGTTTGACGTGGTGTGCATGAGAAAGGGCTCCAAAAATGCAAAAAAGCCCTCCCTGCAAGCAGAGAGAGCTTTCTATACGACGGACGAAAAAAAGCCCTCGACGGTGGCGGAGGGCTTTGCGGTTCGCGCCGACCCAAAAGGTCAAACGCGATGAGGCAGTGTAGGTGCCTGCTGCGGGCTGCGTCAACCCATCGGTCGGGCGGTGTGGCGAATGCCGAACTGCGCTCAGGGCGCCTTGCCCGCCGCCAGATGTTGCTGGAAGAACCCCACCACCTTCGCATTGAACCCCTGGTGAAACGCCACCCGGTCAAACCCCGGCGCATCGCGGCAAATCTCCGGCGCTACCTCGGCCAGCGCGGGCGGGCAGGGCGCCAGAAAGGCATAGTGCTCCGCGTTGGCGGCCACATGCCAGTCGGGTGCGCGGGGCAAGCCCTGGCGCAGCACTTCCACGCTTTGCAGCGTCACACCGCTGCCACCCAATGCCGAGGCCCACAGCTGCACCGGCACGCCGACCTGCCCCAGCCCCTTGGCATCGAACACGCTCAGCGGGTCCACGATGACCGCAGCCCTGATGCGCGCGTCCGGCGCTGGTGTGGCGGGGATCTCATTGCGCCGAATTTCGCCACACAGGGGCCGCATGGACAGCGGCGGGCACAGGTCTGGGCGCAGCGTCCAGTCTGGCTTGGCACCGATGGCCACCAGCCCCGTGTAGCCGCCGCGCGAATAGCCAAAAAAGCCCACCTTGCCCGCGTCCAGCTGCGCGCGCTGGGGCCATGTGCCCAGCATGTAGTCCGTCAGCCGACTCATATCCACCGGCCTCGTTGCAAAGGCCGACAGGTGGCCCTGGCGGCTCAGGTCCTGAAAGTTGTCGCCCGGGTGGTTGATGGCGGCCACCACATAGCCTGCGTCGGCCAGTGCGGCGGCAGTGTCGTGGTGCCCCAGGGCCGATCCGCCCGCGCCATGCGACACCACCACCAGCGGCAAGCCCTGGCCAGCCACGGCGCAGTCGCGCGTGCCTTGCAGCACCAGCGGCGCCAGGTCAATGCGGCCCGGCGGCGTGCTGCAAGGCGACCACACGGCGCCACGCAGCGCAGGCCCCTTCTTGTCCGCAGGCACCTCAATGAATGCAAAGCCCGCCGCCTGGGCCAAGATGGCGGCGTACCCTAGCGCTGCGGCCAACAGCAAACGAATACCCAGGCCTGAGCGTGAAGTAAAACGCGCGCGAACGCGCAAGCGATGCAGCGATGAAAAGGTCATGGTGATGTGCTGGCGCAGTTGTGAACCACGGAGGCTTTGCCTGCCGAGTGTGCCGCAGCTTGGGCGCCAGGGCTTCACCGATCAGCAAATCTGTTTACCCAGCCATCAGGGTGCAGCAAAACCCACCCAATGCTGGGCATTGGTGCTATGTAATCAATAGCTTCCAGCGCTTTCTGGAAGCGCGGAGAACGCCAATTTGATGCGAAATTTTTTCAGCCACCGCGGCTGCAGTGGCCTCTGCGGAGGCACCCGCCGCAACGTGCCCGGCTACGGTGGCCTGTTGCCCATGGTCCGCATTCTGTTGGCCGAACGCGTGCCCGCACACGGCTGCGTTCTGATGGTGGGCGTGGGCGGTGGGTAGGAGTCTGTCGGGTTTGGAGCGTCGGTAGCACAAACCGAAGGTCTTAAAAGAATGGCCCCCAGCGATGATCGTTTTTGCTTTGCTCCCATCGCGATAGCCCAGCCACGGTGTAAGAAAGACACTGAAAAATGGACCGCTGCGGCCAAGTGGTGGTCGGCGATTCCTGGTCCCTGAGACGTTGAAAGCTGGAAGGCTTGGCGCTGGCGATCCCCTGCAGGCGCTTCGACGGCGTGGGCCTGATTCGACCGATGTCGAATTGGGCGGCGCAGCGGCTGCAGAGCTCTGGCGTGTCTGAGGACCGCGTGGCGCGGCACCGCGACCTTCTTCAGAGCGCACCAGCCGGGCCGTTTGAACTCCAGGGCCTGCGCTGCTGGGGCTGTTCTGGGCGCGCACTGTCAAGCACTTCAATCCGAATCCCATCCCAACGCTTGCGTGCGCTATCTCGACGAGCACGCTTGCCGCAGTTTTGCGCCTTGGTTTTCAAGGCAAAGGGCTGGCGCTGGCAACTTCTTGGAAGTCCTTGTCACTGCGATAGATAAAAGTTATCGAAACTCCCGGGTAATTGTTTGTTTTTGTTGCTGTTGTGTCACTAATACATACGCACTATGGCCACGAAAGTCTGCATGCGCGATGCTTCCGCATCTTTTTTTGAAGACCTATGCCAAGTCGAATTGTTCGTTAAGCCATTGATTTGAATCATTAAATCAATGGCTTTTTTGTTCCGCGGGATTGCCGTTTTTCGGCGCCTTTGTGAGCGATCGAGCGCGGTTGCTGGGGGTTGAACAGTCCGTTCGCCGAGACCGTTTTTGATTTGTTAATTTTTGTTACGTTTAGTAATCTTCGCGCTCACTCTTTTTCAACGCTTGAGGAAATCATGCGATCACTTCTCTCCGTCTTGCCTGCTCGGCGCGCACATTGTTCTCCCGGTTCCCGAGTGATGCAGGGTGGTTTTACCCTTGTGGAGTTGGCCGTTGTGCTGGCAGTCATCGGCCTGATCATCGGCGCGGTTGCCATCGGCAAAGACGTGCAGCGCAACGCCGAGTACACCAAGGTCAAAAACAAGTTCATCGACCAGTGGGAGCAGGCCTACAACCAGTACTACCAGCGCACGGGTGTGGTGGTGGGTGACAGTCAGACGGCTCCGCGCATCATGGTGAACGGGACTGGGTACGTGGCAGCGGCCGGAGCGCCCACGTCGGGAGGCGACATGGCAACGCTGGTTGCGGTCGGCTCCGAGCCGCTCCCCGTTTGCGCTCGCAATCCTGAGGCGGGAGCCATGCGCTCTGACAGCCCCTTCACCGTGAACGTCAATGACCTTCGTGCCCACATGACACGAGCGGGTATCCGCATGCCACCGGGTCGTGCCGAGGGTCAGGAGGACCTCTACGTCTACACCGATACCAACGGCTCTCCGCAGGAAATCCAGGTGTGCTTCCAGTGGAATCGACCAACGACGCCTGAAGGTGCAGGCAACGTCATGGTCATAGCTGGCTTGACCCCTGACTTGGCTCGCATGCTGGATCAGATGATCGACGGCAAACCCGATGCGCAAGAGGGTCGCTTCCGTCTGCGGAACGTGGCCAACGGGACGCCCAATGGACCCGGTGTTGAATGGTCGGCCAACAACTCTTATGGCCGCGGCGCTACAGCAACTACAGCCACTGGCGCGGGTAACACCCGTGACGAAGAGCAGGTCATCACCCTGACCGCCATCTACAAGATGAACCAGTAATCAGGGCGAGGGAAACAACATCATGAACCACGTATTCAAGAACCTGACCCGTCGCCCGCGCTCTGTGCGTCAGCAGGGTTTTACGCTCGTCGAACTGGCTGTTGTGCTGGCGGTCATCGGTCTCATCATTGGCGCAGTGGCCATTGGCAAGGACGTGCAGCGCAACGCCGAGTACACCAAGGTCAAAAACAAGTTCATCGACCAGTGGGAGCAGGCGTACAACCAGTACTACCAGCGCAATGGCGTTGTGCTTGGGGACAGCCAGACGGCGCCCCAAAACATGGTGAATGGCGAACGATTTCTGGCCGCTGGAACACGATCTGGGCGCGATATGACCGGTGTTACGCCACCCAATGCCATTTGCCGCGCTGCAGCAGGTCAGGGCATGACGCGAGGATTCACCGCCGGTACAGACCCTGATCTGCGTGCGCTCATGACACGCGCTGGTATCCGTATGCCACCGGGTCGTGCGGAAGGTCTGGAGGATCGTTATGTCTACCTGGATTCCAACGGTAACCCACAAGAAGTGCAGGTGTGCTTCCAGTGGAACGTGCCGCTAGGCAACGGCTCTGCGGCCAATGCAGTGGGTGATGGCGCAGGTAACGTGATGGTCATCACCGGGCTGACGCCTGATCTGGCACGCGCGCTGGACCAAATGATCGACGGCAAGCCTGATGAGCGTGAAGGCCGCTTCCGTCGCCAGGGTGTGCTGAACAACGCTGGCGGCACCAATCCCAATGAGCCGGGGCAGGAGTGGCAAGCCACCAACCGCGATCAGATCGGTACGAACAACAACCGTGCTTTTGACGAAGACCAGATCGCCATCGTCACGGCCATCTACCGCATGAATCAGTGATGTGGCGCGAGCCCTTCAATCACTGACTCTTTACACAACTTATTCCCCTCGTCGGAGGTTTCAATGACAAAAATGCACTCATTTCGCAGGTTGGGCCGCAAGGTCCAGCAAGGTTTCACACTGGTCGAACTGGCCATTGTGCTGGCCGTAATCGGCCTGATCATCGGTGCTGTGGCCATTGCCAAGGATGTTCAGCGAAATGCTGAGTACCAGAAGGCGGTCAACAAGTTTGCGTATCAGTGGAAGATGGCGTACGACCAGTACTACCAGCGCACCGGCGTGGTGGTGGGTGACTGCCAGCAAGCGCCGACTTACATGGTGGATGGCTCCGAGACCTCTATCAACGGTGGCAATGCCTGTACGCGAGCAGGGTCCATGGCTGTTCCCGGTATCCCTGCCAGTTTCACTGACCGTGGTCGCAAAATCTGTTCAGGCCAGGGCTATGCAGCAGACACGGTGGGCGCGGGTGACGCCACTCTGGCTTCGTTGAATCTGCGTACTTTGATGACACAGGCAGGCGTCCGCATGCCCCCTGGCCGTGGTGAGGGGCATGAAGACCGCTTCCTTTACATCGATTCCAACGGCAATCCTGCAGAGCTGCAAGTGTGCTTCCAGTTCAACAATGCGGGCGTTGCAAGTGGTGCAGGCAACGTGATGGTGATCCGCGGCCTGACGCCAGACCTAGCAAGGTTCATGGATCAAGTGATCGACGGCAAGCCTGACTCGCGCGAGGGTCGGTTCCGCATCCAGGGCCGTCCGCAGCAGACTGCGTCGACCGACGCCAATGCCCCAGGCAATCAGTGGGAGGCTAACAACACGCAAGGCGTTGCCATCAATGTCGGTAGCGGCAACAGCACGCAAATGAACAACAGCGACGCGCGCTCGGCCGTGGTCAACACAGCGGGCAATGCGGGGGGCACTACTGCCGGCCGTACCTTTGACGAGGACCAGGTCATCTTGCTGACCGCCCACTGGATCATGGAGCAGTAATTGAACGGCACCCGTACGCTCAAGCTGGCCTGCCTGGCCCTGGCCACTGCCGTTCTTGGCGGTGGGGCCTGGTTGGCGCAACGCGGTCTCAAGCAACTGGCTTGGGAGCGTCAGCAATTCGCTCAGTTGCAGCAGGGGCTCGAAAGCGCCCGCAGTCTTGTGCCTGAAGTGCAGCGGCGCGAGCAACTGGTGCGTTCTATCAAAGATGTGTCGCAGCAGGTGGAGCGTATGGGCTTTGACCCATCCCAATGGGGCGAGCGCCGGTTGCGCCGGGCCGTGGCTCCGGCCACGCGGGTCGAGGCTGCCCAGTTTCTGGGTGAGCTGGGCCGTGGCGGCGCGGGGCAGATTTTCGTGGCCGATGTGTTTGAGATCGGGACCGTGTCGCCTGAGGCCAGCCTGTTTCAGCCGCCGCTGCCTGGTGACCAAGGGCTTTTGCTTGGGGTCACGGGCACGCTGCATTTTCAGACAGCGGCCGCTTCTCCATCGCCGAAGGTGACCCCATGAGTGCAGAACATGTGTATCGCGTTGCCAGCTCGGGGTGGTTGCACTGCCGCGGACATCAGGTAGAAGAGGTTCCCGCTTGGCCGCGCCTGACGCACAGCGCGCTGGTGGTGCTCGACATGGACGACGTCTACACTGACGTCTGGCGTTTTGAAGGCAAGACCGATTACGCCGCCGCGCTGGTGGAAAAGAGGGTGCGCACGCAAGGCCTCGTTGAAGGCGCCGCCCATGTGGTGGTGCATCGCCTGCTCAAGTTGCCTGGTGGCTTTCAGGTGTTCTTTTCGGCCATCTCCCTGGATCTGTGGCAACGCTGCACGCAGTGGGCCAAGGAGCAGGACGACCATTGTCTGGTGATGATGGCCGGCGGCCTGCTGTGCGACGGTGTGGGCTCTGGCAGTGCGCGTATCGTGCTGACACAGCGGCGGCTTATGTGCTTTGTGCAGTCCGAAGAAGGCATGACGTTTGGCTCTACCCAAGCGCTGGGATCTGGGCCTTCAGCCATGGCCAGCGCGGCCCAGGTGTTGACCAGCAATCACAGTGCTTTGCTGACGCGCCTGGGTGCCGATGCGATCGAGTGGGGCACTTTGTGGTCCGCGCAACCGGCAGACGTAGAGACTTGCTTGGCGGCTGTGCGCAGTGTGGCAGGCGGCGCGCCTGTGGTGTTGCATGCGCAAGAGATGGTACTGGCGGCTGACAGGGTGCATACGGTCATGCCAACGCTGGCGCGCAAGGCGGCTGGCCGTCATGCGCTGAATCCGGGTCTAGAACGGGTTGCATGGCGTGCCGAGCGCTGGGTCGCTCCGATCACTGTGGTGACGGCACTGGTAGGTGTCGTGCTGGCAATTTCAGGTGTTCTGGTTGGTCAACTGGCTGATCAGCAACGCGACGCAGGCTTGAGTCAGCGCGCCGAGCTGGAGGCGCTGCAAAGCCGCATTCAGGCGGTGTCGTCGGTCGACGCTCCGCAGAAGCTGTTGCCAGTGGCCGAGTTCTCCCGCACGCTGGATGAAGGTGCGCGCCACGATCCAGTGGCGTTCATGGCCGTGTTGAAGGCCGCATCCAGCAAAGACATTCGGATTCAGCGGGTGCGCTTGGAGACGACGAACTCGTTGGGCAGTGCACAACCGAGCAGAAAAGCCTTTCGTGTGGACGGAGCGGTCGCGCCCGGAGCCTCTGCTTCTGTGACGCGCTGGGTGTCGCAGATGGCCGCAGCTGGCTGGACACTCAAGGCCGTGGATCCCACCTTCACACTGCCAGGTTCTTTCTCGTATGAGCTGGTGGCCAACGCCGCAGCACCAGGAAATGTGAAACCATGAAATACGCGGCTTTACTTCTCAACGGACTCGCCATTCTTTTGCTCGGCTGGGGGCTTTATGGCGTGTTTCAGCTCACCCAGGCGCGTACGCCGTCGATGCGCCCCATGACCGTGGAGTTGGCGCCTTTGCCTGCCGCGTTGCGCACCGATCAGGCACGGGTGACCGAAGCCTTTGGGGCCATGTCACGCATTCAGGCCCAGACGACGACAGCTGGCACCGATCCGCAGCGCCTGATTGCACTTCCCGTACCGGGCTCCGATGTAGTAGGCAGTGTGCAGATGCCGCGCCGCTCGTTGTCGCTGCATTTGGATGATCTGGCATCTGAACGGCAGTCGGTCGTGATTGACGGCCAGTTGGCCCGCCAAGGTGCCCGGCTGGATGGGGGTGGGCGCGTGGTGCAGGTTCGCCCGAGTGAGGCTGTGGTCACTGAACGTCTGGGTCGTCAGACGCTGACACTGCCTCAAAGCGACCTGCGGGTGGGCACGTTGCGTTGGCCGGATGGCTCGTTGGCGAGCATCAATACCCAAGAGTTCCGCACTGGTCTGCCAGGCGGGCAACCCGGTCCCATTAAGAGCTTGCCATGATCACGAAGGCCCGCTGGCAGCAGGCAGCCAGTGTTGACGTACGGTTCGATGAGCACCTTGCGTTGCGTGCTCCCGTCGGCCTCTCCTCATGACCAATTCAAGAAAACACGCAAGTAGCGCCAAGGACAGCGACATGAACAATCCTCCTTTTTTCAAGCCATTGGCGCTGGTATGTGCCGCCTTGGTGGTGGCTGGTTGCGCCAGCCCTTCGCCCCGCAGCGCCGCCAGCCTCCCACCGCCAGACACCTCGGCGGCGGACCAGATGCGCGAGCATGCAGCACAAGAAGCACAGCGCTTGTTGGTACATCAGCAGATGTTGCTGGCCGAGATCAACAAGACCGCTGCGGCACCCGTCATTGCTCCGGTGGCTCCGGTGTTCGATCCCCTGGAAGGCAAGCTGATCAACGTGGCGATGTCCAGAGCCAGCATCAGCCAGATCCTGAGCGCATTCGCTGACGCAGGAAACCTGAATCTGATCGTAGATCCCAATGTTTTGAAGGGCGGCCAGCTTGCGGACATGCACTTGCGCCAGGTGACACTGCGCGAAGGCTTCAATGAAGTGCTTCGTACCTACGATGTGGCTGGCGAGTTTCGGGGCAATACGCTGCGCGTGAACCTGACCGAGGAAAAGTTCTTCTCCCTTAACTTTCTCAATACCAAGACCAGCATCCAGATGGGTTCCGGCGGTAACGTGTTCGGCAGTACCAGCTCGGGTGGTGGCAGCGGCGGCGGTGGCGGCGGTGGTGGTGGATCGGGTGCGCAGCAGGGCAACTTGACCATGTCGGGCTCTGGTGGCGGCAGCACGGATCCGTACCAGGAGATCGAAACAGCCCTCAAGTCAGTGCTGGGAGATGCCAACCAAGACCGCTTAGCCCAGCAGCAAATGCAGCAGCAAAACCTGACGATGACGACCCCAGGTTCCTCCTCGTCTTCCTGGATTGGGAGCGGGGCGAACCCAGCCCGGCCCGCTCAGTCGCAGCAGGCACCCTTGGCCACTATGACCGAAGACAGTGGCTTTACACTGAACAAGATGACGGGCACGTTGTATGTGAAGGCTCGGCCTTCCAAGATGCGCGCTGTCGAGAAGATGCTCGCCCAGGTCCACAAGGTGTTGGGCAAGCAGGTGTATGTCGAGGCGCAGTTGATCGATGTTCAGCTGTCTGACAACTTCGAGTTTGGTGTGGACTGGACATCCTTGCGCAGTCGTTTGGCGGCAGGTTTTGGCTCTTCACCCATGCAGTTGGGCGGTAGTTCGGGCAGTTTGCCGAACGCTGGAACGGGCTACCCATCGCGTGCAATCTCCATTCCCGCTGCGCTGATCGGCAGCGTGGCTGGGCCTGCTCTGGGTGTGTCTTACCAGGGCAGCAACTACGGCATCGTGATCAACGCGCTGCGCTCTTTTGGCAACCTCAAGGTGTTGTCCAACCCCAACGTACAGGTGCGCAACGGTACCCCCGCATTGCTTTCGGTGGGTACAAGTTCGCGTTATGTATCCCAGTCTGCATCCACACAGACAGTACCTGGCGGTGGAGCTTCCACCACATCGTCCAGTGTGCAGACCGATACGGTGTTTTCGGGTGTCATGGTCGGCGTGCTTCCCATGGTGCGTGACGATGGTCGTATTGAACTGTTGCTGAACCCCATGCAGAGCGATGTCGATCCTGCCAGCCTGCAGCTGGTGGCAGTCGGTGGCTCCAACCTCGTATCGCTTCCCAAGGTGAGCTACAAGGGACTGACCACCACACTGAATGTGGGCGATGGCGACGTGGTGGTTGTGGGGGGGTTGATTGACCAGCGCAGTTCCAACAACGATCGCGGTGCACCTGGCGTGTCCGACGTGCCATTGTTGGGCAAGCTTCTCGGGAATGAAAACAAGGTGCACGGTAGCCGTGAACTGGTGATTGTCTTGCGGGTGCGTGTGCTATGAGTCTCATCCACGACGCGCTGAAATCCATGGATGCGCCTCAAGATTCCAAGCCTGCCATGGCAAGGGCTTCCAAGGCGGCTGTACGTGGCCGTTCTGCATGGCTGGATGCCTTGCTGGCTTTCGCCGTTGTATTGGGGGCTGGGATTTTGGGTTGGTTTGTCTGGCAGACCCAGATGAAACCCACAGCGCTGCCACCGCCCATGGCTGCGACACCGAGTCCCGCTCCCACTTCCTCCCCTATGGTGGTTGTGGCTCCTGTCTCGGAGGCGGCTGCGCCTGCAGCGGTTTCGCAAACTCCGGTATTGGTGGCCTCCGCTGAGCCTGCCGCAGTGCCAGCTTCTGCGATGGCTGCCGCGCCTTCCATCACGGCCCCTGCGCCTGTGGCCTTGCCAGCTCCCGCTCCGTCGGTTGTGATGGAGCCTGCCGCACCGAAACCGGTAGCAGTTGCGAGCCAACGCAACGATTCTGCTACGCCTGCGGCTCCGGCGGTGACCCGCCTGAGCTCGACGCGGCAGGCTCAGGGTACCAATCGCACCAACGCAGTTGCTGCGCCCGTCACTGCAGCGGCGGCGACGGTGGATGACACCCCTGTGGAGCTTCGTTTTGCCCGTTTCGTTGCGGCTATGAAAGAGTCCCGGACAACAGATGCAGAGCGCGAGTTGGCTGCGCTGAACGAGCGGCTGCCAGCGGGGTCTCTGGGACTTCTGCGCGCACAAGCGTGGTTTGACTTGCGTGCAGGACGAGACGCTGGTGCGGCCGATGGCTATCGTGTCATCCTGGAGCGTCTACCTGGTGATGAAGAAGCCGCGATCAATTTGGCCAGTATCCAGTCTCGCCAGCAAAGGCCGGAAGATGCACGCGCCACGCTGGATGCCGCCTTGCGCGTGCGTCCCGATTCCACTTCGCTGCGAGCCGCATTGGCACAGTTCACTCCCGCTGCGCGGCAATGACAGCCAGTTCCATCTATGCCACGTTGGGGTTGTCGCGCAACCCGTTTCCGCCTACGCCGGATGCGGGTTCGTATTTCTTCACGCCACGGCTGGAGGAGGATTTTGCGGAGATCGTGCACTGCATTGAAGCGCGCAAGGGTTTCGTTCTGCTGACGGGAGAGGTGGGGCTGGGCAAGAGCACCTTGGTACGGCGTCTGCTGGATACGCTCGGTGGCAAAAAGTGCCATTCGGCGCTGATCCTGAATACCTTTTTACAGGACAGCGCTTTGCTTTCCGCCATACAGGCGGACTTCGGCTTGGCACCGTCGGATTCGGTGGAGCAGGGGTTGGCGCGGCTGACGGAGTTCCTGATTGCAGGGCACCAAGCGGGCGAAATCAACCTGCTGGTGATCGACGATGCACAAAACCTGAGCGTGGAATCGCTGGAGTTGGTGCGACTGCTGTGCAATCTGGAAACCGGTCAGGAAAAGCTGCTGCAGATCTTGTTGGTGGGGCAGCCCGAGCTGGAGGAGACTCTGGCAACACCAGAGCTGCGCCAGCTCAAGAGCCGCATCATCAAGCACGCCCGGCTATCAGGTTTGCAGAAGGACGAAGTCACCCGCTATTTCGATTTTCGCGTCAACGCGGCTGGAGCGGAAGGGCGTCTGTCTATCGAGCCTGCCGCTACCGACTTGTTGCATCGTGCCACGCAAGGCAATCTCCGGCGCATTCATCTGGTGTTGGATCGCTGCCTGTACGGGTTGGCCAGTACGAGAGCATCAGCGGTCACTGCTGAGCTCGTTCAGCGTGCCGTATACGACTTGCCTGCTTTGGGGGACGAAGCAGTTGCGGTAGCCAAAGTGACCAGTGGCAACCACAGTCGCAAGGCGTGGGTACTGGCTGGCCTGTTGGCTGGAACCACGGCCACAGTGACACTCGCCAGTTGGGGGTTGGTGTCCCAGTCGGGTGGGCGCTCTACGCCAACGGCAGTATTGGTGGATACAAACCGCCCGTCGGAGACCGCCCGCTCGACCGCATCAGCCGAGTCTCAAGCATCGCAGTTTTCGCCCGGTTCAGTGCCCCCCGCTGCAGCAAGGGCGACCACCTCAGGAGCGATGCCGTCTCCACGTCAGACTTGTGAAAAACAGTTGCAGGCTGCCGCAGCGCCCGATGAAGTAGTGCATGTGCATCGCTTGCCTGATGGTATGGCGGATAGCCTGAAGCTCTCGCCTCGCCTGTGCCGCTTTAGTGTGGACAAGGAGTCCTGGATTGCATGGCTGGGGCGCAACAACGTACGCCAGATCGAGGCTGCCGAGCAGGCAACGCGCAAGGTGCAGGGCAAGCTCAAAAGCATGGGCTTGCTGGACAGACGTGAGCCCGATGACGGTTTTTTTGGTTCGAAGACTGGGGAGGCGTTCGCCCGCTTTCAACTGCAGCACGGCCTGCCCCCAACGGGCAAGCCTGACGAACTGACATTCTTACTTCTGGAGCATCAGGATGCATCCCCCCGCTGAATCATTGCTTGAGGCCTCGGGCCCGTTGCTGCCTGCTGACCCCATGGCCGAAGATCGCTTGGCGGTGCTGCGCGACAAGAGCCCTTCGCTGGGCGCCGCGTTGGTCAATGCGGGCCTAGTGTCGGCAGTTGCCATCGACTACGTGCTGCAAAAGCAGAAAATCGAGAAGGTGCCGATGGGCAACCTTTTGGTGGAGCTGGGTTTTGCAAGTGCCAACGAAGTTGCGCGCCAGCTCGCGGGACAGCGCGGACTTCGCTTCGTCAACGCCGACGAAATGCCAGAGCCCGACACGGCGGTGGCGGGTATCTTCAACAGATCCTTGTGTCTGACGTATGGCTTTCTCCCTGTGCGTGAAAACGAAGAAGGACTGATTGAGGTGGTGTTGGGCGACGCGCAGCCCAACACAGTGACCGAACTGGTGCAGCGCAAGCTGGGCAAGGGCTGCCATTTTTTTCAAGGCGAATTTGACAGTGTTGCCCAGGCTATTCAGCAGCACTACTACTTCGCAGAGCATCCTCCTGCACGCCTGATCGAAAGCGAGGTCCGCAAGCTGGAAGCCGACGTGGATCGAGCCTACAGTCCTGCGCGTTTGCTGGAGCACATGCTGCACTTGGCGGTGCGCGAACGGGCGACGGATATCCACTTGGCACCCACGGCGCGCAGCCGTTCGGTTTTGCTCCGTGTGGACGGAGTTTTGCGTCCCGTCTTCGCACTCTCGCCCGCTCTTGACCGCTTGGTGGTTTACGTCAAGCTGCAGGCAGACATGGACGCCAGCGAGCAGCGCCTGCCACAGGACGGAAGCTTCACAGCCCAGGTGATGGAGCACAACTTCACCATCCGTGTGTCAACGCTGATTTCCGAGTTTGGCGAACGTATGGTGCTTCGATTGCTGCCCGAACGCAGCAATCTGGACAAGTTGGCTGATCTGGGATTTCTCGAAGAGGACGTCGCCATCATGGCCAAAGCGTTCTCTCGTCCGCATGGCCTCATACTCATTACGGGGCCGACAGGCTCCGGCAAGAGCACGACGCTGCACGCGGCACTGCGAATGCAGCCCCTGATCGAGCGCAACGTGCTGACCGTGGAAGACCCGGTGGAGTACCGTGTTCCTGTCGCCTGCCAGACCGAAGTGAACCGCCGTGCCGGCTATGAGTTTGCCAATGCCATGCGGCACTTTCTGCGTCACGATCCCGACATCATCTTGGTCGGAGAGATCCGGGACTCTGAAACAGCACGCGCTGCGCTCGACGCATCGTCCACAGGTCACCTGGTGCTGTCCACACTGCACGTGGGCAGCATTTTCGGTGTAATGCCTCGCCTCAAACTGCTGGGTGTGGACACCGAAACGATTGCCGAGAACCTTGTGGCGGTGATCAACCAGCGACTTGTGCGCCGCATCTGCCC
>NZ_QAIH01000155.1:0-1749 GCF_003060895.1 Acidovorax sp. HMWF029 | reverse complement strand
CCGCTGGCTGGGGCAGGGTGCTGCGGGTGAAATGATGCAGGTGTTCCACGGTGCAGGCTGCCATCACTGCCGAGACACGGGTTATCTGGGCCGTCTGCCTGTGTACGAGATGCTGGTGGTCAACCGCGACTTGGCCGACGCCATTGCTTCGGACGCTACGCGTGCCGAAATGCGGCAACGCGCTCTGGCTTCGGGCATGCGCCCCATTCTGACCTTGGCCAGGCACAGGGTGTTGGCGGGCGAGACAACGATGGAGGAAATCCTCCGTACGGTGGGCGAGGACTGAGCCGCTTTGGCGGATGTAATGCATGGCCAATCTCAACACTTATTACTACCGCGTACTACTGCCCCATGGTGGTGTGCGCTCAGGTCTGTTGCGCCTAGCGGTCAAGCGTGACTTGTCAGCGCGCATGCGGCTGGAAGCGGACACCGATGGCACGGTGATCAACCTCTGGCGTTTCCCTGCCTGGCTGGCGGTGGTGGCCGATGCATTGCTGCACTTGTTCCGCAAGCAAGTGCGCAGTGAAGACCTCGCAGGTTTCCTTCGTGACCTAGGTCTCATGATGCGCGCTGGCGTCCCCGCTCTCGATGCGCTGGCCACTCTGGTGGAAGAAAGCCACAGCGTGGGTAACCCTGCCATGGCGGCTGTTGCCCGCAACATGCTGGACGATCTGAACGCCGGTGTGGGCATGACCGAGGCCTTCAATCGGCACCCCAACGTATTCCCGGAAACGGTTCGCAACCTAGTTTCTATTGGGGACCAGACAGGAACGCTGGACCGCATGCTTGGCGAAGCTGCTGAGCACGTGGAGCGCATGATCAATATCCGGCGCGACATCAAGACTGCGTTGATCTATCCGGCGTTTGTTTTCGCCTCCATCATCGGCGTTGCAGTCTTCTGGATCTACTATGTCGTGCCCTCCATGGCGCGGCTGTTCAAACAGCTGCAGGCGAAATTGCCGCCCATTACAGAAGGGCTGGTTGCATTCGCGGACTTGCTTTCCACCCATCTACCCTGGGTTCTGCTGGTCACGGCCATCGTAGTGTCGATTGGTGTCATTGCCTTCAAGCGTTCCGAGCGATTCCAGCTGGCCACCTATACCCTCATGCATCGTCTGCCGATCGTGCGTACTCTGCTTGTTTCGTCTGGCATGGCGCATATCACCGAGCACCTTTCGATTCTGGTGCGTGCGGGGGTGGACATGGTGTCCAGCCTGCGTGTGTTAGGCCGTGCCACCAAGAACCGGTACTACCGAACGCGCCTCATCCATGTGGCGGAGTCCGTATCGCGTGGCGAGTCGGTGTCTTCGTCTATGCGGCGCGTAGGTGGGTTTCCAGCCATGGCTGTACGCATGATCTCCGTGGGCGAAGAATCCGGCAGCCTGGATCAGCAACTCTCTCATCTTGCGGCTGACTACCGCAAGCGCCTGGAGGTGCTGGTGAAGTCGCTGGCGGAAATCCTCAAGCCTCTGATCATTCTGGCAGCGGGGGGGCTTTTCCTGTTTCTGATAGTTGCGTTGCTGTTGCCTGTCTACGATTTGGTGCGGCAGTCGGTCACCCAAAGCATGGGCGGTTGATGATGCGCAGCGTTGTGAAATCCACCGTCCAGTGTGGCTACCCAGGAGTGAGTTCGTGTCGGCTCGCGTCGGCAGGGGGTGGCTCAATCCTCAACAACAGCGGCCTGTTGATATCGGCGGGGTGGCAATGAAAAGACCCGTATTGATCGGCGGCGGTTTGGCTGCACTGATA
>NZ_QAIH01000154.1 GCF_003060895.1 Acidovorax sp. HMWF029 | reverse complement strand
AGAATGGCTCGGCCGCAACACGCACCACCACCACCCCCTGCACCTGCCCGCCCTGCAACACGGGCGACGCCATGTTGAACACCGGCACCGCGTCCTCGCCCGGGGAGCCCTCGTGGTTGATGCCGAATTCGGACACGTAAACCTCTCCCGCCGACAGCGCCAAGGCTTCGAACACAAACGGGAAATGCGCCTTCTCCTGCAGCGCGTCATCGGCAATCCGCACCGGCACCCCGCCCTGGCGGTCGATGCGCACCAGCTCCAGGCCATAGTCCTGCGCGCTGATGAAGCGGATTTGCAGGTAGCTGGGGTGCGCGGCAAGGCTGGCGCGGAAAATCTCGGCCAGGCTGGCGTGGTCTGGCTCCTGCGCCGCGACCGCAGCCAGGAAGGAGTTGTCGCGCGCCACCGTACTAAACCCGGCCTGCATATGGCGCGCCAGTACCTGCGTGGTGGCCATCAGCGCGCGTTCGGCCCGCCCCTGCAGGCGGTCGCGGCTCGAATCAAAGGTGTAGTAGCCCGCCAGGATGGCCGCAAACACGCTGAACGAGGCCAGCAACACCCCCAGGCGCAGCGCAATGCCCCATGTCATGCGCGTCATGCCCATGCGTCAAAACCTCGCTGGGCGGTCGCCCGCCACGATGCGCTGCCACAGCTGAGCACGCCGGGTTTCGTCCTCCACCGGCTCCAGCCAGACGATGGGGCCCATGGGCACGTCCCCCGACAGCGCGGGCGGCTCCTCCAGCGTGTTGGCCAGGCCTTGGCGCCGGGTGAATTCGCGGCTCAGCGCCGGGTCGAGCATGTAGTTGATCCACTCCGCAGCCAGGGCCACCTGGGTGGATCGGCGGGTGATGGCCCAGCAGTCGAGCCAGGCCAGCGCGCCCTCCTTGGGCACCACATAGCCCACGTCCAGTCCCGCATCGCGCAGCTGCTTGAGCTGCTGCTGGCCGTAGTTGGCGTGCATCACAGCCACCCTGTGTTTGCGGAACAGCTCGACCGACTCCTCGGGCAGGCTGTAGAACGAGCGCACGTTGCGGCGCAGGGCCACCAAGTCCTTGGCCAGCGGGCTGAAAAGGTGGGGATCAATGCGAAACGGCGCGAGCCCGCGGTGCATGGCGGCCAACGAGAACCCGTGGCTGCTGCCGTCAAATGCCAGCACTTTGCCCCGCCAGCGCAGATCCCACAGCACGGCAATCGACTCTGGGGGTTTGCTGAACTGCTGACGGTCGTAGACCAGCCCCATCTCGGAATAAGTGAAGGGCATGGCATACACCTCGCCCCGCACGGTGATGCCTGCAATGGACTGCGGCTGCCGAAAACGCGGCAACTGGCGCGCGGTATTGGGGATGTTGCTTAAGGGCAACGGTGCCAGCATGTTCTGGCCTACCAGGCGCGCAATTTCGGTGGTGTTTGCGGCGACGAGATCAAAACCGGGGCCGTCCGGGCTGGCCATCTTCGCACGCAGGATGTCGTCGGAGGCGACGGTAGTGATCTCGACCTTGGCCCCGTGGCGCTTCTCGAACCCCGCCACAAAATCGGCGTCGGCATACCCCGGCCAGGCCAGCACGCGCAGCACCGTGGCGGCTTGCGCCGGGCCAGGCAGCACCGTCCCCAGGCCTGCGGCCAGCAACGCTGCCGCCGCACTGCGGCGCCGCATCTGATGCGCCCCAGTGCCTGCTGCTTGCTGCCACGCCATGCACGCCATGCCGAAAGCCCCGCTTTGTAATAACTGGTAACAAACAGTTTACGCGGACAATACGCCGCGTGACGATCCCTCAGTCTTTCATTCAGGAACTGCTTGCCCGTGTCGATGTGGTGGACATCGTGGGCCGCTACGTTCAGTTGAAGAAGGGTGGAGCCAACTTCATGGGACTGTGCCCTTTTCACGGGGAAAAGTCGCCATCTTTCAGCGTCAGCCCAGCCAAACAGTTCTATCACTGCTTTGGCTGCGGCAAAAACGGCAACGCCATCAGCTTTTTGATGGACCACGCGGGCATGGGTTTTGTCGAAGCTGTGCAGGACCTGGCCCAGGGGGTGGGCCTGCAGGTGCCCGATGACGACATCTCGCCGCAGGAACGCGAACGCGCCGCCGCCGCCCGCCAGAAACAGGCCACGCTGAGCGACGTGCTCGAAAAAGCCGCCGACGCCTACCGCCGCCACCTGCGCGAGTCTCAGCGTGCCATCGGCTACTTCAAGGGCCGGGGCGTATCAGGTGCCGTGGCCAAGCGCTATGGCCTGGGCTATGCACCCGAGGGCTGGCGCAGCCTAGCCAGCGTATTCCCCCGCTACGACGACCCGCTGCTGGAAGAGAGCGGCCTGGTCATCGTGGGCGAAGAGGGGCAGGACAAGCGCTACGACCGCTTCCGCGACCGGGTGATGTTCCCCATCCGCAATGTCAAGGGCGAATGCATCGGTTTTGGCGGAAGGGTACTGGGGGACGACAAGCCCAAGTACCTCAATTCGCCAGAAACCCCGGTGTTCCACAAAGGGCGCGAGCTGTATGGCCTGTTCGAGGCGCGCACCGCCATCCGCGAGCACGGCTATGCCCTGGTCACCGAAGGTTACATGGACGTGGTGGCGCTGGCGCAACTGGGGTTTCCGAACGCCGTGGCCACGCTGGGCACGGCCTGCACGCCCGAGCATGTGCACAAGCTGCTGCGTTTTACGGATGCGGTGGTGTTCAGCTTTGACGGCGACAACGCCGGTCGCCGCGCCGCGCGCAAGGCGCTCGATGGCGCCCTGCCCCATGCCACGGATACGCGCAGCATCAAGTTTCTGTTCCTGCCCGCCGAGCACGACCCGGACAGCTTCATCCGCGCCAACGGCACCGACGCCTTTGCACAGCATGTGGGCAACGCCGTGCCACTGAGCCGCTTTCTGGTCGAATCGGCCAGCGAGGGCTGCGACCTGACCACCGCCGAGGGCCGCGCCCACATGGCGAGCAACGCCCGCCCGCTGTGGACGGCCCTGCCCGACGGCGTGCTCAAGCGCCAGCTGCTGGGCGAGCTGGCCGAACTCACCCAGCTCAACGCACGCGACCTGTCGGAACTGTGGAACCCTGGTGGCGGCGCCCGTGAGCCAGCGCGCGCCCCCGCC
>NZ_QAIH01000153.1:55097-63788 GCF_003060895.1 Acidovorax sp. HMWF029 | reverse complement strand
CCATCGTGGCGCAGACCCCGGCAGCCCCCGGCGGCGCGCTGCCCAGCTTTGCACAGATCACCGCGCAGAACGGCCAGGCGGTGGTCAACATCAGCGTCACGGGCAGTACCAGGGCGGCGAAGGCCGATGGCGACGACGACGATGAAGGGCAAGCTGCATCGCGTCAGCGCAGGGGCCCGCAGATCGACCCCAACGACCCGTTCTATGAATTTTTCCGTCAGTTCGGCTTGCCCGGCGCGGGCGCGCAGGGCCAGTCCAACCAGCCCACGCACGGCCAAGGCTCGGGCTTCATTGTCAGCCCAGATGGTCTGGTGCTGACCAACGCCCATGTGGTCAAGGGCGCGAGCGAGGTGGTGGTCAAGCTGACCGACCGGCGCGAGTTTCGCGCCAAGGTGCTGGGCGCCGACCCCAAGACCGATGTGGCCGTGCTCAAGATTGACGCCAAGAACCTGCCCACCGTGCGCCTGGGCAGCACGCGCGATCTGCAGGTGGGCGACTGGGTGCTGGCTATCGGCTCGCCCTTCGGCTTTGAAAACAGCGTGACCGCCGGTGTGGTTAGCGCCAAGGGTCGCTCGCTGCCCGACGACAGCCTGGTGCCCTTCATCCAGACCGATGTGGCGGTGAACCCCGGTAACTCCGGTGGTCCGCTGTTCAACGCCCGTGGCGAGGTGGTGGGCATCAACTCGCAGATATACAGCCGCTCGGGTGGCTACCAAGGGGTGTCGTTCTCCATCCCCATCGAGCTGGCCGCCAAGATCAAGGACCAGATCGTTGCCACCGGCAAGGTGCGCCACGCGCAGCTGGGCGTGGTGGTGCAGGAGGTGAACCAGGCATTTGCCGAGTCGTTCAACCTCGACAAGCCCGAAGGCGCGCTGGTGGCCAGTGTCAGCAAGGGCAGCCCTGCCGAGAAGACTGGCCTGCAGGCGGGCGACGTGATCCGCCAGGTGGACGGCCAGCCCATCGTGGCCTCGGGCGATCTGCCCGCCTGGGTGGGCCAGGCGCAGCCCGGGCAGCAGGCCAAACTGTCGGTGTGGCGCCAGGGCAAGCCGCTGGAGCTGACGGCCACGCTGGGCGATGCCAGTGACAAAGCGACCAAGCAGGCGCGTAACGACGATGCCGTGGGCAAGGGCCAGCTGGGCCTGTCGCTGCGCCCGCTGGACCCCGAGGAGCGCCGCGAGGTAGGCGTGGCCGAGGGCCTGGTGATCGAACGGGCGCGCGGCCCCGCTGCGGCGGCCGGTGTACAGCCGGGGGACGTGCTGCTGGCCATCAACGGCGCGCCCGCAAAGAACATCGAGCAGGTGCGTGCTGCCATGGCCAAGGCAGGCAAGTCGGTAGCGCTGCTGATCGAGCGCGACGGCCACAAGATTTTTGTGCCAGTGCGCCTGGGGTGAGTGGGGCACAAAGGGTGCGTTCGGGTGCCCCTCGCCCGTTCGGGCTGAGCCTGTCCAAGCCAGTGCACCGCCCAGCCGTTCTGCCATTGGCTATGCTTGCCCGCCATGCGCCTGCTCCTCATTGAAGACGACCCCATGATCGGCGAAGCCGTGCAAGACCTGCTGCGCGCCGAACACTACGCGGTGGACTGGGCGCGCGACGGCGACGCCGCCGACACGGCCTTGCGCACCCAGCCCTACGACCTTGTGCTGCTCGACCTGGGCCTGCCCAAACGCGATGGTCTGACCGTGCTGCGCGATCTGCGCACCCGCAAGAACCGCACCCCGGTGCTGGTGGCCACGGCCCGTGATGCCGTGGCCCAGCGCATCGAGGGGCTCGATGCCGGGGCCGACGACTACGTGCTCAAACCCTATGACCTGGATGAACTGCTGGCCCGCATCCGCGCATTGCTGCGCCGTGCGGCGGGGCGTGCCGAGCCTGTGTATGAGCACCAGGGCGTTTGCATCAACCCCGCCACGCGAGAGGTGACGGTGCGCGGCAAGCCGGTGGTGCTGTCGGGGCGCGAGTGGGCCGTGCTCGAACCTCTGATTGCCCGCCCTGGCATGGTGCTTTCACGCCACCAGCTCGAAGAGAAACTCTATGGCTGGGGCGACGAGGTGAGCAGCAATGCGGTGGAGGTGTACGTCCATGGTTTGCGCAAGAAGCTCGGGGCCGAACTGGTGCTGAATGTGCGCGGCGTCGGGTACCTCGTGCCGAAGATGTGATGAGCAAGCTCTCTGATGCCCTGCGGGGCCTGCTCCCCCGCTCCCTGCGCATGCAGCTGTTGGTCTTCTTGCTCGCCGCCATCGTGCTGGCCGGGGCGGTGCAGGGGGCGCTGGCTTATCGGGCGGCGCTGGCAGAGGCCGATGCACTGTTCGACTACCACATGCAACAAACCGCGCTGGCGTTGCGCTCGGGCCTGCCGGTGGATGCACAAGGCCTGGGGACGGGCCTGGAACCGCAGGACGAAAACCACGAATTCATCGTGCAGGTCTGGACCAACGAAGGCCTGCGCATTTTTGAATCGGCCGTGGGCGCCGCTCTGCCGCAGATTGCAGTGCTTGGTTTTACCGATGTGCAGGCACGCGGCGGCACCTACCGCGTTTTCTCGATGCAGACCCGATCGCAGGTGATCCAGGTGGCCCAGAACATGGCCGCGCGCCAGGGCATGGCCCGCAGCATGGCGCTGCGCACGCTGGCGCCGCTGGCCATCATGGCGCCGCTCTTGGTGCTGGCCGTGTGGTGGGGCGTGAGCCGGTCGCTGGCCCCGGTGGAGCGTGTGCGCCGCCAGTTGGCCCAGCGCCAGGCCGACGAGCTCTCGCCCGTGAGTGATGCCCAATTGCCCGATGAGGTTCAGCCGCTGGTGAGCGAACTCAACCTGCTGTTCGAGCGCGTGCAGCGGGCTTTCGAAGCGCAGGAGCATTTTGTGGCCGACGCCGCGCACGAGCTGCGCTCGCCCCTGGCGGCGCTGCGCCTGCAACTGCAAGGCTTGCAGCGCGCGGGCGACGACACCGCGCGGGCCACAGCCATTGAACGCCTGTCAGCCGGCATCGACCGCGCTACGCGCCTGGTCGAGCAGCTGCTGACGCTGGCACGGCAGGAAGCCGGCTCCACGGCATTGGAGCCCGTGGACCTGCGCACCATCGCCCAGCTGGCCCTGGCCGACGTGGCGCCCGCCGCCCAGGCACGCAGCATGGACGTAGGCCTGCTCGACTCCGAAGCCGCCACCGTGCCCGTGATTGTGCGGGGTAATGCCGAGGCCCTGCGCATGCTGGTGCGCAACCTGCTCGACAACGCCATCAAATACACCCCGCCAGGGGGGCAGGTGGACGTGCAGGTGGGCACCGACCATGGCCGAGCCCTCCTCACGGTGGAAGACAGCGGGCCCGGCATCGCCCCCGAGCACCGCGAGCGCGTGATGCAGCGTTTCGTGCGCGAAACCGCCGAAGGCGCCGCCGGCAGCGGCCTGGGCCTGGCCATCGTGCGAGCCATTGCGCAGCGGCACGGGGCGGCCGTGGCGCTAGACCGCTCCCCGCGCCTGGGCGGGCTGCAGGTGGCACTGCGGTTTGGCTGATGGCATGGGATTGAATTGCTATATATTTTATAGCTATCAGCGCATGATGGTCGCGCGGAGAAGGCCAAAAAAGCCATTCGTTTCAGCGTGAAAAGGCATGAATGGGCTCAGCGTCGCCTGCGCGCCAGACTGCGTGCCGCCCGGTCTGCACAATGCCAGCGGGCACCGGGCCCACTCTCCAAGGATTTCGTTGTCATGCACTTCATCGTTCTCGGCGCAGGCGCCATTGGTTGTTATGTGGGTGGCCGCCTGGCGGCGCACGGCCAGGCTGTGACCCTGGTGGGCCGCGCCCACACGCTGCAGCCCATCGCAGCGCAGGGCCTGCGCGTGACCGACCTGGATGGCTTTGACCACGCCGTGCCCGTAGGCGCCCCGGCGCTGCGGCTGGCGGCCACCCTGGCCGAGGCGGCGCCGGGCGCGGACAGCATCGTCCTGCTGTGCGTGAAAAGCGGCGCCACCGAATCCGCCGCGCGCGAACTGGCGGCAGCGTGCGCGCCCGGCACCCCCGTCATCTCATTGCAGAACGGCGTGGACAATGTGGCCCGCGTCCAGGCACTGGCGCCGGTCCTGAAGGTGCTGGCGGGCATGGTGCCCTACAACGTGGTGCTGCGCGGCGCGCATGTGCACCGCGCCACCGCAGGCCACCTGCAACTGCAGCGCGATGCGGCCACCGAGCGCATTGCGCCAGTGTTTGCCGCCGCAGGCCTGGCCACTGTGCTGCCGCCCGACATCCGCGCTGTGCAGTGGGGCAAGCTGCTGCTCAACCTCAACAACCCGGTCAACGCACTGTCCGACCTGCCCCTGCGCCAGGAGCTGCTTGACCGTGATTGCCGCCGCGTGTTCGCAGCCCTGCAGTCCGAGGCCCTGGGCGTGATGGACCGCGCGGGCATTGCCCCCGCCAAGGTCACAGCCGTATCGCCCTCGCTGCTGCCCCATGTGCTGCGCCTGCCCAACTGGCTGTTCACCCGCCTTGCCAAACGCATGCTGCAGATCGACGCCAGCGCCCGTTCGTCCATGTGGGACGACCTGGAGGCGGGGCGCGCAACGGAGATTGATGCGCTGTGCGGCGCAGTGGTGCGGCTGGCGGCGCAGCAGGGCATGGCGGCGCCGCTGAATGCGCGGATGTGTGAGTTGCTGGCGGGACCGAGGCTGCGGCTTGACGGGGCGCAGATGCGGCGGATGCTGGGCGTGTAGGCACGCGGCGGCTTGCCGGGTGGCGCCCTGTCGGGCCCGCCCGACCTACGGGAGGCCGGGGCCTGCGCCCAGCGGTACCCGCAGCCCCGTCTTCATGCATTCCAGCGCCACCGAGGTCCGAAACCACCGCACGTTGTCGTCGCCTTCAAACAGGCGCCGCGTCAGCGCCTGGTAATCGGTCATCGAGGCCACCGTCACCACCAGCAGGTAGTCCGCCTCGCCCGTCACGCTGTAGCACTGCTGCACGGCCTCTTGCGCAGCGATGCGGGCGCGCAGCGGGGCAGTGCGGTCGGGGCGCTCGTTTTCCAGGTGCACCTCCACCACGATGGTCAGCGGCTTGCCCACCTTTTCCGGGTCGAGCACGGCCACGTTGGCGCGGATCACGCCCGTGGTCTGCAGCCGCTGGATGCGCCGCTGCACGGCCGGGGCCGAGAGGTTCACGGCCTGGGCGATCACGCGCTGGGGCGTGGTGTTGTCGGCCTGCAGGATGTCCAGGATGGCCAGGTCGAAGCGGTCGAGTGCGGCGGGTGCGGTCATGCGGAACCTCGTGCGGAGGGGGCGGGCGTGGGTGAGTGAAAGTTGCGTTTTGACCCCGAAATCAGAGCCAAAAACACGGCGCAGGCGAACTATATTTTTGCGCATGCCTGATTTTTCTTCCGCATCGCCTGTGTTCCACCGTTTTCTCCCCTTTCTTGCCGTGCTGGGCTCCGTCACGGCGCTAGGCATTGGCACATCGTGGGCCAAACACTGGCTGTTTCCGGCCGTGGGGGCGCAGGGCACCACGGCGCTGCGTGTGGGGTTTGCGGCACTGCTGGTGCTCTTGCTGTGGCGGCCCTGGCGCTGGCGCCTGAGCCGTGCCGATGCGAAGTCGGTGGTGCTGTACGGCGCTGCGCTGGGCGGCATGAACCTGATGTTCTACATGTCGCTGCGCACACTGCCGTTTGGCCTGGCCGTGGCCATCGAGTTTGCGGGGCCGCTGGCCGTGGCCATCTGGTCGTCGCGCCGCGCGGTGGATTTTGTGTGGGTGCTGCTGGCCATCGCAGGGCTGGGGCTGCTGCTGCCCTTGGGGCTCAGCGGCAGCATGCTGGACCCGGTGGGCGTGGCCTACGCGCTGGGCGCGGCTGTGTTCTGGGCGCTGTACATCGTGTTTGGCAAGCGTGCGGGGCATTTGCATGCGGGGCATTCGGTGTCGCTGGGCCTGTTGGTGGCGGCACTGGTGGTGGTGCCGGTGGGGGTGGCGCACGCGGGGGCGGCGCTGCTCTCGCCCAGCCTGCTGCTGATCGGCGTGGCGGTGGCGGCGGTGTCGAGCGCAGTGCCGATTTCACTGGAGATGATGGCCCTCAAGCGCCTGCCCAAGGAGGCCTTTGGCATCATGATCAGCATGGAACCTGCGGTGGCCGCGCTGGTCGCCATGGCCCTGCTGAGCGAGCACCTGAGCGCGGTGCAGTGGCTGGCCATTGGCTGCATCATGGCCGCCTCGATGGGCAGCGCGCTCACCGCGCGTGGGCCTGCAGCACCAGGGACGGAGCCTCAACCGGCATGAGCGCCACAGCCCTTCCTGGGGGTGATGTTCGGGACGTTCCGGGCTGCTTGGCGGGCGGTGCGTCGCGCTGGTTGTCGATCAACCCCTTGAGCCGCTTCACCGCCTGGTGCATCTTGGCGTTGGCGCCAACAGGAGGGCTCGACGCCATGAGCTACCGCAATGGTGAATGAATCGGTGCTTTGTTGGCCGCTCCGGGGTGGTCCGGGTGAGGGTGCAGGCCGTTAGGTGGTTTTTGCTATGAAATATATAGCTGTAGAGGCAATGTGGCCGCGCGGGGAAGCCCATTTTTTCTTAAACTCTGGTCCCCTCAGCAGGAATCGAACCTGCATCTAGCGCTTAGGAGGCACTCGTTCTATCCATTGAACTATGAGGAGCGAGGACAGCCGCGCATTGTAGTGGCGCGCGGGCGCCTCTTTGGCCGCCCAAACATCAGTCGTACTTCACGGTGTAGATGATGTCCACCGCGCTTTTTTCCCCGGTCTGTCCGCGCAGCGTGAGGCGGCGCGAGATGTCGTAGAAGATGTACAGCGTGCCCAGTGTGCCCGACAGGCTGCGTTCGTAGGTCACATACAAATCCTTGGACAGGCGCTTGCCGAAGGTGAGGGCGGCGGCGCTGGCGTCTTCACCGGCGGATGCGCCGCGAAAACCGATCTCGTCGAGGCCCAGGCGGCTGGCAGCTTTGGCTGCAGGGGTGGGGCCGCCGTTGCTCCCCAGCAGGGCCAGGGCGGCCTGTTGAAGCACTGCGGCTTCGGCGCCACCGGCAGAGGCGCTGCGGCCCAGTACGACCCACGAAAGTTTTTCGGCATCGGGCAGCTCGGGGTCGGAGTAGAGCTTGACGCGCGGCGCCTGGGCGCTTCCGGTGAGTTGCACCCCCGCGCGCACGCTGATGTTGGGGCGCAGCGCGAGGATGTCGAGCGAGGGGTTGTTGTAGGGGCCGTTGAAGCGGATCAGGCCTGTTTCAACGTCCAGCATCTGGCCCCAGGCGCGGTAGCGACCTTCTTCGGCGCGCACCTCGCCGGTCACGCGGGGTGGGGCTTTTGGCACGGCGCTGCTGCGCAGCTCCACCTCGCCGGTGAGGCGCGTGGTGATGCCGTGGCCGCTGAGCGCAAAGTCACGCCCCAAATTGAGGGTGATGGCAATGTCGGGCGGTTTGGCGGTTTCGGCTTGTGCCGCAATTTGACTGGTCTTGGCGGCAGCCTGGGCTCTGGCCTGGTCTTCGCGGTCCTTGGCGGCAGAGCGCACGACCACGTCGGTGCCCAGGCTGGGCGCTGATTCGTCGGGCAGGATGATGGTGGCGCGGTCGGTGGTGAGCTTGCCGCGCAGGCTGATCTGGCCCTGTTGCAGCTGCGCCTGCAACTGACCCGATACGCTGACCTGCCGGTCGGCGCGCACCAGCACCTGCAGGGCCTTGGCCTCGGCCTGCAGCGACATCGCAATGCCCGAAAGGCCGGTGGATGCTGCAGCGCTGTCGCCCCAGCTCACGCGGCCAGAGGCGGTGAGCGTGCCGCCGTCTTGCGGCGCAGCCGTGCGATTGCCGCTGAAGCCCGCAATGCGCGCGCCGCTGCCGCGCCCGCCCTGCAGGCGGAACTCGGTGATCTGCAACTGGTTGCCTTGCAGCGTGGCGCGCAGGCGGCCACCTTGCAGGTCCACGCCATCGAGCACAGAGCGCACGGCCATGTCGTCAGCGCCCAGCGTGCCGGCCCAGCGTGGCGCATTGCGCGTGCCCGACAAGGTGGCGCTCGCATCCAGCGTGCCGCGCACGCGCCAGCCGGGCGGGGCCACGGCCGACCACACCCCCACGTCGGGCAGGCGCGCGCGCAGCGTGCCAGCCAATGGCGCATCGGGCGCCCAGGCAAGGCCTGACCCTGGCGGAGCACCGGGCGTGAGGCGGGTGCTGACACTGGCCTGCACTTGGCCAGCCCGCTCGCTGGCCCAGGCCAGTTGGGCGCGCAGGGCGTCGCCGTCGATCTCCAGGGTGACCTCGGCCTGGCCCACACCGGCGGCGGTGCCAGGTGCATTGGCTGATCCCGCAGGGCTGGCCGAAGCCTCGGTGGCGATCACGGCGCCTGCGCCTGCGCCCGTGCCCTGGCCACTGCTTTGTACCGCCGTGATGGCGTTGGCATCACCCGCCAGGATGTGCAGGTCGCCACTGGTGCGGCGCAGGCTGGCACTGGCGCGCAAGGGGCCTTGGGTGGTGTCCACACTCCAGTGCCCGTCGAGCAAGATGCTGGTGGCCAGCCCCATGCGGGCTAGCAGGGGCTGGGCTGGGCGGCCAGCAGCCGCTGGCGTTTCGGCGAGGCCCAGGGCATCGACCCAGGCCATGGGCAGGCCCTGCAGCGTGCCTTGGGTTTGAAGTTGCAATGGGTTGGCACTGGTGGCCATGCGCAGGGGCTGCCAACGCAGCGTGGCGGTGCCGGGCAAGGGGCCGGTCACACGGGCCTGGCCTGCC
>NZ_QAIH01000153.1:54576-55087 GCF_003060895.1 Acidovorax sp. HMWF029 | reverse complement strand
GGTGTAGCCCGCCGCTGCCAACGCACCGGGGCCGGGGGTGGCGCGCGCGGTGATGGACAGGGGTTCGGCCAGTTGCAGTGCCCAGGGGCCGGGGTGAGCGGCGTCTTGCGCCACCAGCCGCAGTGCGCTGATCTGCATCTGCACGCCTTGCGTGGATGTGCCCAGCCCGCCAACAGCGCGGGTTTGCAGGGCCAGCCGTTGCATCTGTGGAGGCCGCGATGCGTTCAGGCGGGCTTCGCCGTCCAGCGCCAGCGTGGCCTGCGATAGGGTGCCGGAGAGGTCGGCGTTGACAGCGCGCAGTTGCACGGCGGTGGCGCCGCCTCCCCCGTTGCCTGCGGGCAGGGACAGGTCCAGCTGAGGGGCAGACAGTGTGGCTTGCAGCTCAAAGGGGGTCTTGTCTGATGGTGGTGTGCTGCCCGTGCGGCGGGTGTCAGGGCTGGAGAGGTTGGCAGTGGCTAACTCCAGCTGGCGGGCCAGCGTTTGCCAGCCGCCCTTCCAGCGGGCGGTCAGT
>NZ_QAIH01000153.1:33146-54560 GCF_003060895.1 Acidovorax sp. HMWF029 | reverse complement strand
CCCCCGCCGGTCTGTGCGGCGATGCTGCCCTGCGCGCGTGCTGTGGCGCCCGGCACGGCCAGCGTAACCAGGCCTTGGCCCGACTGTTCGCCGGGCGCCACACGCAGTTGGGTGGCTTCGACGCGGGCTTGCAATGCGTCCAGAAGGAGGCGTTCCAGGTGCAAGGTGCCGCCGGGCTGGGTGGGCGAAGGTGGGTGCCAGCTACCCCGGGCGGCGAATGTGTTGATGCGCAGTAGCGGGGAGCGGTTGGCTGGCGTTTTGGAAGGGGGGGCCGCAGTGGGGCTGATGGCCTGGATGTCCGCCGTAAAACGCACCACCTCGCCCTGCATCTGCGCGGCCATGCGGCCTGCCAGCGGTGCGGCCGCCCAAGCGGTGTGCAGTGCGTCGGGGCGCAGGTTGCGCAGTTCGGCCTGGCCATCCAGCGCGCCGGTGGTGGGGGTGTAGCTGCCATGCAGGGTCAAGGCGCTAGTGCCAGCATTCACCGTGGCGCCGGGCACGGTCCAGCGGGTGCCGTCATAGTTCGCATCGGCCTGCAGTGCGGTGAGGGGCAGGCGGGTTTGGTCCCACGGGCCTGCCAGTTCGTTGCGCAGCTGTGCCCGCATGGCCCAGCCCTTGTTGCTGGAGGCTGTGCCTTGGGTGGGGCCCGCCTGCACGGTGCCATGCAGCTGCGTGGCCGGTGCCTGGGGCCACAAGGCTGCGAGGTTGACGGCGCGCAGCGTGGCCTGAGCAGACTGCAGGGGCTGTGCGGACCAGGGGGCCAGCGTGGCCTGCACCTTGGCTTGCATGGCGTCTGCCGTGGCGGGCGGTGGCGGCGTGGCCTGGCTTTCTTGCGTGGTTGTGGGCTGGATGCGCGCCTGCAGTTGCAGCTGCGCCGCTGCCGTGGCCAGCGTGCCCTGCAGCGTGGCGTGCGCGCCCAGCTGGATGGCAGAAGTGCCACCAGGCACGGCGGCGCGCACTGTGCCGTCCACGGTGGCGTTCAGCGCCAGGGGCGCCTGGGCCTGCAGCGTCAGCCGCGCGTTGTATTGGCCCTGGGCCAGCTCCACGGTGCCGATGTTCAGGCGGTGCTCGCGCCCGTCAAAGTGGTAGTCGCCCGCCAGCCCCCACGCCTCCACGGCGGGGGCGCCCGCCCATTGCAACTGGTCCACGCGAAACGGCACGCCGATGTGCAAGGGCAGCACCAGTTGGTTGGGGGGCGTTGGGGGCTCGGCGCTCTGTGCGCTGGCCAGTGGCGTGATCTGCACGCGCGTGGCCAGCACTTCGCCCAGCGCCAGCCGGCGCTGCAGCAAGGGTGCCAGTTGCCAGCCCAGGCGCAGATCGGTCACCTCTACGGACAGGCTGGGGCTGCTCCAGCGCAGCCAGCCGATGCGCCCACCGCTGCGCAGCGAGCCGGTGACTTCGCGGCTTTCCAGTTGCTGGCCTGCGGGCAGATACTGCTGCGCGCGGGCCAGCGTGGTGGCCAGCGACGTGCCACTGCCCGCCCACCACCAAAGAAGTGCGCAGGCCGTGAGCAGCAAGGCCACCAGCACCACCAGCAGCCAGCCGAATGCTCGCAGCACGCGGGGCGCGCGGGGAGGGCGTGGGCTCGGGGCTGATGAAGACCCGGCGCTGAAGTCCGACGCAGGTGCGCGTGGTGCGGGTGAGGAATGGCGCGGGGTGTTGCTCATCGCCATCAGAAGCTGAACCCCAGCCGCAGGTGCAGTCGCAGCTCCTGGGTCTTGACGCCATAGGCCAGGTCGGCCTGCAGAGGGCCCACGGGACTGCGCCAACGTACCCCGGCGCCCACGCCCACGCGGGGGCTGAGGTCTCCCACTTTGTCCCCCACGGCCCCGGCATCGACGAACAGCGTGCTCTCCCAGTCGGTCATCTGACCCTTGTAGACGATGGGGCGTTGCCATTCCACGCTGCCCACGGCCAGGTAGCGCCCACCGTAGAGCTGGCCTTTGTCTGTGCGCGCGCCAATGCTGCGGTAGCCGTAGCCGCGCACCGTGGTGTCACCTCCGGTAATGAACAGCTGCGTCAGGGGGATCTGCGCGCCATCGCGGGCGAGCACGGCCCCGGCCTCGGCCCGCAGGGCCAGCCGGGCGTTGCGGCCTGTGCCTGCATCGTCGATCACACGCCCGGCGGGGATGAAGGATTGCCAGCGTACCAGCGTGCGCACGAACGGGTCGCGCTCAGGCCGCAGCGTGGTACCCAGGCCCAGCGCTACGGCGATGCCATGGCCGCGCGTGGGAGCGGTGAGGCTGTTGAAGTAGCGGCCGGTCCAGCCATAGTTCACGCTGAGCGCCGTGCTGGTGTCGGAGGGCAACTGCACATTGGTGGCAAGGCCCTGGCTGTTGGCGTAGTCATATTGCAAGAAAAAGTTGCGGTCGATGTGCCGGGTGCTTTTGCTGCGGCCCGCGCGCAGGCGGCTGCTGTTCACGTCGTAGTCGCCGGTGGATTCGCGCTGCAGTTCGCCGCCAGCAAACCAACGCCAGCCCCGATTGTCCGGCAGGTCGGTCCATTCGCTACTGCCCTGGTGGGTCTCGCGGTCCAGTGCCAGTTTGCTCACGGCGCGCCAGCCCAGGCCGGGCATCTGGTTGTGGATGTGTTCGAGCGACAGGCGAGCGCCGCTGTCCGTTGAGAACCCCGGCCCGAACACCAGTTTTTGCACCTTGGCCTCGCGCACCTGGGCCACTACGGGCGCGGCCTCTGGGTCGGTGCCTTCGGTGTCAAGGGTGAGGAACACCGCGTCGTAGTAGCCGCTGTTGGCCAGTCGTAGCTGGGCGTCGAGCATTTCGGCCTCGTCGTACACGGTGCCGGTAGGCAGGCGTGCCAGGCGCCGCGCGCCATCGGGGTCATAGCGCTGGCTGCCCTCCACACGCAGCGGCCCGAATCGGTAGGGCGGACCGGGCTCGTAGGTCACACTAAGCCGGGCCTCGTGCTTGTCTGCGTCGATCTCGGCGCGGCTGCTGGCAATGCGGGCGGTGGGGTGGCGGTGCGCCTGCAGCTGGCGCAGGCCGTCGTTCTTGGCAGCGTCCCAGGCAGACTGAGTGAAGGGCTGGCCTGGCTGCAGTGACCAGTTGCGCTGCACGCGCTGCTGCTGGCGGATGCTGGCGTCCTGGGTGCTGGTTTCATCGGGCGACGGCACTGCGCTGGACCCGTCTGCGCCGCCCGCGCTGCCGGTGAAGGCGAGGTCTGCGTTGGCGATGCGGGTCTGCGGGCCCGGCTGTACCGTGACCACCACCGCGCGTGGGGCGCCCTTGCTGTCGGGCGTTTCGGTCTGCTCCACGGTAATGGTGGGTGCAAAGTAGCCCATGGTGCCTAGCAATTCGCGGGCGTTGGCATCGGCTGCGCCCAGCAGGCGCTGCAACTCGTTGGCATGCAGGTCGGGCAGGTGGCGAAAGCGCTGCAGTTCCAGGTGGCGTTCCAGGGTTTCCTGCACGGTGGCCGGTGCGTGCACCTGAAGATCAAACGCGGGGGGGCCGGATTCGGCAATGGCCGCGCTGGCTGCCCCCGGGGCCTCCTGGCTATCGCTGCGCGGCAGCAGACTGCAACCGGTCAGGCCCGCCAGTGCGCCGATAAGCAGCAACGCCGACCATGGAGCCGGCGTTGGGGGATTGACGGAGGAGCGCAGGACGCGAAAGGGCACGGCAACAATGGGTGGGAGTGGACAGTGGCGCCAGGTTCTCAAAACCAGCCCGCCGCCACTATGCACTGAAAAGCATCCCGTCCGTGTCAGACAGTGGCGCGCAATGGGGTCTCGGCGCACTGAGTCAGCGGTCTTGTAGAACCTGTTCTCACTTTGAAAGCAGCCGCATGGTTTCCTCCAGCCCCTTGAGGGACAGCGGGTACATGCGGTTGCCAAGCAGCTGCTGGATGATGCTGATGCTTTGGCGGTATTGCCACACGCCCTGGGGCTCGGGGTTGATCCACGCGTGCTTGGGGAAGGCGTGCGTGAGGCGCTGGATCCACTCGGCACCCGCTTCCTCGTTGTTGTACTCCACGCTGCCACCGGGCTGCAGGATCTCGTAGGGGCTCATGGTCGCGTCGCCCACGAAGATCAGTTTGTAGTCGCGGTTGTACTTGCGGATGATGTCCCAGGTGGGGAACTTCTCGGCAAAGCGGCGGCGGTTGTTCTTCCACATGAAGTCGTACACGCAGTTGTGGAAGTAATAGAACTCCAGGTGCTTGAACTCGCTCTTGACGGCGCTGAACAGTTCTTCCACCCGCTGTATGTGCTCGTCCATCGTGCCGCCCACATCCATCAGCAGCAGCACCTTCACGTTGTTGTGTCGCTCGGGCACCATCTTGATGTCGAGGTAACCCGCGTTGGCTGCCGTGCTGCGGATGGTGTCGGGCAGGTCAAGTTCGAGCTCATGCCCCTCGCGCGCAAACTTGCGCAGGCGGCGCAGCGCCACCTTGATGTTGCGAGTGCCCAGCTCTTGCTGGTCGTCGTAGTCCTTGTAGGCGCGCTGCTCCCACACCTTCACCGCGCTCTTGTTCTTGCCTGCGCCCCCAATGCGCACACCCTGCGGGTTGTAGCCGCCGTGGCCAAACGGGCTGGTGCCGCCGGTGCCAATCCACTTGCTGCCGCCCTCGTGGCGCTCCTTCTGTTCTTCGAGCCGCTTCTTGAGCGTCTCCATCAGCTCGTCCCAGCCCATCTTCTCGATGGCTGCCTTTTGCTCAGGCGTGAGCTCGTTCTCCAGGATCTTGCGCAGCCAGTCGGCCGGGATCTCCTTGGTGAAGTCGGCCACCATCTCCACACCCTTGAAGTAGGCGCCGAAGGCCCGGTCGAACTTGTCGTAGTGCTTTTCGTCCTTGACCAGCGTAAGGCGCGACAGGTTGTAGAAGTCGTCCAGGCTCCACGCGTCATCCGACTTGGGCCCTACCACACCGGCCTGCAGGGCTTCGAGCAGGGTGAGGTATTCCTTGACCGATACGGGTAGTTTGGCCGAGCGCAGGGTGTAGAAGAAGTCGATCAGCATGATTTTTGGCTCCTTGCGCGCTTCAGGCGGGCTTGTTGCGCTCCAAAAGATATAGCAACTGAGCGCGCGCCTCAGGCCACTCGCCCGCGCGCATGCTGTACATCACCGTGTCACGGATGGTGCCGTCACGGCGCAGCGCGTGGCCACGGATCACTCCGTCCTTCTTGGCGCCCAGGCGCTCGATGGCCTTTTGGGATGCAAAGTTGTAGTTGTCGGTGCGCCAGCCCACCACATGGCAGCCCAGCGTGTCGAAGGCGTGCTGCAACAGCAGCAGCTTGCAGGTCGTGTTGACGTGGCTGCGTTGCACGCTTTGGCAGTACCAGGTGTAGCCGATCTCTACCCGCTTCACGGCGGGCAGGATGTCGTGAAAGCTGGTGCAGCCCAGCACCTTGCCAGTGGCCTCTTCGACCACGGCAAACGCGAACCGATGACCTTCTTCGCGGCCCTTCAGGGCGGTTTCGATGTAGGCGCGCGTGTCCTGGGGTTCGGGCACCGAGGTCACACGCAGCTTCCACAGCTCGCCGTCAGCGGCGGCCAGGCGCAGGCCCTCCTCGTGCGACAGATCAAGGGGTTCCAGGCGCACACCACGGTCGCGCAGTGTGATGGGTTCTACAAAGGCCATAGTTGTTGCTCTGTGCGCTTCGTCAGTCCTTGGAGGGCTCGCTGCGGCGGCTGGCCTGCCAGCGTTTGGCCGCGTGCAGACCCAGCCCGCCGCCCAGCCCGACCAGGGCAATACCCAGCAGGGCCTGGGTGCCATAGCCCGGGGCAAAGATATCCATGCCGAGCCACTGGCCCAGCCAGAAGCCAGCCAGCGCACCGCCGATAAAACCGACGGCGTCAGAGATGCCGTCTGCGAGGGATGGTGGATTGGGGGCGCCCATGGTGCGGCCTGCTCTCAAAATCAACGGTTTCTCTGGTTCATGAACACCAGTTTTTCAAACAGGCTCACGTCCTGTTCGTTCTTGAGCAGCGCACCCACCAGTGGCGGCACCGCCACCTTGTTGTCGGCACTCTGCAGTGCGGTAAGCGGGATGTCTTCAGCCACCAGCAGCTTGAGCCAGTCGATCAGTTCGCTGGTTGAGGGCTTTTTCTTGAGGCCCGGCAGGTTGCGCACGTCATAGAACGTCTTCATCGCCACGCTGAGCAGATCGCTCTTGAGCGTGGGGAAGTGCACGTTGATGATCTGCCGCATCGTGTCGGCCTCGGGGAACTTGATGAAGTGGAAGAAGCAGCGGCGCAGGAAGGCATCGGGCAGCTCCTTCTCATTGTTGGAGGTGATGAACACCAGCGGGCGGTGCTTGGCCTTGATGAGTTCGCGCGTCTCGTAGCAATAGAACTCCATGCGGTCGATCTCGCGCAGCAGGTCGTTCGGGAACTCGATGTCGGCCTTGTCGATTTCGTCGATCAAGAGCGCGACGGGCCGGTCGGCCGTGAAGGCCTGCCACAGCACGCCCTGCACGATGTAGTTGCGGATGTTCTTCACACGCTCGGCGCTGTCGCCATCATTGAGCTGGCTGTCGCGCAGGCGGCTCACCGCGTCGTATTCATACAGGCCCTGCTGGGCTTTGGTGGTGGACTTGATGTGCCATTGCAACAGCGGCATATCGAGCGCCTGCGCCACTTCCTCGGCCAGCATCGTCTTGCCCGTGCCGGGCTCGCCCTTGATCAGCAGCGGCCGTTGCAGCGTGATGGCGGCGTTCACGGCGAGCATCAGGTCTTGGGTGGCGACGTAGTTCTGGGAGCCTTGGAATTTCATGGGGGAAAACACCGGATCGTTGATGAATGGGCTTGACAGGGCGCTGGCTATAATCAACGGCTGATCAGAGCCTAGAGCTGAACTTCCACGAGATTGTGCGCGCAAAATGAACAAAACGCTGACCACGCTATTTGCCCTGGCTGTCGCTTCCGTGACCGCCGTCTCCCATGCCCAGGAAGCCAAAGGCGATGTGGAAGCCGGCAAGCAAAAGATTGCCATGTGCATTGGCTGTCATGGCATTCCTGGCTACCAGGCCAGCTTTCCTGAGATCCACAAGGTGCCCATGATCTCGGGCCAAAGCGCCAAGTTCATTACTGCGGCCCTGGTGGCCTACCAGAAGGGCGAACGCAAGCACCCCACGATGCGCGGCATTGCCGAATCGCTGTCCGAGAAGGACATCGCCGATGTGTCGGCCTACTATGAACAGCATGGCAAGACAGGCGCTGAGCTGCCTGCCAAGCCTGGCCGTGAGCCCAGCGTGCAAGTGGCTGAGTTGCTCAAGAAGGGCGCTTGTGTCTCCTGCCACGGCGACAACTTTGCCAAGCCTATCGATCCCTCCTACCCCAAGATTGCGGGCCAGCATGCCGACTACCTCTTTGTCGCCCTCAAGTCCTACAAGGTCGAGAAGAACGCCAATGTGGGTCGTAGCAATGCCATCATGGGTGGAGTTGCCAAGCAGTTCACCAATGCCGAGCTGAAGGCTCTGGCTAATTACATCGCCAGCGTGGATGGCGACCTGCACGTGGTGCCTCAGTCGCGCTTCCGCTGATACGGCGCCTTGACCAACGAGCCCGAAAGCCCGCCTTGGCGGGCTTTTTTCATGGGGCTGCGGGATCCGGCGAATGCGCCACAAACGGAGCGTAAATCCTTGCCGAAATATCTGGGCAGGGCACAAATGCGTCTTGTGCCTACATGGGGTTTTGGTGCGCTTTTATACAATGTGAGCGGGTGTCGCAGTCACGGTGATTCGGCAGGTTCATGCGCTGGTCGGGCCGCCTCGCGGCTTGACTGCGACCACCGATGTTCCACGCTTCTCCCACCCTGATTCAGGCCTTGGGCGCCTTCCTGTTCGGACTGGCGATCCTGCACACTTTCTCCACCCGGTATTTCACGCGCTTGGCCCACACACGGCCTCGGCATGCGGGCTTTCTGCACTTGCTGGGTGAGGTGGAGGTGGTCTTTGGCTTCTGGGCCATGGTCCTCATGCTTTTCATGTTTGCCATCAGCGGCAAGCAACAGGCCACGGCCTACCTCGACTCGCGCAACTTCACCGAGCCGCTGTTTGTGTTCGCCATCATGGTGATCGCCGCCACTCGACCCATCCTGGAACTCTCAGGAGCCATGGCGCGGCAGCTGGCGCGCCGTCTGCCTGTGCGTCGTGGCGTGGCTATGTACTTCGTGGTGCTTGCACTGGTGCCGTTGCTGGGCTCTTTCATCACCGAGCCAGCCGCGATGACGCTGGCCGCGCTGATGCTGCGAGATCTTCTTTTCTCGCGGCCGGTGTCGAGTCGGCTGAAGTACGCCACGATCGGCGTGTTGTTCGTCAACATCTCGATCGGCGGCACGCTCACCCCCTTTGCTGCGCCGCCGGTGCTGATGGTGGCAACCCAGTGGAACTGGGACCTGTGGTTCATGGTGTCCCATTTTGGTTGGAAGGCAGCGGTGGCCGTGCTGGTCAATGCTGTGACGGTCACGCTCATCTTCCGTAACCAGGTGGGGCACATGGGGCGCAAGATTCCGGCACCCGAGGTGCCTGTCCCCGCATCGGTGATGGCCGTGCACATCGTGTTTTTGGCGCTGGTCGTGTTGTTTGCCCACCACCCTGCAGTGTTCCTGGGGCTCTTTCTGTTCTTCCTGGGTTTTACGTCGGCTTACCGGCACTATCAGAACCCGCTGATCCTGCGCGAGGCATTGCTGGTGGCATTCTTTTTGGCGGGGCTCGTGGTGCTGGGTGGTGTGCAGCAGTGGTGGCTGCAGCCCATTCTGATGGCGATGGATGCGAACGCGGTGTTCTTTGGGGCGGTCGCACTCACCGCCTTTACCGACAACGCGGCCCTGACCTACCTGGGTTCGCTGGTCGCAGGGCTCAGCCATGAGTTCCAGGTGGCCCTGGTGGCAGGGGCGGTGACAGGGGGCGGCCTGACGGTGATCGCCAATGCTCCGAATCCCGCAGGGGCAGCCATCCTCAAAGGCCGGTTTGCGGGAGGAGTGGTCCATCCGCTGTGGCTTCTGCTGGGTGCCTTGCCGCCCACCCTGGTGGCGGTATTGGCGTTCCGACTGCTGTAAGCCGCTCTGTGAGTCGCTGTGGGGCTCAGTCTCGCGTGGCGCGCCGCTGCACGCATGCGATGTAGGCCTCTCCATCGGGCGGTCGGCCTGCACGCTGACTTTCCCACAGCATCTCGCCCAGGCAGTCCATGGCAGCGTGGTGGGCGTCGTGCAGGGAATCGAGCCGCGCTGTCAGCAGCTCCACTGCTTGGCGAATTCCACGCGGCTGGTCGATGCTGCATTGCTCGCTGATCGACAGGTGCATCGACAGGTGCAAGAACGGGTTGGTCTGGCCTGGCGTTTCGTCGTAGTTGCGGGCGACGGCCGCGTCGGCGTTGGACAAGTCGGCGTGGTATTCGGGGTGCTCGGCGATCCACAGGCTGGCCAGCGTTTCGATGGCTTCCATGGGGGCGCCGCTCTGGGTCTTGGCGTGCACGCCGCACAGAAAGCGGCGCACATCGGCTTGGGAGGGGCTGAACATGGGGTTGAGGGTAGCACGTGGCTTTGCCTTGGCGGCGACGAGGTTGCGCCTGTGCGCTACGCAGTGCTGCGGCCGCGTCCTACGCCGTCTTGGCAGGGGCGGCTCCTACATTGGCTGGGTGCAAACACAAGGAGCCGGGTCCGGTTTGTCGCTGTCCTCCAAATCAGGATCCCTTACCCCCTTGGCGCACCCATCATGCGCGAGATGGTCCGCGCTGCGGTCAGCAATGTCGGCAGAAGTGTCTTTTGCATCATGTCCGCACTTGTGCGGTTGGCCTGGCCGCTGATGTTGAGCGCTGCGACGGTCTGCCCTGTGCGGCTGGTCAATGGTGCCGCAATCGAAATCAAGCCCTCTTCCAGCTCCTGATTCACCAGGCACCAGCCTTGCTGGCGCGCCTGGTGGATGTGGGCGATCAGCGCATCCACATCAGTGGTGGTGTGGTCTGTAAAACGCTCCATGGGGTGGCTCCGCAACCGGGCCTGCAGTTCATCATCCGGTAGTCCTGCCAGCAGCACCCGCCCCATGGACGTCCAGCACGCGGGCAGGCGCGAGCCTACGCCGAGCGTGGTGCGCATGATCTTGTGCGTAGGCACGCGCAGCACGTAGACGATGTCCAGGCCGTCGAGCACGGCGGCCGATGAGGATTCGCGCACCTCTTCCACCAGATCTTCCATCACCGGCTCCGCCAGGTTCCAGATGGGCAGCGACGACAGGTAAGCAAAGCCCAGGTCCAGGATGCGCGGTGTGAGCCGAAAGAGCTTGCCGTCGGTTTCCACATAGCCCAGCGTCTGCAGTGTCAGCAGAATGCGCCGCGCGCCAGCGCGGGTCAGCCCGGTGCGGGCGGCCACTTCGCTCAACGTCTGCGCGGTGGTGTCGGCGCTGAACGAGCGGATCACCTCCAGCCCCCGCGCGAACGACTGCACGTAGCTGTCGCTGGGTTTAGGACCTTTGGCAGGAGGCGTTCCGGGATCCATAGGCAGGCTCTCTATAATTCTTTGAGCGAACTTTTGTTCTTTTGGCGAACAAATTATAGATTCAACAGAAACAAGACGCTCGCCAACCCTGGGCGACCGGGTCAGCGGCGTGCCAGACCCTTGCGCCCGGCAAGCCCTGCGTTGCGCACAACCCGTGGCCTGCGCATGAGGAAATCGCTGAATTGATCAACAACGCAATGCTCCTAGCCGCTCACCGGTGTCGCCTGCGTGAAGCGCATCTGCACCGATCTGTGCACACTGGCCTGCTCGCCCGCCGGGCTGCAGCTGATCGACACCGTGCCCGGCCTGTCGCTGGTCGAGCTGGAGCAACTAGTGGGCCTACCCATCCGGGCGCCGTAGACCACGGCCGCCTGACCGAACCCATTCAACCCAACCCGAGAACCGAGGAGACAACACCATGACCACCCGCCAAGCCTTCATCTGCGACGCCATCCGCACGCCGTTCGGCCGATATGGCGGCTCGCTGAGCAGCGTACGCACTGACGACCTGGGCGCCATCCCCATCAAGGCGCTGATGGACCGCAACCCCGGCGTGGACTGGGCGGCCGTGACCGATGTGCTCTACGGCTGCGCCAACCAGGCCGGTGAAGACAACCGCAACGTGGCCCACATGGCCAGCCTGCTGGCAGGCCTGCCGGTGGATGTGCCTGGCGCCACCATCAACCGCCTGTGCGGCTCGGGGCTGGATGCCGTGGGCACGGCCGCACGCGCCATCAAGGCGGGCGAGGCGGGCCTGATGATTGCGGGTGGCGTGGAGAGCATGAGCCGCGCACCCTTCGTCATGCCCAAGGCCGAGAGCGCCTTCAGCCGCAACAACGTGGTGTATGACACGACCATCGGCTGGCGCTTCATCAATAAGCTGATGAAGGAAAAGTACGGCGTCGATTCCATGCCCGAGACCGCCGAAAACGTGGCCACCGACTTCCGCATCGAGCGCGAAGCGCAAGACCGCATGGCCCTGCGCAGCCAGCTCAACGCCGTGGCCGCCATCAAGGACGGCCACCTGGCGCGCGAGATCGTGCCCGTGCACATTCCGCAAAAGAAGGGCGAGGCGATTGTCGTGAGCCAGGATGAGCACCCCCGCGAAACCAGCCTGGAAGCACTGGCCAAGCTCAAGGGCGTGGTGCGGCCCGACGGCACGGTGACGGCGGGCAATGCGTCGGGCGTGAACGACGGCGCCTGCGCGCTGCTGCTGGCCGATGAGGCCAACGCGGCCAAATACGGCCTCAAGCCCCGCGCCCGTGTGGTGGGCATGGCCGTGGCCGGTGTGGCGCCGCGCATCATGGGCTTTGGCCCCACGCCTGCCACGCTCAAGGTGCTGGCGCAGACGGGCCTGACCATCGACCACATGGACGTGATCGAGCTCAACGAAGCCTTTGCCGCTCAGGGCCTGGCCGTGCTGCGCGCGCTGGACATCAAGGACGACGACGCCCGCGTGAACGCCTGGGGCGGCGCCATTGCCCTCGGCCACCCGCTGGGCGCCAGCGGCGCGCGGCTGGTCACCACCGCTGTCAATCGCCTGCACGAACACGCTGGCAAGTACGCGCTGTGCACCATGTGCATTGGCGTGGGGCAGGGCATTGCGGTGATTCTGGAGCGCGTTTGATCCAAATCCTCCTCAGGCTCAGCGCGGGTTCAAGCACGGGGTAGCCAAGGGCGTTCGCAGCTGGCGCTCAGCCGCCCCGGCTTCAGCGCGCAGCAGCGCGTGGTCTGAGCACCCACCAGGTCAGCAGCCCCAGTGCCAGCCCCCAGCAGGCCGAGCCCAGGCCCAACAGACTGACGTTGGAGGCTGTGACCACAAAGGTGACCAGTGCGGCCTCGCGTTCCGAGGGCTCGGCCAGGGCACCCACCAGTCCGTTCTGGATGGCTCCCAGCAGCGCCAGACCCGCCACGGTGCTCACCAGCGCGGCGGGCAGCTGCGCAAAGGCGTAGGTGATGGCACCTGCAAAGCTACCCAGTACCAGATAGAACACCCCGCAGGCTGCGCCAGCCACCCAGCGCTTTTCCGGCAAGGGGTGTGCTTCTTCTCCGGTGCAGATGGCGGCGGTAATGGCCGCGAGGTTGATGCCGTGGGCTCCGAAGGGTGCCAGCAGCAGGCTGGCCAGCCCGGTGCCCGCAATGAGCTGGTTGTTGTGGGCGCTGTAGCCCGAGGCGCGCAGCACGGCCACACCGGGCACTTGCTGGCCGGTCAGGCACAGCAGCGCCAGCGGCACTGCGGTGCTCAGGATGGCGGTCCACGAAAATTCTGGCGTGGTCCACACCGGCAACGCCAGCCCCCAGGTTGAGGGCGATGTGCCCAGGGCGCTCGCGGCGGTTTGTGCGGCCACCTGCCCCCAGCCCAGCCCCTGCCACAGGGCCACCCCGAGCAGCAGGGTGAGGGCAATGGCATAGCGCGCCGAGCGCTGCTTGAAGAGCAGGTAGCCCGCAAACATGGCGCCCACCAGCCAGGGCGCGCCCTCCACGGTGCTGCGGGCGGCTCCGAAAGCGTCCACGCCGAATCGCAGCAGAATGCCTGCCAGCATGGCGGCGCACAGGCTGCGCGGGATGCGGGCCATCAGCCGGTCAAAAACTCCGGTCCACCCAATCAGCAGCAAGGCAGCGGCCGCCAGCAGGTAGGCGCCCACCACCTGGCTGTAGGGCAGGGCCACCAACGCGCTGGCCAGCAAGGCCGCGCCGGGTGTGTTCCATGCGCACACCACGGGCACGCGCTGGCGCCAGCTCATCCACAGGCCACACGCGCCGGAGCCTATGGAGATGGCCCACACCCAGGAGGTGACCTGTGCCGCAGAAAGGTGCCCGGCCTGCGCAGCCTGCAGCACCAGCAGCAAGGGGCCGGCGTACGAGATCAGCACGGCCACCAGCCCTGCCACCACGGCGGGGAACAGGTCCTGGGCCGTGGCCAGCGCGCGCAGGCGCGCGCCACCGGCGGGCCGGTGGTGGGGCGTGGTGGCCGGTGCCAAAACCGGCGATGGGCTTGTGGTGTGGTGGTGGGGTGTTGTCATGGGGCCATGGTGCCTGCAGACCACCCGCTGGGTGGGCACAGTCTGTACGGGGTTTATGCTGTACAGATGGCTCCATCCACATCTGTACTGCAGCACAGTTACCTGCAGCTTGCGCAACAAGTGCGTCGCGACATTGCCCAGCAACGCTATGCGCCGGGCGAGCGCCTGCCCTCGGTGCGCGCGCTGGCCGCCGCACAAGGCGTGAGCGTGGCCACCGTGGTGCGCTGCTACCGCCACCTTGAGGCCCTGGGTGCTGTCCAGGCGCGGCACAAGTCCGGGATCTACGTCGCAGGGCCCGCTGCGGCCCGCGTTGCGCCAGACACGAGCAACGACATGGGCACGCTAGGCCCGCAGGCCGGTGCGCAGTCCAAACCGCCGCCCGTCGAATTCGACCGGCTGGTGTCGCTGGAGCACCGCATGACCGAGCTGTACTCGCTGACCACACAACAGCCTCTGCAGTGGGGGCTGCACCTGGCCAATGCCTCCCCCGCGTGGTACCCCACCGACGCCCTGGCCCGCATTGCCCAGCGCCTGTTGCGCAGCCAGCCCGAGATGCTGGGCGCGTACCCCACAGGCAGCGGTCTGCCTGCGCTGCGCACGGAACTGGCAGGCTGGATGGCAACCTATGGCCTGGACCTGCAGCCCGAGGAATTGCTGGTGACCAACGGCAGCACCGAGGCGCTGAACGTGGCACTGCGGGCCGTTACCCGGCCGGGCGACGCGGTGGTGGTGGAGTCGCCGGTGTACTTTGGCCTGCTGCAGATGCTGGGCAACCTGGGCCTGCGTGCCATCGAGCTGCCCTGCACGCCGGGCGAGGGCATGAGCCTGGAGGCCCTGGAATACGCGCTGGAGCACCAAAGCGGCGTGCGTGCCGTGGTGGCTATGCCCAACTTCCAGAACCCGCTTGGACATGTGATGCCCGACCGCAACAAGCGGCGTCTGCTGCGACTGGTGGAACAGCACGACCTGGCGTTGATCGAGGACGATGTGTTCGGCGACCTCTCGCACACACCGCAGCGGCCTCAGCCCGTGAAAGCCTGGGACCGCCACGGTCGCGTCATCTATTGCGGCAGCAGCAGCAAGAGCCTGGCGCCCGCGTTTCGCCTGGGCTGGACATCGGGCGGGCGCTGGCATGCGCGGATGGAGTCGCTCAAGCTCAGCACTTCACTGGCTGCGCCTTGGCTGGAGCAGGCGGTGATGGCGGAATTCATGCGATCTGGCGAACTGCAGGTGCACCTGCGCCGCCTGCGCGAGCGCCTGACGCAGACCACGCCCCGCGCGACCGATGCCGTGCGCAAGTACTTTCCGGCGGGTACGCGTGTGCACAGCCCCGCAGGCGGCTGGTGGCTGTGGCTGGAGCTGCCGCACCCTGTGGACACGCTCGCGCTGCTGCGGCAGTCCGTGGCCCAGGGCATTGCCTTCACGCCCGGGGCGCTGTTCTCTACCACCGCCAAATACGCCAGCCACCTGCGCCTGAACACTGCCCGCCCCTGGACGCGCGAGCTGGAGCAGGCCGTGCGTCAGCTGGGGCAACTGGCCACACGGGCACAGTAGGTCCGGCGGGCAGCTCCTTTGCTTGGCTGTCCAAGAGAATTGGATTAAAAAATGGCTCTTCCGCGCGACCGTTATTGGTTTTTTGCTATGAAAAAAGAAGCAAATAGACGCACTCAGGCGTTCACCCGGTACACCTTCCCCGTCTGCGCGCCTTCCACGCCGCGCTGGTAAGCCAGCGCCACACGCTCTGCAGGCACCGGCTCGAACCCTGGGAAGAACGGCCCGTAGCTGCCCATCGATTCGGTCAGCACCGTGGGGCTGATGGCGTTGATGCGCAGGCCGCGCGGCAGCTCGATGGCGGCGGCGGCCACAAAACCTTCGATGGCCGCGTTGACCGCCGTGGCATTGGCGCCGTTGCGGATGGGCTCGATCGACACGATGCCGGAAGTCAGTGTGATGGACCCGCCGTCGGTCAGGTACTTCTGGCCGACCAGTGCCAGCTGCACCTGGCCCAGCAGCTTGTCCTGCAAGCCCAGGTTGAACTGCTCGGCCGTCATCTCCGTCAGCGGGCCAAAGTGAAGGTTGCCTGCGGTGCTCACGATGGCATCCACTTTGCCCACGGCCTCGAACAGTTGGGCGACCGAGCCCGGCTGCGAGAAGTCCGCGCGGTGCATGCCGCTGCTGCGGCCCACGGTGATCACGTCGTGGCGTGCGCCCAAGTTGGCCAGCACGGCCTGGCCGATGGTGCCGCTGGCGCCGATGAGAAGAATCTTGGACATGGTGTTTTCCTTGGGTGTCAAAAGGGGTTGATGAAGAACTGACACCCCGATTCTTTTGCTAATCAATCAATGCATAAAGTGCATGCGGGTTATGCTTGCGCTAACTATTGATTAGGAATATCCAAGAGCCATGGACAAGCTGCGCAACATGGAAGTCATGGTGGCCGTGGTGGAGGCCGGCAGCTTTGCCGCCGCCGCGCGCCAGCTGCAGATATCTGCCGTGATGGTGGGCAAGCACATCCAGCAGCTCGAAGCCCACCTGGGCGCACGCCTGTTGCAGCGCAGCACGCGCCAGAACAGCCTGACCGAGGTGGGCGCCGCGTTCTACGAAGACAGCAAACGCGTGCTGGAGCAGGTGCGCTGGGCCGAATCGGCCGTGGAGCGCAGCCGGGCCGTGCCGCAGGGCCTGCTGCGGGTGAGCGCGCCGTTCACGCTGGGCAACCACGTGATCGCCCCGCTGGTGGCCGACTTTCTGCAGCGTCATGACCAGGTGCGCGTGGATTTGCAACTGACCGATAGCGTGGTGGACCTGGCAGGCGAGGGCTTTGACGTGGCCGTGCGCATTGGCCAGGTGGTGAACGAGGGCCTGGTGGCCCGCCCGCTGCGCCCCTACCGCATGGTGATTGCCGCCGCACCCGCGTACCTGCAGCGCCACGGCACGCCCGAACGCGCGGCCGACCTGGCGCGGCACCAGTGCCTCAGCCACTCGGTGTGGCAGCGGAGGGTGGAATGGACATTGCGCGACGGCAAGGAGGACTTCTTCTGGCCCGAGAACGCGCGCTTTGTGTGCAACCAGGGCGACGGCCTGCGCCAGGCGGCGCTGCGCGGCCTGGGCCTCATCATGCAGCCCGAAGTGCTATTGGCCGACGACCTAGCCAGCGGTGCGCTGGTGCCGGTGATGCAGCACTGTCTGCCCGTGCCGCGCCCGGTGCATCTGGTGTATGCACCCGACCGGCGGCAGTTGCCCAAGCTGGCGCGGTTTGTGGAGTTTGTGGTGGGAGCGCTGGGTGGGGATGGTCGCTGACTGAGCTATACGGCTTCAGGCTCAGCAGAATGATTTGCGCTGGTCCTTAAGTGCATCGCGGTCGATGCTCGCCGCGAGCTGTTCCATGTCTGCCGCGCAGACGCCATGCTGCAGGAAATGCCGAGGCCAGTGCTCGACCGCCTGGGCGACTTCCTGAATCAGCGCAATGGCACGTGCCCGTGTGATGCCGAATTCGCTCAGCTCGGTCAGCGCGTTCTCCAGCGTGGACTGCGCGCCATGCTGGCCCACCACCATGGCCTGGTAGCCCATGTTCTGCAGCGTGGGCACCACGTCGAAGGCGGGGGTCAGCGCGTAGTAGCCGTCAAAACCCAGGCGCAGGCAGTGGTTGCGCTCGTGGTCGTCGGTGTTGTCCATGAGGATGTTGAACACCATGCGCCGAAACAGCTCTTCGCGCTGCGCTTTGTGCCGATCGGGATGGGCGTGGCGCAGGAGCACGGTGGCCAGTGCGCCGTAGCTTTCGGCCAGGCCCGCTGCCGCCAGTGCCGTCTTGGCAGAGATGCAGTGCACGCGCAGGTTCAGCGTGTCCACTTGCACGCGGTCAAACCGCTGAATGGTGAGTGCATGGCGCTGCGGCCCCCGGCCCAGCCGCGATGGAATCGGCAGCACGCCGGTGGTGGCAACGTGGATGCCCGCCAGGGCCGCCAGTGTCATGGTGGCGTGCTCAATGAGGGGGGTGTCCACCGTGTCATCCAGCTCGCAGAACTTGATGACGCAGGGCCCGTTATCGGTTTGCAGCAGTGCCTTGGGCCGCGCCCCGCCCAGCGTTACGCCGGGCTGCACCAGCCGCTGGATTTCTTCGGTGACCGGGGCTTGGGACTGCACGTCCTCCACGGCGCGCACCATGGCCTCGAGATCGCGCAGCTGCGGATACGGCCCGATGCGGCGGGGGATGTAGTGATCGGCCGATGTGGAGATGCCCAAAGCACCAAAGCGGTCGTCGCCAGCGAACAGCAGCATCTCCAGAATCGACAGGCGCGCAGGGCGGTCGATGTGGCGAATGATGCGCTCGCCCCAACGGTCTGGCCGCGCATCGTCGATGGCGCCGGGCGCGCTGTCTTTGTGGCCTGCTGTGAACATCTGGCCTGCCAGCAGGGGCAGGTCTTCGCTCAGTGCAAATTGCCACCAGTCTGCGGCGTAGCTGAAGGTGGCGCAGTTGGGCACCAATTGCGACAAGCCCACCGCACCGGTCAGCACGGGTTGGGCTGGGTTGATCAGCGTCCAGACATACAAGGTGTCTTGCGGCACGTAAGAGCGTGGCGTGACCTGCGGCGCGTCGAGTTGTTGGCTCATGGCCGCGCTTTCTTTTGGCCCGAGATCAGTGCGGCCAGGCCAGCGGCGGTACTGTTGGCAGCGCGCTCTGGCGCGCTGAGTCCTGCTGTTTGCAAGGCTTGCTGGATCTGTTCTTCGTGGCCCATGCCAGCGGCTTTTTGCGGGGGCTGTTTCATCGGCTTGGTAACGCCTGTTCCCTGAAAGAAACCTTCAGCCTCTTGGGCAAAGTGTGCGGCCCCCAAGCGGGTGGGCGCATTGGTCGCTGAAACGGACGGCAAGGCGGCGGGCTTGGCGTTGCCTACTGCGGCCAAAGCGCCGCTGGGGGCAGCTGCCCGTGCAGCGCGCCGGGGCCGGGCTCTGGCCACCTCTTGCTCGAGCGATGCCAGGTCGTTCTGCGGTGCAATCAGTTCGGCCAGCCCCTGGGCCTGGTTGATGAGCCACATGCACATCACATACGACGCCATCGACACCGATGGGTCGCCCCGCTCAATGCGCGCCATGGTGGGCTGCGACACGCCCAGACGCTGGGCCCACTGGGCCTGGGTTTCCTTGCGACGCTTGCGTGCAATCACGATGTTCTGTGCGAGCAATGCAATCTGCTGAAGAACCGCCTGGGGGTAGTCAGTGGGCTTGGTGTTTTGGGATGGCATTCATAGATGTTAGTCCAATAAGGGATTTTTGAATATCTATGAATTAACTACCATGTTCCAGAGAGGCATGGTGTTGCATGGTTTGAATTATTCATAGATGTTTATAAATGAATGAAAAAATCGCATCTATGAATAGAGCGCGTGCGACTGGCCAGCCCTGCCGTGTGAGCGAGGCGCACCCAACGCCGGGGGTGTTGCCTTGCGCCACAGTGCGGTGCTGCGGTGCTCACTCCACCGCGTTGCGGGGCACGGCTGGCCCGATCTTGAACACCCCGCTCACCCGCGCACAGGGCACGCCATCGGCTGTCACCAGCCCTTGCGCAAACACCAGCGAACGAGTGACGCGCAGCGGCTCGGCCTCGCCCTGCACCCAGGCGCCCAGCGGGGCGGGGGCGAGGTAGTCGATCTGCAGGCTGATGGTGGGCAGGAACCGGTCGGCCACCTGCTCGCTTTTGCGGTGCACCGACAAGGGCAGCAGCATGTCGCAAAAGCTGGCCATCATGCCGCCGTGCAGGTTGTTCATGGGGTTCACATGGCGCCGCTCCACGCGAAAGCCGAACTGCACCACGCTGCCTTCATGCCGCAGGTAGAGCGGGCCGTTGTGCTGGATGAAGGGGCCACCGGACTGCAGCGGCGCAAAGCCTGGGGGGATCTCGACGTGACCGCTCATGCGCGGGTCTCCTTCTCCACGTCTTGCGCAAAGTTAGCGCCTTCCAGGCTGCTATGGGTGGCGCCGTCCTCGGGCAGCCAGCCGCGGTACACCGTGCGGAAGTCCGCCACGATCTGCGCCAGCGGCATGTCGTCAAACGCGCCGCGCTGGTTCACATATTCCATGTGTCGCGCGCCCGATTTGTCGAACGGGTGGTAGATGGAATCATTCTCCCCGTCGAACTCCAGCGGCAGCAGGCCGAAGCGCTCGCACAGCTCGATGTTGAACGCAGGCGTGGCCTTGCGCCAGGCGCCATCAAGCCAGATGTCGGTGTAGCCGTGCCAGATGAAGAGATCGGTCTTCATGGTCTCGCGCATGCGCTCGGTGCTGAGGTGGTTGCGCACATCGGCAAACCCCATGCGCGCGGGGATGCCCGCTGCGCGGCACACCGCCGTCAGCAGCGCGGCCTTGGGCACGCACCAGCCATGGCCGTTGGCCAGCACACTGCTCGCCGCCATCCCTTGGGGCGACAGGTCGATGCGGTACGGGTCGTAGCGAAAACCGTCGCGCACGGCCAGGTACAGGGCCACGGCGCGTTCGCGGTCGGTGGTGCCGCGTGCGTGTTCGGCGGCAAAGGCTTGCACGGAGGGGGCGTCGCTGTCGATGAGGGCCGTGGCACGCAGGTGGGCTGGCGTGGGGGCGGTGGTCATGGTGGTGTGTCTCCTGCAGTCGGGCTGGAGCCAGTGTGCGGGCCCTGTGCGCTCGATGCTGTCACGGGTGCGCCAGCTTGTGCCGTGGAGTGTGAAGCCGCCATCACACCCGCCACGCGGGCAGCTCCCAGTTGCGCCACAGTGCCAGCCCGCGCAGCCCGGCTGTCAGCAGCACGCAAACCACCAGCGGTGCCCAGTCGGGCGCCTGCACCTGGCGCAGGGCCACGTCGGCCCAGCCACCGGCAAACGCGCACAACGCGTAGGGCCGGTGGTCGCTGAAGGCCTGCGGCACCTCGTTGCACAGCACATCGCGCAGCACGCCGCCAAACACGCCAGTGGTCACGCCCATCATCACGCTGATGATGGGGGGCATGCCGATGGCGGTGGCAATGTCCACGCCCACGGCGGCAAACAAGCCCAGGCCGATGGCGTCGGGCAGCAGCATGGCGCGCTCGGTGGGCTGAAAGTGCCGCTGGCGCATGAACAGCATGGCGCCGATGCACAGCGCCAGAATGCCCCAGACAAATTCGGTGTGGCGAATCCAGAAGAACGGACGCTGGTCCAGCAGCAAATCGCGCAGCGTGCCCCCGCCAAAGGCTGCGACGAAGGCCACCACGCACACGCCCACTACATCCAGCCGCTTGCGCGCGGCCATGATCACGCCCGACAGTGCAAACGCGACGGTGGCGGCCACTTCCAGGATGAAGCGCAGGGTGTGAATCCAGGGGGCATCGAGCAGCAGGTCCATGGGCGCGATTGTGCCGTGGTGCTGTGGGTGAAGGCAGGGGTTGTCGCCACCTTGGCTGCTGTAGGTTTTGCTATTAAAAATATAGCTATTAGCGCTTGATGTTAAAGCGCTAGAGCCTGTTTTTGCATAAAAAATGCACCGATGGTCATGCCCAGGCGTGCCGGTGCCTTCAGGGCGCGGCGCCCCACCACCGCACAAGCTGCCAGGCCAGTGCCAGCAAACAGCCCGCGCCGCCCAGTGCGCCCAAGCGGCGGCCCCAGCGCAGGCTGGCGGCGGGCCATTGGTTCATGGCCAGCACCAGCAGCCAGCCCAGCGCCATCCAGGCCGCCACCACCAGCGCCAGCCCCGCCGCCAGTCCAGCTGCAGCGGTGGCCGCGAGGGCTTGCAGCGCCAGGGTGGCCAGAACCACGGCCCAGGTGCGCCGGGATGCCGCAGTGGCGGGTGGCGAGCCGTCGCCCCAGGCGCGGGTAGGCACGGTGCGCGCCCAGCGGGTCAGTGCGATCAATGAGGCCAGCGCGGCGCTGGCGCCGATGAGTTCGTTCATGCGGCCTCCGGCGGGTGGCGGTCGGGGCCTGGATTGGGGATGTGCGGCGCCCCGTGGCCCGCC
>NZ_QAIH01000153.1:0-33136 GCF_003060895.1 Acidovorax sp. HMWF029 | reverse complement strand
GCCCACCACGCATGCCCTGCGCGCCACAGCAGCGGCGCACCCGCAGCCAGGGCGCACAATGCCGACGCCAGCGCCCACTGCACCAGCCCCGCCTTGGCCGCCAGGCCGCCATAGGCCAACGCGGCCAAGGCCCACAGCAGCACGGCGGTGCGGGAGGCCCAGTGGCGCAAGGTGGCAGCGGGCAGGGCCACGAAGAAGGCGAGCAACAGGCCCAGCATGCCCGATGCGCGCGCGGGCTCGGTGGCCACAATGTGGGCCAGGCGGAAGGATTCCACCGCCAGCACACCGCTCAGCCAGAACGGCCAGTGGGCGGACACCACCCAGCTACAGCGAGCCCAGCCGCGCGGGTGCCAGCGCGGTTGTGTGGCGGTTGGCGGCATGGCAGAGCTTGGCCGTGCCATGGCTGCAGCGCGCGATGCCTTGAGCCGGTGTGCCTGCACCCGCCGGGGCCCGATGAAAACCGCGATGCCCCCAAAGACCAGCCCCATGGCGACCAGGCTGGCCAGCATGGCAGGGCCTTGCGCACTGCCCAACACCAGCCCGGCAACACCGGCCACGGCCAGCAGCGCGCCCGCGCCACTCAGCGCCACGCGCCACAGCGTCAGCGTGCGCAGCGCCCATGCTGCTACCACCGACATCAGCAGCCACACGCCGATGAGCGCCCACACCGACCACACCGGCCGCTGCGCCAGCGGGGGCAGGCCTGATGGCCCCCACAGGTGGACGAACACCAGAACGATGAGCGCGGCAGGCGTGGTGGCGTGCAGGGCCAGGAAGAAGCGTTGCATGGTCGGTAGGGCTGCAGAAAAGGGCGCGGGCCATGCGGCCTCAACCCGCCGCTGCGATCCCGCTGGTCGATGTGCTCTGTGCGGCTTCGGTCTCGGCCTCGCGCCTGCGCTGCTGGCGTGCATCCAGCCAGATCAGCGTGCCCGAGATCGACAAGAACGCGGGCGTCATGCCCAAAAAGAAGTACAGCCACTTGAGCGCCAGCCCGCCAAAGTCGCCAAAGTGCAGCGGCTCCATGAGGCCGTTGACCAGCGACCAGAAGCCCGCCGTGCGCGGGTCGTGCACCTTCTTGGGCACGCCGGTGGCTCCGTGGATGTCCACCCGCGCGGTGCTGGCCAGGTGGCCCTGCAGGTTGCCGGTAAAGCCCGCCTCAGCCGTGCTGGTGCCCCAGCGGCGCAGCGACACATAACGCGCCTCCAGCCCCGGCACGGCCTGCTGCGCGGTGGCGTACAGCGCATCCAGCGACTGCATGGGCACGGGCGCGGCGGCATCGCCAGTGGCCTTGCGCGCGGGCTTGGCGGCGGCAGCTTCGGTGCTGGTGGTCGCAGTGCTCGTTGTCAGGTATTTGGTGCCCTGCTCGAACAGCGGCGCCAGCCCCATCCACGCACCGGTGGCTGCAATCAGGATGTGAAAGCCCAGCCCCCAAATGCCTGCGGACTTGTGCAGGTCCGACATCACCACGCGAAAGCTGCGGCCCCAGCGCTGCGTGAACAGCTCGGCCAGGATCTTGCGGTGGATGACGATGCCCGTGGCAATCAGCACCAGCATGGCCACGCCCAGGAACCCCACGATCCAGCGGGGTCCGAAGAACAGGAACACATGCAGCGAGCGCAGGTATTGGCCAAGCTGGCTGTCCACCGGCCCCACCACGGCACCCGTGTCGGACCGCACCGCCACCTTGGTGCGCGTGTTGGCCGGGGCCCCGCGCTCGCGCACGAACGCGAAGTAGCTCGGGTTGATGGCATCCGGCAGCGCAATGGTCTCCACCGTGCCGCCGGGGTAGCGGGCCTGCAGCGCGGTCAGCACCACGTCGAGCGACGCAGGTTTGTCAGAGCGCGGCAACTGGGCCAGCGACGGGTTGGCCCACAGGTCGATCTCGTTCTTGAACACCACCACCGCGCCCGAGAAGCACACGATGAACATCAACAGCCCCGTGACGATGCCTGCCCAGGAGTGCAGGGTGAACAGGCGGTTGAGCGTGCGCTGGCTGGTCATGGCGTGCGGGAGGCGGGGTGGGGCGCTGCGTCAGAAGAAGTACGTCACGCCCAGGCTGAAGTTGCGCGGCAGGGATGGCGACACCACGTTGGCGTTGATCGCGCCGTCGTAATACGCCTTGTTGAACACGTTTTTCACGCCCGCCGTCACGCGGTAGTTGTCGCCCGCGTAGCTGATGGATGCATCGGCCACAAAGTACGACGGCAGCGTGAACGGGTACGTGCCGATCTGCTCGCTCACATACCGCCCGCCCAGGCCCAGCGTCACCCGCTGGTACTGCGGCAGCTTGTAAGTGGCCCAGGCCGTGAGTGTGTGGCGCGGTGTGAGGTTCAGCGGCTTGCCGACGATGGCAGCGTTGTTGTCGCGCGTGACCTTGGTCTGCGTGTAGGTGTAGGCGCTGGTCAGCTTCCAGCCGTTTTTGAGGTCCGCGCCCAGCTCCAGCTCCAGCCCGCGCGCGCGCTGCTCGCCGGTCTGCACGCTGAAGCCTGTGTTGACAGGGTCGGCCGTGGTGACGTTCTGGCGCACCAGGTCGAATATGGCGATTGCGCCCGTGAGCTGGCCACCGGGCGCTTCGTACTTCACGCCGGCCTCCCATTGTTTGCCGGTTTCTGGCACAAAGGACGCGCCCGCAAACGTCAGGCCCGACTGGGGCAGGAACGATTCGCCATAGCTGCCATAGGCGGCCCAGCCGGGCTTGAACTCATACACCAGCCCCGCCGACAACGTGGTGGCGTTGTCTTTCTGACGCGTCTGCGTGTTGGTCACGCGGTTGTTGGTGTCGTTGGTGGACCAGTCGCGGCGCAGGCCCACCAAGGCCGTCCAGCCCTGGCCGAACTTGATCTGGTCCTGCGCATAGAGGCCTGCCACGGTGAGCTTGGCGGGTGCATCGGCAGTCAGCGCGGCGGGGCAGATGGCCTGCATGCCGTAAACGGGCGCGAACAGGTCCAGCGCGCCGATGCGGCAGGTGCGGCTGGCCAGCAGGCTGTGGCCGCTGCGCACATCCAGACCCGTGACAAGCTGATGCTTTACGCCCAGCGTTTCAAAGCGCGATAGCAACGAGGTGTCGGTGGCCAGCAGGTCGTAGTCCATGTACTGGCGAGATGCCTGGCGGTTCTGCAGGCGCTGGTTGGACTGCAGGGCCAGGTTGGAGATGAAGTTGCCCGTGCCCTTCTCGGTCTCGTAGCGCACGTTCTGGCGGAAGGTCATGGCCTCCGACATTTTGTGCTCCAGCGCATAGCCCACGGTTTTGCTCTCTACGTCATACCCGCCAAAGCTCGGGTCGCCGGTGAACATGGTGACGGGCAGCGTACCGTTGCGGTTGGGCAGCACCGTGCCATAGGGCGAGATGCCTTGCTGGCGCATCCACTGGCTTTGGCTGTAGGTGGCAAACAGCACCAGGTCGGTCTGTGCGCCCAGGTCGATGGACAGCGATGGCGCAAACCAGCGGTCCTTGCGGTAGACAAATTGCGTCGGGTCGTCCGCATCCGACACCTGGGCATTGATGCGCAGCGCCGTCTTGCCCGATTCCGACAGAGGCCGGTTGATGTCGGCCTGCAGCGTGCGCTGGCCAAAGCTGCCCACCTCCACGCCCACCTCGTTGATGGCCTCCTTCTTGGGCCGCTTGCTCACCGCATTGACGATGCCACCCGGCTGCACCTGGCCGTACAGCACCGAGGCCGAGCCCTTGAGCACCTCAAAGCGCTCGTAGCCATAGGGCTGCAGCTTGGCCCACATGCCTGGGCTTTGCACCAGGCCATCGACCAGGATGGATTCGGTGGAGCGAAAGCCCCGGATGTTGAGGTCGTCAAACCCCCGGCGCCCAAAGTTGACGGGGCTCACCCCCGCCACCGTCTGCAGCGCCTGCTGCACATTGGTGATCTGCCGCGACTCCATCTGCTCGCGCGTGACCACGCTGACGGACTGCGGCGTCTCCAGCCGCCGCATGGGCGCTTTGCTGGCGGTTTGCGCCTCGACGGGCGCAAAGCCCATGTCCTTTTCGGTGCTGGCGTTGATGCGGACTTCCTGGAGCTGAGGTGCGGTCACTGCCGTGTCTGCTGCCGGTGTGCTGGGCTGCTGCGCCATGGCGGCCTGGGCAAGGCACAGGGCCAGTGGGGTCAGGGCAAACAGCCCGGCCCTGGGGCTAAAGGTGGCGAAACAGGACGGGATGGAACAAAGGCAGGTATGCGAAGAACGCGGTGAAAGCGCCGCGCGCGAAGGCAGAGAAGACATGGAGGTCCCGATGGAGAGAAAGGCGGACAAACGCTGAAGGCGCTGGCTCGCGTGGCTTTTCGGGACGCTGGCTGGCAGTGCTAAATTGTATTGAGAATTATTATCGTTTTTTTGAGTCGCGATGTGCGGACTGCGATATGTCAGTCTTTTCCGAATTCAGTGGACTGGTGTCCAGCATTTGGCAACTGGGTTTTGCGCCGCTCTTTCCACAAGGGTTTGGGATAACCGCCTGCTGGATCCAGAGGATTGCTGCTCGTGCACCAACGCCAACAGCGCGCGTGAATACCTTGATCGTTTTGTACGGATTGACACCCGGGTGGCCATCCGTCGGTGCGTTGAGCAGGCGCTGGGAAATGACCCAAGAGAGGGGCATTGGTTCGCCGCTCAGAAAAAAATGCTGTCTTCCGGGCATTTCCAGCGTTCGTAAACCGTAAGCTCGCCGCTCCGCTACATTGCCAGCCCTGCGCGCGACCGTGGCGGGAATCTTTCCATGACGCTACCTAAAACCATGAAAAATCGATTTCTGTTGCTTCTAGTTTTTACGCTCGCTTTTGTTCTCAGCGGATGCGCCACCCGGACAAATATGGCGTTTCAGGACGATACAGAGCGACTGACCGAAAAAAGCAAACCCATCTTTCTCCTCACCGCCACGATCAAAAATTCCTACCGAACCTCCCATCAGCCAAAGCTACTCGTGGTTCATGTCGAGAAAGCAGGGGCGAAAGAAGCGGCTGACCGCCTGAACTTCACGATGGACGAAAAAGCCAGGCAAGAAGCCGGCTCAGCCGAGTCTGGAAACAGTTACCTGTTGAGGCTGGCACTGGATCCCGGGCAATATGAAATTCGGGGACTCACGAGTTTGGCGAGTTCTTTCCCCATCAATGCCATGTTCTTCGCGCCCATGCATTCTCCTCTGGAAGTCAGCGGCAACGGAGTGTTCTATCTAGGGCACATCGCGGCGACGGTTCGAGAACGCCAGGGCAACGAATTCAAGGCCGGGCCGTCGATTCCTTTGATCGATCAAGCTGTTGCCGGTGCTTCCGGCGGCACATTCGATATCGTCATCACCGACAGGTTCGATGTCGACGAGCCTGCCTTCCGCGCGAAGTTTCCTGCTTTGGCAGGTGTTCCGATCAAAAAGGCGATTCTTCCGGCATTTGATCGAGCCAAGGCTCAGCAATGGTGGGAGCTGCACTGAAGCGTGGCACGGCGGCGTGGTCATTTTTCGGGATCGCCACAGGGCGATGCCATGAGCCCTGGCCTAGATACTGGCGCGTGACTGGTCGTGCCAACAAAGTGACGCGATCACTGTTTTGCGTGCAGCTCCATGGCGCGGTTCATGGCATCTCATGAAGACTGGAGCGTTACCCCTTCGGTCTCGGATTTGCTATTGACTACGTAGCTACCAGCGGTTGGCAGGCAACCGTTAGAGGCTTTTCTTTTCAAGCTCCAGGGAGCTGGCGGCCGTGTTGCCGTCATCCCCGTCTGCTACGCCGCCATACCCCGGATACGCGCCACTTTCCTCGCCCAGCGCCGCACCCTCCTGCCGCTCCCGCGCCATCTGCTCCGCAAACTGGTTGCGGCCCTCGCGCGCCACGGCGATGAACTTGGCGCGGTCTTTGTAGTGCGGGTACATGCGGTCGGCCAGCGCGATGTTGTGGGTGCGAAAGCGTTGGGTGATGGCGGTGGCTTGCGCGGCAGGCAGGCCCATCAGCTCCAGCACGGTGTGCGCGCTTTGCAGGCTGGACTCGAACAGCTCGCGCTGCACCAGCGTTACGCCCAGGTCGCGCAGCTTGTTCCAGTGGCTGATGTCGCGGGCGCGGGCCACGACCTGCAGGTGGGGGAAATGTTCGCGGGCGAGCTTGGCGATCTGGAGGGATTGCTCGGGGTCGTCCACCGCCACCACGAGGATGCGGGCACGCTCGGCGCCTGCTATGCGCAGCAGGTCGAGCCGCGTGGCGTCGCCGTAGAACACGCGGTAGCCGAAGGTGCGGGCCACTTCCAGCATCTCCACGCTGTGGTCCAGCACGGTGGTGGGGATGCCCTGGGCCAGCAGCACGCGCGAGACGATCTGTCCGTAGCGGCCGAAGCCCGCGATGATGATGGGCGCCTCTTGGGGTTCGGAAATTTCTTCGGCCTGGGGCGTTGTGTTTTTCAGCTGTGCGTAGCGGCGCAGCAGCACGCGGTCCATCACCACGAGCAGCAGGGGGCTGATGAGCATCGACAGCGCGACGGCGCCGATCAGCAGCGAGGCGGTTTCGGCCGGGAACACCTTGGCGCCCGCAGCGGCCTGGAACACCACAAACGCAAACTCGCCGCCCTGGGCCAGCAGCAGGGTGAAGACGGGGCGCTCCTGGTAGGGGATATCGACCACCTTGGCCAAGGTGTAGATGACGACAGCCTTGGCCGCGAGGAAGCCGACCAGGATGGCGGCCATGAGCCCGGGCGAGCGCAGGATCACGCCAAAGTCGATGCTCATGCCCACGGCGATGAAGAACAGCCCGAGCAGCAGGCCCTTGAAGGGCTCGATGTCGGCCTCCAGCTCGCGCCGGTATTCGCTGTCGGCCAGCAGCACGCCCGCCAGAAAGGCGCCCAGCGCCATCGACAGGCCCACCAGCACCATCAGGTAGGCAATGCCCACCACCAGCAGCAGTGCGGCGGCGGTGAAGATTTCGGGGGTGTTGCTCTTGGCGATCCAGCGCAGCACGGGGCGCAGCAGCAGGCGCCCGCCCAGGATGATGGCAGCGATCACGCCGACGATCTTGAGCACCTCCAGCACCATCTCGCCCGGGGTGTGGCCCGCGCCGTCGCCTGCGGCAGCACCCAGCACCGGCAGCAGCGCCAGGATGGGGATGGCGGCCACGTCCTGGAACAGCAGGATGGAGAAGCCTGCCTGGCCGCTGCGGGTGCGCATGAGGTTGCGCTCGGCCAGCACCTGCAGTGCAATCGCCGTGGACGACAGCGCCAGGCCCAGTGCGCCCACCAGGCTCACGCGCCAGGGCAGGCCCGCCAGCGCGCCCAGCGCAAACAGCACGGCGGCGCAGCCCAGCACCTGGGCGGTGCCGGTGCCAAAAATGGGGCGGCGCAGCGCCCACAGGCGGCTCGGTTGCAGCTCCAGACCGACGAGGAACAGCATCAGCACCACGCCGAATTCCGCGAAGTGCAGGATGTCCTGCACATTGCTCACCAGCCCCAGGCCCCAGGGTCCGATGGCGATGCCTGCCGCCAGATAGCCAATGATGGCGCCCAGGCCCAGCGCCTTGGCAATGGGCACGGCCAGCACGGCGGCGGTCAGGTACAGAAAACCGTAGGTGAGCCAGGTGGGGGCGTGTTCCATAGATGGAGATAGATAGAAGGCGATGCAGGCGGTGGCGTGGGGCAGGCGCCGCAGGGTGCGGGCGCGCGTGGGTTGGTCAGGATTCTGGCATTGCTGTGGTGCTTGGGGAGGGTGCGCGCGGCTTGGGGCTCTTGTGCTTCAGTTTTGATAGCTTTTGAGGCAATAGGGTTGCGCGGTAGCAGCCTTTTTTATACAAATTTGGTTGCCGTGCGGGGCGTTGTTAAGATGCTTCCCCTTCTTCGCACACGGGCACGGTGATCCATGGACTTGCAGACTTGGCTGGCTTTTTTTGCGGCGTCGTGCCTGATTGCGGTGTCGCCGGGCTCGGGCGCAGTGCTGTCGATGAGCCATGGTTTGTCGTTTGGTGTGCGCAAGACGGGCGCCACGATTTTGGGCCTGCAGCTGGGCCTGCTGCTGATTCTGCTGATCGCCGGTGCGGGCGTGGGCTCGCTGCTGCTGGCGTCCGAGGTGGCGTTCAGTGTGGTCAAGGTGCTGGGCGCGTGCTACCTGATCTATGTGGGTTTCAACCAGTGGCGCGCGGGCGATGCGCCCATCGCCCAGGGCGATGCACACGAGGCCGCTGGCACCTGGCAAAAGCGCTGCCTTACCGGCTTCCTGACCAACGCCACCAACCCCAAGGGCATCATCTTCATGGTGGCCGTGCTACCCCAGTTCATGACCGACACACGCCCGCTGTGGACGCAGCTGCTGGTGATGGCCGCCACCACCGTCACGGTGGACGTGGTGGTGATGCACGGCTACGCTTTTGGTGCCAGCGCGCTGCGTCGCCTGATGCGCAGCGCCCGGGCCGTGCGCGCGCAGAACCGCGTTTTTGGCGGTTTGCTGATGGCGGTGGGGGCAGGGCTGTTCTTCGTCAAGCGCGGTGGCCAGCACGCCTGAGGGCGCACTCCAAGCGCGCAGATGGTGTTAATTGCTCTTGATTTGATAGCTTAAAGCGCTTGTTCATCAGGCGCAGAGGGCTGATTTGGCTTGTATTTTTTCATGGACCTGCAGATTCCAAGGAGCTTGTCATGCCAGTAGTCGTTGTCGCCAACCCGAAGGGCGGCGTGGGCAAGTCCACGCTGTCCACCAACATTGCGGGCTACTTTGCGAGCCAGGGGCATCCCGTCATCCTGGGCGACACTGACCGGCAAGAATCCGCCCGGCTCTGGTTGGGCCTGCGCCCCCCGGCCGCGCGTGCGATTGGCGGCTGGGACGCCAGCTCGGACGTGATCAGCCGCCCGCCCAAGGGCACGACGCATGCGGTGCTCGATACGCCCGCCGGGCTGCACGGCTGGCGCCTGAACGACGTACTCAAGCTGGCCGACAAGATCATCGTGCCGCTGCAGCCCAGCGTGTTCGACATCTTTGCCACGCGCAGCTTTCTGGACCAGCTGGCCGAGCACCGCCGGGCCGAGGGCGTGCAAATCGGCATCGTCGGCATGCGGGTGGATGCCCGCACCAAGGCGGCTGAGCAGTTGCATCACTTTGTGGACAGCCTGGGGTTTCCCGTGCTGGGCTACCTGCGCGACACCCAAAACTATGTGCACCTGGCGGCGCACGGCCTCACGCTGTTTGACGTGGCGCCGGGCCGGGTGGGGCGCGATCTGGAGCAGTGGCAAGGCATTTGTGACTGGCTCAATTCTTGAAGGACAGCGTGAAGCAGAACGTACAACCAGCCCTCCGGGACAACACCTGTCACCCGGCAGACAAGGCGCGCCGGGACGCGGGGCTACATTGCGACGATGAAAATCTTCCGCTCTTACTCCGAAGTCAGCGCCTGCGTGGGCCAAGAGGTCGCCGTGACCGACTGGATCACCATCACGCAGGAACAGGTCAACCTGTTCGCCCAGGCCACGGGCGACCACCAGTGGATCCATGTGGACCCCGAGCGCGCCAAGGCCGGGCCGTTTGGCGCGCCCATTGCGCACGGGTTTCTCACGCTGTCGCTGATTCCACAGTTTTTCGAGACGGGCCTGACCATCGAGGGCGCACGCATGGGCGTGAACTACGGGCTCAACAAGGTGCGCTTTACGGCGCCCGTGCCGGTGGGAAGTCGGCTGCGTGCACGCCTGTCGCTACAAGCTGCCGAGCCCGTGGCACCCGATGGCATGCAGATGACCTGGCTGGTGACTGTGGAGCGCGAGGGCAGCGACAAGCCGGTGTGCGTGGCCGAATCGCTGGCGCGCAATTTCGGCGCTCCGGCATAGAAGGACATCCCCCTGAGCGGCTGCGCCGCTTCCCCCTTTTCTCGAATGGCTGCGCCATTCGGGAAGGGGGACACCGCCAGCGCACGCAAGGGAAGCGCCGCTGCTCAGCTTGGGCGGCCCTTGCGCGGCGGTCGCTGGCCTGGATCGCGCGTGTTCCACGGACTGCGCTCTCGTTAGGCGCTCGTGTTTTTAGGCAGGAGGTCTGAACCATGGACCGCCTGCAAGCCATGAAAATTTTCGAGCGTGTGGTGGAAGAGGGTGGCTTTGCCGCCGCTGCCCGCGCCATGGACATGTCGCCCCCCGTGGTCACCCGCATGGTGGCCGAGCTAGAGCAGCACCTGGGCACGCGGCTGCTGCAGCGCACGACCCGCAAGCTCTCGCTCACCGATGCGGGAGAGTCTTATCTGCAGCGTGTGCGCGCCATCCTGCACGAGATCGACGATGCCGAGGCCGCTGCCGCTGCCAGCACGCGTGACCTGCGCGGCACCATTCGCATCGTGGCGGCCCCTGTGCTTGCCACCAACTTCCTTGCGCCCATGGTGGCGCTGTGGCATGCGCACTATCCCAAGCTGATGCTGGACATCAGCATGGACGCCTTCGCCTCCAGCAGGGTGGATGAGTTCGATGTGACCATCATGGTGGTGGGCGAAGACTTTGACGCCAACATTGTGGCGCGCCCCCTTGTGCAGGGCGAGGCCATCGTGGTGGCGTCGCCCCACTACCTGAATCGCCGGGGCACGCCGCGCGAGCCGCAGGATCTGGTGCAGCATGACTTCCTGCGCGACTCCAGTGCGCCGGTGCGTGCGCAGATGGGGCCGGGCCGCAAGCTGCGCCTGCAGTCGCTGCGGGCCGATGTGCCCGACGAAGAGGTGGAAACGCCTGCGGTGCTGCAGTCCATGAGCACCGAGCTGCTCATGCGCGCCGCCGTGGATGGAGCTGGTGTGACCGTCACTTCGCGCCTGTTGGCCGAGGACCATTTGGCGCGGGGTGAGCTGGTGCACATTCTGCCGAACTGGATTTTTTCGCGCTACACGATCTATGCGGCGCTGCCCTCGGGCCGCATGTTGCCGGCGCGCACACGGGTGTTTCTGGACTTCCTGACCGAACAGGTGCCGTTGGCCATGGCCGACAAGCGCGGCCAGTTCAGCTGAGCTGGGCGAACCCGCTGATGATGGTGCCTTCGGGCTCGATGGTGATCTGGCCGTCGGGCATGGCAAAGCTGTTCTGGCGCCAAGCCTCGAACACCGTCACCGCCACCGCATTCGACAGGTTGAGGCTGCGCTGTCCCTCGACCATGGGCAGGCGCAGACGCTGGGCGGGCGGGAAGCTGTCGCGCAACTCGGCGGGCAGCCCCCGGGTTTCGGCGCCAAACACCAGCCAGTCGCCTGGCAGGAAACAGGTGGAAAACACCGGCTGCGAGGCGTGCGTGGTCATGGCGAACATGCGCGTGGGGTCGGGTTGCGCGTCGCGCAAGAAAGCTGTCCAGCCGCTGTGGCGCAGTACCCGGGTGTATTCATGGTAGTCCAGCCCCGCGCGGCGCATCAGCCGGTCCTCCATCGAGAACCCCAGGGGCTCGATCAGGTGCAGCGTGCAACCCGTGTTGGCCGCCAGGCGGATGATGTTGCCTGTGTTGGGCGGGATTTCGGGTTCGACGAGGACGATGTGGAACATGCCCGCTATTGTCTTCGCCCCGGATGTGAGTTGAGCAACCGCTCGTAATCAAAAGTATCCCGCTTGGCAGGCACCGGGGCAGTGCACAGCGGGTGCTGCAGCCCGTCTACTCCAATGCTGTGCGTGCCAGCACCACCACCGTCACATGCGCCACTCCGGCCTCGCGCAGGGCCAGTGTGGCGGCGTGCACGGTGGCGCCCGTGGTCATCACGTCGTCCAGCAGCACCACGCGCTGCGCCCGCAGGGCGGCGGCACGGGCGGGCTCCACCGCAAATGCACCTTGCAGGTTGCGTAGCCGCTGGGTGCGTGGCAGGCCGCTTTGGGCCTCGGTGGCATGCAGGCGCAGCAGGCTGTGCACATCGGTCTTGGCGCCCGCCAGGTGCCTGGCCAGCAGGGCCGACTGGTTGAAGCCGCGCTCTCGCAGGCGTTCGGCAGACAGCGGTACGGGCAGCACCTTGGCAGCGGCCTCGATCGTGGGCTCAACCCAGGGGGTGCTGCGCAACAGTGTGGCGAGCGTGCTGGCCCAGCCGGGGTCAGCCCGGAACTTGAAGTCTGCCAGCGCGGAGGACCATGGGTAGCCGTAGTCCACGGCGGCCAGGCAGGCATCAAAGGCCGGCGGGTGCTGCAGGCAGGTGCCACACACGGCCACGCCTGTTGGCACCCGCAAGGCACAGCGCTGGCAGCGGCTGGCGGGCTGGGCGAACCTGGCGACGCAGGCATTGCACATACGCTGTGACGGCCAGGCGTGGCAAGCGGCACATTGGCTGGGCACGCGGCTGACCAGGCTCCGCAAGCCCCGCAGGTGGCGTGAAAGCCCTGGCAATCCTTGAAAAAGCATGAATCAATATACTCGTCCGTCCCTGTGAGCTGCCATGTCCTCCGAGCGCCCCCCCACCATTGATCCCATTGCTGCTGCCCGCTGGCAGGCCGCTGCACCTGCCTTGTCCCCATGGCTCCATGAAGAGGTGGCGCGCCGCATGGAGGACCGTTTGCAGTGGATTCGTCAGGCTCCGGCGTCCTGGTGCCACTGGGATGCCTTGCGTGGCGGGCTGCAGGCCCATGCGCTGGTGAGTGCCCGCTATCCCGAGGCCCGTTGCCAGGTGTTTGAATCTGCCGCGCACTGCGAGCCGGTGGTGCGGCAGGCATTGGCCAAGCCCTGGTGGAGTCTCTCGCGCTGGAGCGCCGCCAGCCCTCAGTGGGGCATGCCCGCCGATGCCAGTGTGCAGATGCTCTGGGCCAACATGGCACTGCACACGGCCGCAGACCCGCAAGCCCTGATCGCGCAGTGGCACCGCGCACTGGCGGTGGACGGCTACCTCATGTTCTCGTGTCTGGGGCCCGACTCTCTGCGGGAGCTGCACGGGGTGTATGCAGCCCTGGGCTGGCCTGCGGCGGGCCATGCGTTTACCGACATGCACGACTGGGGCGACATGCTGGTGCATGCGGGTTATGCCGAGCCGGTGATGGACATGGAGCGCATCACACTCACCTTCGCCACCCCCGAGCGGTTGGTGCAGGAGCTGCGCGAGCTGGGGTGCAATCTGCATCCTGATCGCTTTCCCTCATTGCGCGGACGGCGCTGGCGCGACAAGCTCTATGCCGTGCTGGCTGAGCGCCTGGCTGATCCGCAGCAGGGAGGCCAGTTGGCACTGACTTTTGAAATCATTTATGGCCACGCTTTCAAGCCCGCGCCACGGGTGCGCATGGACTCCAGCAGCTCGGTTTCGCTGCAGGACATGCGTTTGATGTTGCGCAAGCGCGGCAAAGAAAACTAACCTGTAACTCCGTGTCAATGACTTGGAACAAGGCACGCTACAATTCAGGGTTATTGAGATTTCGGGCATCTTCCCGCGCAAATTTGCGGGCTGCGCCTGTGGTGCCAGAGGCGCCACAAACGGTGCGCCAGCAGCCTTGTGGGCACGACCTGTGACGGGCTTGGTTTTTCGTTTTGCCACGGTGTCTGGTCAGCGCATTGACTGGCGCTTGGCCCGTAATTGTTCGGTCACGCCGGCACAGTTGGGGTGGATGTATCTGTCCTTGTGCTTGGTGTCACTGGGGATTGCAGCGTGCTTCTGGATGCTCGGCGCCTACTTGGTGATGCCATTTGCCTGGCTCGAAATCTTGGCTGTAGGAATTGCATTCGCCATGTACGGTCGCCATGCGGCGGATGGCGAGAGGATTTCACTGCAAGGCTCGCGCCTTGTGGTGGAACGGGAGACGGCAGGCCGGCTTGAGCGCGCAGAGTTTGACCGGAGCCGGGTTCGTGTAGAACCCAAGACCGGAGATCACTCGCTCATCATGCTGTCTGCGCAGGGTCGATCCGTTGAGGTGGGGCGCTTTGTGCGCCCCGAACTTCGACCGGCCCTGGCATCGGAGATCCGCATGGCCTTGCGCGCCGCCTGACCCCACGCAGGCTCGTGCAGGGGATTGGTTAAATTGAGGCTTAGAAGTAAGTGAGAACTATGAAGAGCATTTCCAACAAGCTGGCTTCTCTGCTGCTGATTGCCGGTGCATGGGTGGGCTCCGCAGCCCATGCCGTCCAGGACCTGCCTGGTGGCCCCGCAGTCAACCAGCTGAACCTGCATCCCCCGGTGACCAAAATTGCTCAAGAGCAGCATTTTCTGCACTGGATGATGCTGATCATCTGCACGGTGATCTTTGTTGCAGTGTTCTCTGTGATGTTCTATTCGATCTGGAAGCACCGCCGCTCCAAGGGCGCCAAGTCGGCCAACTTCCATGAGTCCGTCACCGTCGAGGTGGTCTGGACCGTCATCCCCTTCATCATTGTGATCCTGATGGCACTGCCCGCTACCAAGGTCCTCGTGGCCCAGAAGGACACCACCAACGCCGACCTCACCATCAAAACCACGGGCTACCAGTGGAAGTGGGGTTATGACTACATCACCGGCGAAGGCGAAGGCCTGGCGTTCATCTCCACGTTGGACAGCAGCCACCGTGTGATGTCTGACAGCGGGAAGGTCGCCGACGCGCCTGCCGACTACCTGCTCAAGGTGGACAACCCGATGGTGGTGCCAGTGGGCAAGAAGATCCGCATCATCACCACCGCCAATGACGTGATCCACGCCTTCATGGTGCCTGCCTTCGGTATCAAGCAGGACGCCATTCCGGGCTTCGTGCGCGACACTTGGTTCCGCGCCGAAAAGATTGGCGACTATTACGGCCAGTGCGCCGAGCTGTGTGGCAAAGAGCACGCCTACATGCCCATCCATGTGAAGGTCGTGTCTGCCGAGGATTACACCGCCTGGGTGGCAGACCAGAAGAAGAAGGCTGCTGCCAAGCTGGACGATCCGACCAAGGTATGGGCGCTGGACGACATCATGAAGCGTGGTGAGAAGGTATATGCCGCGAACTGTGCAGCCTGCCATCAAGCCAATGGCAAGGGCGCTGGTCCGATCAAGCCCCTTGATGCCTCTGCGGTGGTGTTGGACGCTGACCACGCCAAGCAGATCCAGATTCTGCTCAAGGGCGCTGCCAATGGAGCCATGCCCGCATGGACGCAGTTGAGCGATACCGATATTGCTGCAGTGACGACCTACACCAAGAACTCCTGGTCCAACAAGACCGGTCAGCTGGTGCAGCCCGCCGAAATCGTGGCCCAGCGTGGCAAGTAATCATCGCCCATCGTATTGAGGAATCCAAAATGAGCGCAGTTCTCGACAACCACGGTCACGCGGGCGACCACGCACACGACGACCATGGCCACCATGGCCCCACCGGCTGGCGCCGCTGGGTGTATGCCACCAACCACAAAGACATCGGCACGCTGTATCTGCTGTTTGCCTTCACCATGCTTATGGTGGGGGGCGTTCTGGCACTGTTGATCCGTGCCGAGCTGTTCCAGCCCGGGCTGCAACTGGTGAACCCCGAGCTGTTCAACCAGCTCACCACCATGCACGGCCTGATCATGGTGTTCGGCGCCATCATGCCGGCCTTCGTGGGCTTTGCGAACTGGATGATCCCGCTGCAAATCGGCGCATCCGACATGGCCTTTGCTCGCATGAACAACTTCAGCTTCTGGCTGATGATCCCTGCGGCCATCATGCTCGTGGCATCGTTCTTCATGCCAGGTGGCGCTCCCGCTGCTGGCTGGACGCTGTACGCGCCGCTCACGCTACAGATGGGCCCCTCCATGGACGCCGGCATCTTCGCGATGCACATCCTGGGCGCATCTTCCATCATGGGCTCGATCAACATCATCGTGACCATCCTGAACATGCGCGCACCCGGCATGACCTTGATGAAGATGCCCATGTTTGCCTGGACCTGGCTCATCACGGCGTACCTGCTGATCGCCGTGATGCCCGTGCTGGCTGGCGCCATCACCATGACGCTGACGGACCGCCACTTCGGCACCAGCTTCTTCAACCCCGCTGGCGGCGGTGATCCGGTGATGTACCAGCACATCTTCTGGTTCTTCGGTCACCCCGAGGTGTACATCATGATCTTGCCGGCTTTCGGCATCATCAGCCAGATCGTGCCCGCCTTTGCGCGCAAGAAGCTGTTCGGTTACGCCTCCATGGTGTATGCCACCTCGTCCATTGCCATTCTGTCGTTCATTGTGTGGGCCCACCACATGTTCACGACCGGTATGCCCGTGACAGGCCAGCTGTTCTTCATGTATGCCACCATGCTGATCTCCGTGCCCACGGCCGTGAAGATCTTCAACTGGATCGCCACGATGTGGCGCGGTTCGATGACGTTTGAAACCCCCATGCTGTTTGCCGTGGGCTTCATCTTCGTGTTCACCATGGGCGGCTTCACCGGCCTGATCCTGGCCATGGCACCCATCGACATCCAGCTGCAAGACACCTACTACGTGGTGGCCCACTTCCACTATGTGCTGGTGGCCGGCTCGCTGTTCTCCATGTTTGCTGGCGTGTACTACTGGCTGCCCAAGTGGACCGGCGTGATGTACTCCGAAACCCGTGGCCAGATCCACTTCTGGGGTTCGCTGATCACGTTCAACATCACCTTCTTCCCCATGCACTTCCTGGGCCTGGCCGGCATGCCCCGCCGCTACGCCGACTACCCCATGCAGTTCGCGGACTTCAATGCGATTGCTTCGGTGGGTGCATTCGGCTTCGGTCTGATGCAGGTGTACTTCTTCCTGGCCGTCATCGTGCCCGCCATGCGTGGCAAGGGTGAAAAGGCTGCTGCCAAGCCTTGGGACGGTGCCGAGGGCCTGGAGTGGGAAGTTCCATCCCCTGCGCCTTTCCACACCTTTGAGAACCCACCAAAGCTGGACGCCACGGCCACCCGTGTGATCGGCTGAGGACCGCGCCTATGACACCCGAGCAGAAAAAGAGCAACCTGCGGATGGCGCTGATCCTGGCGTCGATTGCAGTGGTGTTCTTCGTCGGGTTCATGGCTAAGGTGTTTTTCCTCTCCCGTTGAGCTGAGGCCCCACCTGCCATGAGCCTGCGCCGCGAAAACGCCAAGATGGTCGGCAAGCTGGTCGTGATTGCGGCCGGCATGTTCGCCTTCGGCTACGTGCTGATCCCGATCTACAAGCACATCTGCGAGATGACCGGCATCAACATCCTGTCGCTGTCTGAGCGGCAGGTGCCGGGCAACGGCGTGGCAGGCAAGGACGTGAAGCTGCCAGCGAACACGCAGGTGGACAAGAGCCGCACCATCACCGTCGAGTTCGACGCCAATGCGCGCGGTCCCTGGGACTTCAAGCCCGCCCAGCGCTCGGTGCAGGTGCACCCTGGGGAGCTGACCACGGTGATGTACGAATTCCAGAACGTGCAGAACCGCCGCATGGCAGCGCAGGCCATTCCGAGTTATGCCCCGCGCCAGGCGGCAGCCCACTTCAACAAGCTTGAGTGTTTCTGTTTCAACCAGTATGTGCTGGAGCCTGGTGAGAAGAAGGAGTGGCCCGTGGCCTTCGTGATAGATCCGCGCCTGTCCAAGGACGTGACCACCATCACGCTGTCCTACACGTTCTTCGAGGTGGGTGGCAAGACGCCTGCTGCTCCGGACTCCACCGCAGGTGTGAGCGGTTCCTTGTCCGCCCCCGGTGTGCTGGCGACGGGAGTTGGCTCATGAGCGCGCCGCTCGATCCAGCTGCCATGAAGCCGCTGGAGCGCAAGGGCTCGTTGCTGCGCACGGTGTGCGCGGTGGCATGGTCGCTCATTGGACTGCGCAAGGGCAGCGAGTACCAGCAGGATGTTGAAAAGCTCAACCCGCTGCACATCATCGTGGTGGGGCTAGTAGCGGTTTTTTTGCTGGTGATGGGGCTGATGGCCTTGGTGAATTGGGTAGTGTGAATAAGTTGTTGGACCCGTATCAACAACAAGACTGAAAACAAAGATTTGAGATTCAGGAGCTGAAATGAGTGCATCAACCCACGGCGGAACCCCGTACTACTATGTGCCTGCCGAGTCGCGCCACCCGGTGATGGCGGCTGCAGGCCTGTTCTTTGTCATCCTTGGCGCAGGCCAGTGGATCAACGGCCACGACTGGGGTAAGTATTCCCTGGCCCTGGGCCTGGTGTGGTGGTTGTTCACGCTGTACCAGTGGTTCGGTGATGCGGTGCGCGAAAGCGAAGGTGGCCTGTATGGCCACAAGATCGACCTGTCGTACCGTTGGAGCATGAGCTGGTTCATCTTCTCGGAGGTGATGTTCTTCGGCGCGTTCTTCACGGCGCTGTGGTGGGCGCGTTCGCACTCGGTGCCTGCATTGGGTAGCCTCGACAACGCGCTGCTCTGGCCTGATTTCAAGGCAGTGTGGCCCAGCGTGGCGGCAGGCGTCACAGCCTCGCCTGCTGGCATTGTCGAGCCTTTCCAGACGGTCGGCCCCTTCTGGCTGCCCACCATCAACACTGCGCTGCTGCTGACCTCGGGCGTGACGCTGACCATTGCCCACCACGCACTGCGCGAAAACCATCGCGGCAAGACGATTGGTTTCATGTGGGCCACGGTGCTGCTGGGTTTTGTCTTCCTGCTGGTGCAAGGCTACGAGTACTACCACCTGTACACCGACCTGAATCTCAAGCTCAACTCGGGCGTGTTCGGCTCCACCTTCTTCATGCTGACCGGTTTCCACGGCTTCCACGTGTTCCTGGGCATGCTGATGCTGCTGGTGATCACGCTGCGCCTGCAAAAGGGCCACTTCACCGCCGACAAGCACTTCGGCTTTGAAGGTGCCGCCTGGTACTGGCACTTTGTGGACGTGGTGTGGCTCGGACTGTACGTGCTGGTTTACTGGATGTGAGCACCCTATGTAACCCAACAAAAAAAGCGCCTCGCGGCGCTTTTTTTGTTGGAGGTGCGTGCAGCAAGAGGCTGCTTGTTCGCCCCTGTGGCAGGTAACGGCGCTTGCTGGAACTGGCCCGGTCAGCGGGTTGCTGGTAGGCCGGTGGGCTGGATATAGCCCAGCTGCCAGGCCATCAGAATGCACACAAATAGCACAATGGACAGCCCCACCCGAACTGCCAGCGCCTTGGCCATGTGGTTGCCTTTGCGCTTGTCGCCCTGGCCGCCCTGGCCGTTGCGCATCATGAAGAACAAGGCCGACGCGAGGCTGGCCAAAATGGCGATGAACGCCAGCACTACGAGGTATTTCATGGAGCACATTATCCCGTGAGCACTTTTCGCCGCCCCCTGGGTCTGCGTTTCTGGCTCATCACGCTGGCAGCTGTGGTGGGCATGCTGGTCACCGCGTCGCTGGGGCGCTGGCAGTTGTCGCGCGCGGCGCAGAAAGAAACCCTGCAGGCCATGCTGGACGCACGTGGCCGCATGCCTGCGATGGATGGCCGTGTGCTGCTGTCGCAACCCGCCGAAGCGCTCGTGCACCGCGCGGTGGTGCTGGAAGGGCGTTGGCTGCCCGAGCACACCGTGTACCTCGACAACCGCCAGATGAATGGCCGCCCCGGCTTTTTTGTGCTCACGCCCCTGCAATTGGTGGACTCCCCCTCAGGGGTGGTGCTTGTACAGCGGGGCTGGGTGCCGCGTAATTTTCAGGATCGTACCCAACTGCCCCAGGTGCAGACCCCGCAGGATGTGGCGGTTCGGGTTGCGGGGCGTGTGGCCGCCGCGCCCTCACGCCTGTACGAGTTTGGCGGGGATGGCAGCGGCGCGGGCGCCCCCGGCGCTCAGGGGTCTTCCCGCATCCGGCAAAATCTCGACTTGGCCGCGTTTCGCACCGAAACCGGCCTGGCGCTCGCCCCGCTCACTGTGGTGCAGACGGGCGAGGCGGTGGGTGCAGGCGACGGCCTGCAACGCGACTGGCCCGTGGTGGGCGCAGGCGTCGATAAACACTACGGTTACGCATTTCAATGGTTCGGGCTCTGCGGCCTGATGGCACTTCTCTATGTCTGGTTCCAAATCGTCCGACGGTTCATTCGCCCGCGCAGCCAGCCTGCCTCCTGAGGTCCGTGCCGAGCACCCACTTGGGCTGACTGTGCACACCCTGCCCGAGGCCGGAGATGCCGTGGCAAGCGCGCAGCGCACGCGCCATGGCCGCTGGAAGATGCTGGGCGTACTGGCGATCTGCGCAGCGCCGGTGATCGCCTCGTATTTCACCTACTATGTGATTCGCCCCGAGGGCCGCCGCAACTATGGGGAGTTGATCGAACCCCAGCGCACGCTGCCTGCCCTCAATGTAGCCACGCCCGATGGCGCATCGGTACCCCTGGCCTCGCTCAAGGGGCAGTGGCTGCTGGTGAGCGTGGCCGGTGGCGCCTGCGATGCGCCATGCCAGAACCACCTTTATCTGCAGCGACAACTCCGCGAAAGCCTGGGCAAGGAAAAAGACCGCCTGGACTGGGTCTGGCTCGTCAACGACAACGCGGCCATCCCCGACGCGCTGGCGCCGGCCCTGCAAAAGGCCACGGTGCTGCGGGTGGACAGCGCTGCACTCGATGCCTGGCTCTCACCGGCGGCGGGCCAGCAGCAGGCCGACCACCTGTATGTGGTGGACCCCATGGGCAACTGGATGATGCGCTTCCCTGCGGCCATGGATACCAGCGGCGCCGCCAAGGCCAAGCGTGACCTGGAGCGCCTGCTGCGCGCCTCCTCGTCCTGGGACGACGCCGGGCGGCCGGGCCAGCCATGAGCGACACCCAGCCGCTGTACGACCTGGCGCCCGTGCTGGAGTTGATGCTCCTGGGCCTGTTGATTGCGTTGGGGCCGCTGGCCTGGGTGTGGGTGCGCAACCGCCGCAGCTCGCCCATGCGGCGCCTGCAGGCCCTCACGGTGCTGACCTTGTTTTTGACCTTTGACCTGGTGCTGTTTGGCGCCTTCACCCGCCTCACCGATTCGGGCCTGGGTTGCCCCGATTGGCCAGGCTGCTATGGCAGCGCCAGCCCGGTGGGTGCGCGCGCAGAAATTGCGGCCGCGCAAGAGGCCATGCCTACCGGCCCCGTCACCCATGGCAAGGCCTGGGTCGAGATGATCCACCGCTATCTGGCTACTGGCGTCGGCGTGCTGATCATCGTGCTCACGGTGTCCTCCTGGGTGCAACAGCGCCGCGCCCGGCAGGGCAGGGCCGAGGCGCCGCCGCTCAGCCCCTGGTGGCCCACGGTCACATTGGTGTGGGTGTGTCTGCAAGGTGCCTTTGGCGCGCTCACCGTGACGATGAAGCTCTTTCCCGCCATCGTCACGCTGCACCTGATTGGTGGGCTGGTGTTACTGGCGTTGCTGTGTGTGCAGGCGGTGCGCCACACCCACGCGGCGCAAGGCCGCTTGCCCACTGTGATCTTGCCCCCGCTGCGCCGGGGCCTGGCCTGGGTCGGGCTGCTGTTGGCATTGCAGGTGGTGCTGGGCGGCTGGGTCAGCACCAACTACGCCGTGCTGGCGTGCACCACTTTCCCCACCTGCCAGGGCAGCTGGTGGCCTGCCATGGATTTTGCCCAAGGCTTCCAGATCTGGCGCAAACTGGGCATGCTGCAAGACGGCAGTCATATCAGTTTTGCGGGGCTTACGGCCATCCATTACGTGCACCGCCTCATGGCCTATGTGGTGCTGGCGGCGCTTGCGTGGCTGGCCTGGCGCCTGCACCGCAGTGGTGTGCTGGGCGCGCAAACGCGATGGCTTGCGGGCTTGTCGGTGCTGCAGCTGGTCACGGGTCTGTCCAACGTGATCCTGGACTGGCCGCTGGTGGCCGCCGTGCTGCACACCGGCGGCGCGGCTGCCCTGGTCGTCGTGCTGACCTGGGCCATGGTGTCCAGCCGTGCGGCGGTGCCCCAACCCCGAGAGTTTTCCGCGTCGCCTGGCGCATCGAGAGTGTCTGCATGAGTGTTGCCCCCCCCCACGTTGTTGCCTTGCCCTCGCGCATGCAGCAGTTTTATGCGCTGACCAAGCCCCGCGTGGTGCAGCTCATCGTTTTCTGTGCCCTGATCGGCATGGTGCTGGCGGTGCCCGGCCTGCCCAACGCCGTGCAGCTCGGCCACATGGCGCTGGCCAGTGCCGGGGTGTGGCTGGTGGCCGGCGCAGCAGCCGCGTTCAACTGCATCGTGGAGCAGGGCATCGACGCCAAGATGAAGCGCACGGCGTGGCGCCCCACGGCCAAGGGCGAGCTGTCCAACGCACAGACCCTGCTGTTCTCCGCCGTGCTGTGCGCGGCGGGCTCGGCCCTGCTTTATTTCTGCATCAACCCGCTGACCATGTGGCTCACCTTTGCCACCTTCGTGGGCTATGCGGTGGTCTACACCGTGATCCTCAAGCCGCTCACGCCGCAGAACATCGTGATTGGCGGCGCATCCGGCGCCATGCCCCCGGTGCTGGGTTGGGCAGCCATGACGGGCGATGTGGGCCCCGAGGCGCTGATCCTGTTCCTCATCATCTTTCTGTGGACGCCGCCGCACTTCTGGGCGCTGGCGCTGTACCGCGTGGAGGACTACCGCAAGTCCGGTCTGCCCATGCTGCCGGTCACCCATGGCAACGAGTTCACCCGGCTGCAGGTGTTCCTCTACACCCTGATCCTGTTCGCGGGCTGCCTCATGCCTTTTGTGTATGGCATGAGTTCGTGGATCTACCTGGTGGCTGCCGTTCTGCTGTCTGCGGGATTCTGTGGGTACGGCTTTGCCCTGTGGCGCAACTACTCCGATGCGCTGGCGCGCAAGACCTTCCGTTTTTCCCTGATCCACCTGAGTGCGTTGTTCGCAGCCCTGCTGGTGGATCACTACGTGCTGTGAATAACATGCTCAAACGCAATGCTCTCAAAACGATAGCTGTTGGCGCTTTATCCATAGGCGCAGTGGGCCTTTTTAGTGCTTGTTCCGACAAGAAAAAGGCCGAATTTCGCGGCGTGGACATCACCGGGGCCGACTACGCCCGCGACCTCCCGCTGACCGATCACAACGGCCAGTCGCGCCACCTCAAGGACTTTGCGGGCAAGGTCGTGGTGGTGTTCTTCGGCTTCACGCAGTGTCCCGACGTGTGCCCCACCTCCATGCAGGAGCTGGCCGAGGTCAAGCAGATCCTGGGCAAGGACGGCGACCGCTTGCAAGGCATCTTTGTAACTGTGGACCCCGACCGCGATACCCCCGAGGTGCTCAAGGCCTACATGGCCAACTTCGACCCGAGCTTTCTGGCGCTGCGTGGCTCACCCGAGCAGCTCGCGGCCGTGGCCAAGGACTTCAAGATCTACTACAAGAAGGTCGATGGCAAGACGCCCACAAGCTACACCATGGACCACTCGGCGGGCAGCTACGTGTACGACCCCGCCGGACGCCTGCGGGTCTACAACCGCTATGGCAGTGGCGCCCAGGCCCTGGCGGCCGACGTCAAGACCCTGCTCGCCGAAGCGGGCTGACAGTTGCGCCTGTCGCGGATTTGCCTCACATGCGGGGCAAGAGTGCGATGCGCGTCACATTCTCATGAAGTTGCCTGTGTGGGCCGGGGCTTCCTTGATGCAGATTCTGGCTTGATTCCCTAGAGTGGCTCCAGCCATTTGCCCCGGCGCGCCGGGCAGGTGGCGTTCGTATGCGCTGAATGCGGCTGCAAGCCGGACTCGCGCCCCGATCCGCCCACTCTGTGAAGAAGGAACCAGGCCTCCATGCGCTTGAACCGGCATGTAACCCCGCGCGACTACCCGTTGTCCGAAGGCGATACCCTGCTCTCCACCTCCGACCTCAAGGGGTGCATCGTGTACGTCAACGATACCTTCGTCAGGGTCAGCGGCTTTGGGCGCGAGGAGTTGGATGGCAATGCCCACGGTGTGGTGCGGCACCCCGACATGTCCCGGGCGACGTTCGAAGGCATGTGGACCACGATCCGTGGTGGGCTGCCGTGGTCGTCGCTGGTCCAGAACGGGCGCAAGGATGGTGAGCACTGCTGGGTGCGTTCCAGCGCCAGCCCCATCGGGCCGGATGCAACAGTGGTTGGTGTTCTCACAGTGCGTACCGAGGCCTCCAACGAAGAGAAGCACGCCCATGAAACGCTCTACCAGCGCATCAACGCGGGGGCCCGCCACCTCAACGTGCACTGTGGTTGTGTGGTGGGTGTGCATGGCTTGGTTGAGCTGGGGCAGGACATCCAGCAGGCCAGCCGCGAGCATGCCCTGGGCGTGGGGAAGGTCAACAGCGCGGTGGCCCCGCTGGAGCAGATGGCGCAGCAAAACGTCACGCTGTTGCCCCGCAGTGCAGAGTTCGGCGGCTCGCTCACCCAGTATGCGCTGCACCTGGACGAGGCCGTGCCCGCGTTCCAGCCTCAGGGTCAGGAACGATGAGGTCCGCCGGCCTCGGGCCCCACTTTTGCGAGGCAGCATCTGCTTTCGACCGGCAGCCACCTGGCGCTGAGGACGGCTCCCTGATCCTGGCGGCCATGAACGCAGCGCCGGACGGCATCCTGCTGGTGGACCGGGCCGGTGGCATCGTGATGGCCAATGCGGCGATGCAGACCATTTCAGGCTATTCGGCCGACGAGCTGTGCGGCCAGTCGGTGAGTATTTTCCTTCCACCAGACCTGCGCGAGGCGCATGCTCGGCACCTGGCGGGCTACTTCCATGGCCCCTCGCGCCGGCCCATGGGGATGGGACGGGACCTGTGGATCATGCGCAAGGACGGCAGCTCCCTGCCCGTGGACATTGCGTTGGGGCACACGGACGAACGTGGCGGTACGGCCGTGGCCTTTGTGCGCGACATCTCGGAGGTGCGGCGGCTGGAGGCCCGCATGCACTACCAAGCCACCCATGACACGTTGACAGGCCTGATCAATCGCTGGCAGTTTGGCCAGCGGCTCGAGCAGGCGATTGCCGAGTCGGCGCGCTCGGGCCAGTCCTTTGCACTGCTGCTGCTGGACCTGGACGACTTCAAGGCGGTAAACGACGGCTATGGCCATGCCGCTGGCGACCAGGTGCTGCTGGAGGTGGCGCGCAGGCTCAAGAGCGTGCTGCGCGCAGGCGACGCGCTGGCCCGGCTGGGTGGAGACGAGTTCACGGTGCTGTTGCCGCAGATCGCCCATGCGCGGGATGCCGAGCAGGCCGCCGCCAAGCTGCTGGATGCGCTGTGCCGACCCTACCAGATGCATGGCTTCGAGCTGGATCTCGGGGCCAGCCTGGGGATCGCGCTCTACCCTGGCGACGCGCAGGACGCGGCCACTCTCATGCGCTACGCCGACATGGCCATGTATCACGCCAAGGAGTCGGGTCGTGCACATTTCGCCTGCTATGCGCCGCCCATGGGTATCCGCATGGCGGAGAAGCTGCAGCTGCACGAGCGCCTCAAGATGGCGCTGGCCTATGGGGGGCTGGCCCTGCACTACCAGCCGCAGGTGGACGTGGCCACTGGCCACATGCAAGGCGTCGAGGCCCTGCTGCGCTGGACCGACCCCCAGTTGGGCGAAGTCCCCCCGGACCGCTTCGTGCCCGTGGCTGAGGCCACTGGCCTGATTCTGGCGCTCGGGGCCTGGGTGATCGACACCGCCTGCCACCAGATCGCCCTGTGGACCGATGCCGGCATGCCGCTGCGGGTGGCGGTCAACCTGTCTGCGCAGCAACTGCGGCAGACCGACCTGGTGGAGCATATCGAGCGCAGCCTGGCCCTGCGCGGCGCCCGGCCCGATCTGCTGGAGATCGAAGTGACCGAGTCCGAGGCCATGGCCGACCCCGAACAGGCCCGGCGCGTGCTGTGCAGCCTGCAGGCGCTGGGTGTCTGCATTGCGCTCGATGATTTTGGCACTGGCCATTCCTCGCTGGCGTATCTGAAGCAGTTGCCCATCTCCCGGATCAAGATCGACCGTGAATTCGTACGCCCCATGCTGCGCACCAGCGCTGACGCCACCTTGGTCCAAGCCATTGTTGTTCTGGCGCAGACACTGGGCCTGAGGGTGGTGGCCGAAGGGGTGGAATCTGCCGACCAACTGCGCCTGCTGGCGGACTTTGGCTGCAACGCGTACCAGGGCTGGTTGTTCTCGCGCGCGGTGGCTCCCGGCCATGTGGCGCAGTTGCTCCAGGCATCGCAGGCACCTCAGGGCGTGCCGGCGGGGCAGGGGCCTGCGCTGCTGGGTGTGTCCACCGTCCCAGTCTGAAGATCAGGCCGACCGCTGTCCGCCGGCCAGGCCCAGAAGGACTTCGCGCTGGATCTCGCAGTGCCAGCGGTCGTGTCGCACCAGACCCTGCTGCAGCGCCAACTGGCGCAGTGCACGGGCAATGGTCTCTCGCGTGGTCGAAAGCAGGTCAGCCAGCACCAAGTGGCTGGGCAGGCGCACCAAGCTGCTGCGCTGTATGCGGGCCAGCTGCAGCAGGGCGGCGGCCAACTGGCCCGCCACGCCACGAATCCGCACAATGCGGGCCCACTCGGCCAGCCGGGCATTGGTTTGTGCATAGCTTTGCGCCAGTCCCCGCATGAACACCTCGTCAAGCAGGCCTTGCTCGCTGGCAGCCGCAATGGGTACCTCGCACAGCCGCCCCGTCGTCAACGCGCGGCAGGACACGGCGGCGGCCTGCTGGACCAGCCCTGTGGTGCCCAGTGGCTGCCCGAAGCCGAACAACCCGACAGGCCGCTCCACCCGGTCGTCGCCGCTGCAAAGCAGCATGACAGTGCCGGTTTTGACAATCTGGAAGGTGTGGGGTTGTTCGCCTTGCTGCAAAAGCAGTTCACCCTTGCGCATGGTCCGCTCCACCACCAAGGGGGCCCACCGACTGCGGCGTTCTTCGTCTTGCCGACCCAGAAGGCAGTCCGGCCGGCCAACGCACAGCGTGCACCCGCCGTTGCGGGCGAGGGATTCAGATTTCATGGAGCGGTGGCAACGGGCAATCTTCCGGGGGATGGAGGCAGTCAGGACGCCCGGAATGAAAAAACCCGGGCAGGTGCTGGGACCTTACCCGGGTTTTAGACGCACTGCAACAAAATGTGTGCCACAGGCCCGCGTGATTTACTCCGCCTTGATGCCGCGCATGGCAATCACCCCGCCCAGCAGATTGGTGTCTGCCTTGACGCGGTTGGCCAGCCCTTCGGGCGACGAGCCGACCGTCTGCCAGCCCTGCTGGAACAGCTTGCCACGCACCTCTTCGCTGCGGGCAATATCGCTGATCAGCGCCGCCAGCTTGGCCTGGATGGGCTTGGGCAGGGTCGAAGGCGCTGCAAACGCGTTCCAGATTTCCAGATTGAAGTTGCTGATACCTGCTTCGGCCAGGCTGGGCACATCAGGCGCCAGCGGGCTGCGCCCGGAAGACGTCACACCAATCGCGCGCAGCTTGCCCGCACGCACCTGGGCCTGCGCCAGTGCGGGGGGCAGCAGGGCCATCTGTAACTGCCCGCCCAGCATGGCGGTGGCCACCTGCGGGTAGCCCGGGTAGGGCACATGCACCGGGTTGATGTTGCTGCGCGACTTGAGCAGCTCGGTGCCAATGTGGCCCACCGTGCCCACGCCCGGCGTGCCATAGCTCCACTTGTCGCCACCATTGCGGGCCGCCACAAAGAAATCGCGGGCGCTGCTGTTGGCGGGCACCCCGGGCAGGCTCACGGGCGCCGTCAGGATCAGGGGCGATGTGCCGATGAGGCTCAGCGGTGCAAGATCTTTGAGCGGGTCGTAAGGCACGGCCGGATTCAGCATCTTGGCAATGGTCATGTTGCCATTGATCATCAGGCCGATGGTGTGGTCGTCGCGCGCCTTGGCCACGGCATCGGCCGCAATGTTGCCGCCTGCTCCCACCTTGTTTTCCACAATCACCGGCTGGCCCAGGGCCTTTGACAGCGGCTCCGTGAATGTGCGCGCTGTGAGGTCGGGCGAAGACCCGGCGGGAAAGCCCACGATGATCTTGAGCGGCTTGGTAGGCCATGCCAGGGGCGCGGCCGCAGCGGTGGCGCCAGACTTGGCAGCATTCTGGGCCAGGGCCCAGGGAGAGGCGGCTGCCAGCGCAATCAGTACGGTAGAGGCACGGCGGGACACAACAGGGCGTGACGACAACATGGGAAGGGGTCTCCTCAACAAGAATATTCAGGGGCCAAAACGACACGGGGCCCCAGAACTGGGGCCCCGTGAGGCAACTTCTGCAGCCGGGGATATTAACCCCGCTGCCCACAGGCTCAGGCGTACTCGGCCAGCGCCTTTTTCATCTTCTTCATCGCCGCCACTTCGATCTGGCGGATGCGCTCGGCGCTCACGCCATACACAGCCGCCAGCTCGTGCAGCGTCATGCCGCCCGTGCCGTCGTCGTTGACCTTGAGCCAGCGCTCTTCCACGATGCGGCGGCTGCGGTCGTCCAGGCTGGCCAGGGCCGTGGCAATGCCATCGGTGGCCAGCGCATCACGCTGGCGCGACTCAATCATGGCCGTGGGCTCATGCGATCCGTCGGCCAGGTAGGCAATGGGGCCAAACGCCTGTTCGCCATCGTCCGACGGGGCAGGGTCCAGCAGCACATCACCGCCCGACATGCGGGTTTCCATCTCGATCACTTCCTCGCGCTTCACGTTCAGCTGCGCCGCCACCGAGTCGATTTCGTGGTCCGAAAGCGTGTCGCGGTGCGTGGCCGCGTCTGCTGCTGCAGCATCGGCCTTGAAGCCCTGCTTCATCGAGCGCAGATTGAAGAACAGTTTGCGCTGTGCCTTGGTGGTTGCCACCTTCACCATGCGCCAGTTTTTCAGGATGTACTCGTGAATCTCGGCCTTGATCCAGTGCATGGCATAGCTCACCAGACGCACACCCTGGTCCGGGTCAAAGCGTTTGACGGCCTTCATCAGGCCCACATTGCCTTCCTGAATCAGGTCGCCGTGGGGCAGGCCATAGCCCAGATACTGGCGCGAAATCGAGACCACCAGGCGCAGGTGCGACATCACCAGCCGACCAGCGGCGTCCACATCGTTGTTGTCCTTGAGCTGGCGTGCATAGGTCTGCTCTTCTTCGTGCGTGAGCAGGGGCAGGCGATTGACGGCCGAAATGTAGGCGTCCAGGTTGCCCAGCGCAGGCACCAACGCCCAAGGGTTGGCGGGAGCCAGGGGCATCGTCGCGGTTCCAGATTGAATGTTCATTCCAGGAATCCTTTCCTCTAAGCCAAGATATTAGCACTCTCTCTGATTGAGTGCTAAGCCAGGAGTTCCCTTTGGGTTGTGTGTGATTCTAGGGGCTGTAGTTTCCATGAAAATGAGGCTTTCCGCCTGTCTGTAAAGGATTTGTTGCTATGCTTTTGGTAGTTATCATGGGCGTGTGCCTACTCTCTGCTCCGTCTCCCGCACATGAGCGCACTCGATCACGCGGTGCCCGAGCGGATCTTCAACGGCCCGCACAAATGCTATCTACAAGGGGCGGATTCAAAAGCGAAACGCAACACCCGCCAATCTGTCAGTAGCGAACAAAAACTCAGCGATGCGGTTCTGCCTAGGCGCTGCGTCGTGGCCAATACGTGTAGTACGCGTAGTACGACAGGTCGAGGCAACGACGCCGGAAACGGTTTTGTTGGCGGCTCTTAGTTTCACGGCTTCGGTGGCAGAGCCGCTTTGGACCATGAAAGTTGGTTCACATTAAGCGGCCTGCCGCACCTGCCGCACCTGCCGCTCGAAGTCTTCCAGCGCCAGTGGGCGGCCGAACAGGTAGCCCTGGAAGGTCTGGCAGCCGTGCGATAGCAGAAACTGGTGGTGCTCGGTGGTTTCCACGCCCTCGGCGATCACATCCAGGCCCAGGCTGCCCGCCAGCCCGATGATGGAGCGCGCAATGGCGGCGTCGCTGGGGTCCAGCAGCACGTCGCGCACAAAGCCCTGGTCGATCTTGATCTGGTCGAGCGGCAGGCGCTTGAGGTAGCTGAGCGAAGAGTAGCCGGTGCCAAAGTCGTCCAGCGAAAAGCCCAGGCCGTGGGTTTTGAGGGCCTGCATGGTGGCGATGACGCTGTCTACGTTGTCCAGCAGCAGGCTTTCGGTCAGCTCCAGCTTGATCTGCGCGGGGTCGGCCCCGGTGCTTTGCAGCAGCGCCAGAACCTGGGCCACAAAATCTTCTTGCAGAAACTGGCGGGCACTCACGTTGATGGCGAGGCTGAGGCGGGCAAAGCCCGGCTCTTGCCGCCAGCGAGCCTGCTGGCGCAGGGCGGTTTCCATGACCCAGTGGCCCAGGGGCAGGATCAGTCCCGATTCCTCGGCCAGCGGGATGAACTCGGCGGGCGACACCATGCCGTGCACGGGATGGCGCCAGCGCACCAGGGCCTCGGCGCCGGTGATGTGGCCCTGGCTGTCCACCTGCGGCTGGTAGAGCAGCAGAAACTGCGCCTGCCGCAGGCCATTGTGCAGTTCGGTCTCCAGCAGCGCGCGGCGGTTCACGGCCTGCTGCATGTCGGGGTCGAAGAAGCGCAGGGTGTTGCGCCCCGCGTCCTTGGCGCGGTACATGGCCATGTCGGCCTGCTTGAGCACTTCGTCCACCGAGTCACGGTGGTGGCGCAGCAGCGTGGCACCGATGCTGGCTGAAAAATGGTGCTCATGCCCAGCCAGTTCGTAAGGCTGGCGCAGCTGGGCCAGGATCAGCTCGCCCAGAGTGCGCGTCTGGGCTGCGGCTTCGGTGGCGTCGCTGCTCAGGTTTTGCAGCACCACCACAAATTCGTCGCCGCCCAGGCGAGCCACGGTGTCTTGCTCGCGCACGCAGCCGCGCAGGCGTTGTGCCACTTCCTTGAGCAGCAGATCGCCCACTTCGTGGCCCCGGGTGTCGTTCAGAGTCTTGAAGTTGTCCAGGTCCACAAACAGCACGGCCGTGGTCAGGCCCGAGCGCGCGCCGTTGACCAGCACCTGTTGCAGCCGGTCCACCAGCAGGCGGCGGTTGGGCAGTTGGGTGAGGGCGTCGTAGAACGCCAGGTAGCGCGCCTCGTCTTCGGCGGCCTTTCGGCCTGAGATATCAATGTCGATGCAGAACATCTCGGGCGGGTGGCCGGGCACCTGGATGTAGGCGTGGCTGGAGAACACATCCACCGGCGAGCCATCCTTGCGCTGCAGCTGCAACTCGCATGCCGGGATGACCTCGCCCGTCTTGAACATGTGCTGCACGTTGCTGCGCACGGCCTCGCGCATGGGGGGCGGAATGATGAGGTCGAGCAGGTTGGCGCCCAATGCCTCTTCAGCGGTATAGCCGTAGAGGTGTTCGGACGCCATATTCCAATAGCTGGTGGTACCGTCCTCCAGGTAGCCTTGCACGGAGATGGATGGGATGTTGCGCAGCAGCGAGCGAAAGCGCAGCTCCGACTCGCGCAACGCGCTCTCCACCTGATTGCGCTTGGTGATGTCGCGGGCCAGAAATACCACGGCGGCCTGGCCGCCCACTTGCACCCCCAGGGGCTGGGTGCGCCCCTCGAACTGGCGCCGCCCGGACAGCGTCAGCATCTCGTACTCGATGGTATGAGTCTGGCCAGAGGCAAGTGTCTCCCGAATCAGCGCCATGAAGCGGTCGGCCTGCTGGGCGGGCAGCACTTCATGCAAGCGCTTGCCGATGAGCTCAGGTGCGCTTGCGGACAGCGTCGAGTCGTCGGGAGAGATCACTTCCACATAGCGTCCCTGGGCGTCCAGCACCAGCAGCACATCGGGGATGGCATGGGCGATGGCGTTCAGGCGTGCGGCCGTGCCGACCAGTGCGTGTTCCGTGGCCATGCGCTCTTCCACATCGTGCAGCAGCAGGCCCAGTGCCACGGTGGCGGGGGGGAAGGTGAGCAAGAAAGGCAGTGCCAGGGTATGGTTGACGCGCTGTACCACCTCGGGCGGTAGCAGCTGGAACACCGCTATCACCGCCAGGTGCAGCAGCAGCCCGAACACGGCCAGCGGCACCGGCCGCACCCCCACCTTGGCGCGTGCGCGTGCTTCGCGGTAGAGCAGGCCCATCACGGTGCAAAGCGCAATCACCATCAGGCCCACCTCGGCGCCGGTGCCGCCCAGCCACAGGCGCCCCGTGGCAGCCATGGCTGCAGCGATGCAGGCCACCAGGGGCCCGCCAAACAGCCCCGCCATGCTGAGCACGACCGAGCGTGCGTCAAAAATCACGCCGGGCATGAGCACTACGGGGGTGAGCATGCCCACCACGCAGATGCCGCCAAAGATCAGCCCCGAAAAAGCCTGGCCCACCAACGGGCGGTGGCGCCACAGGCGGATGTTGAAGCCGTGCAGAAAACACAGCGCTAACAGCAAGGCAACGCCTTTGACCAGCTCGATGAACATGGGCCTCCGTGCTTTTTCGGGGGAGGACCCATCATGGGGGAATTGTTGCGATTCGTAAACTGAAAATGGCCCCCGCAGGGGCCATGGAGGGGTGGGCCAGGCTGCCGTGCAGGGCTGCCGGTTCCGGGCGCTGTGTCAGGCCAGCAGGGCCTGCGCGAACTCGCGGGCGTTGAAGGTTTCCAGGTCTTCGAGTTTTTCGCCCACGCCGATGAAGTACACCGGGATGGGGCGCTCCTGCGCAATCGCGGCCAGCACGCCGCCCTTGGCGGTGCCGTCGAGTTTGGTCACGACAAGGCCGGTGAGCTGCAACGCATCGTCGAATGCGCGCACCTGGGCCAGCGCGTTCTGGCCGGTGTTGCCATCGATCACCAGCAGCACCTCGTGCGGGGCAGTGGCGTCCGCCTTGGTCACCACGCGGCGGATCTTTTTCAGCTCTTCCATCAGGTGCAGCTGCGTGGGCAGGCGCCCGGCGGTGTCCACCAGCACCACGTCCTTGCCACGTGCCTTGCCTGCGGTCACGGCGTCAAAACTCACGGCGGCGGGGTCGCCACCTTCCTGGCTCACGATCTCGACCGTGTTGCGGTCGGCCCACACGCCCAGCTGCTCGCGCGCAGCGGCGCGGAACGTGTCGGCGGCGGCCAGCAGCACGGCAGCGCCTTCGTCTGCCAGGTGTTTGGTGAGCTTGCCAATCGATGTGGTCTTGCCCGCGCCGTTCACGCCCGCCACCATGATCACGGTGGGGGTGTGCTCGCCAATCACCAGGCCTTTTTCGAGCGGGCGCAGCAGGTCGGCCAGCGCATCGGCCAGCAGGCCCTTGACGGCGGCGGGGTCGGTGGCCTTGGCTTCCTTCACGCGGCGCTTGAGGTCGGCCAGCAGGTGGGCCGTGGCCTTGACACCGGTGTCGGCCATGAGCAGGGCCTCTTCCAGCTCTTCATACAGCGCATCGTCGATCTGCGTGCCGGTGAACACGGTGGCAATGCTGCTGCCGGTCTTGCGCAGCCCGGCCTTGAGGCGGTCGAGCCAGCCCTTGCGCTCGGCCGCCACGGGGGCCGGTGCGGGCACGGGGGCAGCGGGTGCGGGCACCGGGGCGGGAGGCGGTGCTAC
>NZ_QAIH01000152.1:5789-10713 GCF_003060895.1 Acidovorax sp. HMWF029 | reverse complement strand
GGTGGGCTCCATCGCCATCGCCAGGGTCTCCAGCGCCCACTGGTTGGACTGCTGGTATTTGCGGCCCCACGCGTAGCTGACCATGCTGTACGGCGGGTGCTGCAGCGCCTTGGTGCGGCCCTTGTCCTGCAGCACGGCCAGCAGGCGCTGCTGCACCTCGGGCGTGGGCACGGCGTACACCGCCTCGTAGCGCCACAGGTCGTCCAGGAAGAACTCGCCCAAGCCCTGGCGGTACAGGTGCCCCACCGCCGTGCCACATTCGTTGAGCTTGTGCGCCACGCGCCAAGGCCCTTCGGGAGTCTTGTAGGCCCAGCCCATGTGCGAATAGCGCAGACCGTACTTGGAGAGGTCCTGCCCTGCGCGAGCCAGCGCCACCACCTGGGCGCCCGACTTCGCATGCTCGGCATCGAGCGCGGCCGAGGTCTGCTCAGCCAGCTTCATGCCGCGCTCGATCACCTGCGGCGGTACGGGCTTGCGGGATTCGCAAGAACGTCCAGCGTGGGCAGGAACGGTTGCCACGATCGTGACAACAGCAGTCAGTACCGCGAGCCCATGGCCCATGAAACTGGCGCGACCACAGCGAGGGATGCCAAGCAAGGGCCGCCCCGCAGTGAGGGCATCGTCCCCCTTCCCGTAGCGCGCAGCGCGTAGAGAGAAAGGGGAAGCCGCGTAGCGGATCAGGGGGTTGTACTTCATATTCACAGGCGCTCGTTGTGCAGCAAAGCGCGCCCGATGGCGTTGGGCACAAAGGCAATCGCCTCGCCCGCTGCGGAGAGGATCACACCCGTGCCGATCACGCTGCAGGTCACCACCGTGCCCACTGCATAGGCCGAGCCCGCCACACCGCGGCCCACCACCTCCACGCTCACCTGGGCGCCGTCCGAGGCACGCTCCAGCAGGTACACCGTGCCCACGGCCGAGGCTTCGACGGCCTTCACCGTCAGCACCGCGCCGCCCACCGACAACGCGGCTGGCACGGTCACCACCGCACCTGCGGCGGCCGAGGCCACCGACGCCGTGCCCACCACCGAAGCCACGGGCAGCAGCGACAGCGCGGCAGAAGCCTCGCTCTGCGCCCGGGCCGGAGCAGCGACCACCAGCGCGGCACACACCACACCAGCCACCAGCAAGGCGCGGGACAGTCGGGTTGGGCCCCGCGAAGAAAACACCGTGTTCATCATCATTCACTCCTCAAATTGCGGCCCCACCACGCACCCAGGGTGCGGGAGAAACCGGGTCGAAAACCGGAAAGAAAATTTGCCGGTACGGGCGGCGATGCACCGCCTGCGTACACCGGATGCGATCAGTTCGCGCTGTGGTTCTGGGCGGCCGCCTGGGCAGCTTCGCGTCGGCCCTGCAGGCGGGCTTCCATCAGATCAGCCTCGTGGCGGTCACGCAGCATCTTGGCCAGCGTGAAGGCGGTGGTGATCAGGTACAGCCAGCTCACGCCCAGAAACGCCTTGTAGGTCACATTGATGTCCATGCTCAGCAAGCCCCAGCCCGTCAGGCCCATGGCCACCGCAAAGCCGCCCCACACCACCAGCTTCCACAGGGGGGTGTCACCACCGCCACGGCGCGAAGCGCTTTCGTTGTCCCGCACAAACTTGGCCAGCACAAACGCGGCCGAGAGGCAGAACACATAGCCCATCACCATGAACGCTTGCTCCAGCTGCTCGCCCGGCAGCCAGGCCAGGCCCACGGCGCACAGAAAAACCGCGATGCCGAACGAGACCCACACCTGCAGCTGCCAAGCCTTGGTGTCACGCTGAACAACGATGGGAGAAGAAGACATTGCGGTGGTGCCCCAGAGGGCGTTGGTTGAACACGGAGCGAATGGTGCCCAGACGTAACTTGCGTGTCTGCATTGAACCGTAACAGTGGCTACCTACAGCCTTATCGGTATCGCCTGGCGGTACTTTTTCTCCAACATTCCTCAAAAAGCCGTTGTTTTAGCCCTACGGCGGAGCGTCCATGCACCTGCGCGACACAGGCAGCAGCCCCTGCCAAAGACAATGGCAGCACCCAGCGTGGCAGCGCCGAATGCCATGCGAGCCCGCTTGCTTTTGATGTACGGAGACCCACCCCATGACCAAACCCTTTGACCTCGTAGTGCACGGCGCCACCGGCTTCACCGGCCGCCTGGTGATCGAATACCTGCTCCAGCGCTATCCCGCTGGCAGCGGCCTGCGCTGGGCCATGGGGGGACGCAATGCCGACAAACTCGCCGCCGTGCGCGACGAAGTGGGCGCCCCGGCCGACACCCCGCTGGTCGTGACCGACACCAGCAACCCCGCCAGCCTGCAGGCGCTGATGGACGCCACGCGCCTGGTGCTGACTACGGTGGGCCCCTACCAGCTGTATGGCAACGAACTGGTGGCCGCCTGCGCCAAAGCCGGTGTGGACTACGTGGACCTGTGCGGCGAGCCTGCCTGGATGCGCCAGATGATCGACGCGCACGAAGCTGCAGCCAAGGCCAGCGGCGCGCGCATCGTGTTCTCGTGCGGGTTCGACTCGATCCCGTTCGACCTGGGCGTGTTCCTGCTGCAAAAGGAATTTGCCCAGCGCTTCGGCCACGCAGCCCCCCGCGTACGCGGCCGGGTGCGCAAGATGAAGGGCACCTTCTCGGGCGGCACTGCGGCCAGCCTGAAGGCCACCATGGCCGCAGCCGCCACCCAGCCTGGTGTGCTGGACCTGCTCAAGAATCCGTTCTCGCTCACCCCCGGTTTTGAAGGGCCGCGCCAACCCTCGGGCAACAAACCCATGGTGGACGAGGCGCTAGGCGATGGCGTGTGGGTGGCGCCGTTCGTGATGGCCGCCATCAACACGCGCAATGTGCACCGCTCCAACTTCTTGCTGCAGCACGCCTACGGCGCCGACTTTGTGTACGACGAAATGCTGATCACCGGCCCTGGCGAAAAGGGCGAGGCCATCGCCAACGCGGTGGCGGGCGACAAGTCGCTGGGCTCGGACAAGGGTCCCAAGCCGGGCGAAGGCCCATCGCGCGAGGAACGTGAGAACGGCTTTTACGACGTGCTTTTCCTGGGCTCCGACGATGCGGGCAACACCCTGCGCGTGGGCGTGAAGGGCGACCGCGATCCGGGCTACGGCTCCACCTCCAAGATGATCACCGAGGCAGCCGTGTGCCTGCTGCAGGACGCGACAGACACGCCCGGCGGCATCTGGACCACGGCCCCAGCCCTGGGCGACAAGCTGATTGCGCGGCTGCAGGCGAACGCAGGGCTGGGCTTCGCAGTCGAATCGGCGTAACACGCCGGGCTCAGCCTGGTTTGTCTGTTTTTGCACCAGTGCGGTCCTGAAACGCACGGCCTCCAGCCCGGCGGTCCCGCAGAATGCAGGGCATGAACACTGCTCTGCGCACCCGTGACCTGGCCCTGGCCCTGCTTGTGATCGTCGTGTGGGGGCTGAACTTTGCGGTGATCAAAGTCGGTGTGGCCGATGTGCCGCCCATGCTTCTGGGCGCGCTGCGCTACCTGCTGGCAGCGTTTCCGGCGTTGCTGTTCGTCAAGCCGCCCAAGGTGCCGCTCAAGCTGTACCTGCTGTACGGCATGACCATGGCTGTGGGGCAGTTTGCGCTGCTGTTCACCGCCATCCACATTGGCATGCCCTCAGGGCTGGCATCGCTGGTGTTGCAGTCGCAGTCATTCTTTACGCTGCTGCTGGCAGTGGTGTGGTTGCGCGAGACCTGGCAAGGCAATCAGGTTGCAGGGCTCGCCCTGGCGGGCATGGGGCTCGTGCTGATTGGCAGCGCGCATGGAGCATCCATGCCGCTGGCGGGTTTTGCACTGACCGTGGCCGCAGCGGCTCTGTGGGGCTGCGGCAATATCGTCACGCGTGCCGTGGGGCGCTATGGGCCGATGAACCAGTTTGCCTTCATCGTGTGGTCCAGCCTGGTGGCACCCCTGCCGTTTGTGGCCCTGGCGCTGGTGATGGATGGCCCCAGCGCCGTGCTGTCCGCCGTGCAGCACCTGTCGCTGAAATCCATGGCTGCCGTGGCCTACATCGCCTGGATATCAACACTGCTGGGCTTTGGCCTGTGGACCTACCTCATGTCACGCTACCCCGTGAACCGCGTGGCTCCTTTCACCCTGCTGGTGCCCGTGGTGGGGCTGACCACGGGCTGGGTGGTGTTTGGCGAGCAGTTGCTGCCCGTGCACTTTGCGGGCGCCGGGCTCTTGATGGCAGGCCTGGTGGTCAACGTGTTTGGTGGCCCGGCCTGGGCGGCCATGATGGGCCGGCTGCGCGGGGCACAGTAAAAAGATGTCGGTGAGCTACACCACCAGCGGCAACTCGGTGGTCGAGAGCACGTTGCGCAGCACCATGAACGAACGCACCTGCCGCACGCCCGGTAGGTAGAGCAGCTGCTCGGCGCGCAGGCGGTTGAAGCTGTCGTTGTCGCGCGTGCGCACCAGCATGAAATAGTCGAACTCGCCGGTGACCACATGGCATTCCATGCAGCCCGACACTTTGGCTGCCGCCTTTTCAAATTCAGCAAAGGACTCGGGCGTGGAGCGGTCCAGCACCACGCCAATCATCACCAGCATGCCCGCGCCCACGGCCTGTGGGTTGAGTAGCGCCACCACCTTGTCGATGAGCCCCAGGCGCTTGAGACGCTCCACCCGGCGCAGGCAGGCGGGTGGGCTCAGATGCACCTTCTCGGCCAGCGCGACGTTGGAGAGTGACGCATCACGCTGCAGCTGGCGCAGGATGGCTTTGTCGGTGCGATCCAGCTCGGCCGAGACATCGGCCTGCGGCACATTCTTGACACGAACTTTTGTTGCGCACATAGATTATTCAGAGAAATATTTATCACTCAAATTCTCTTTCATAAACATGAAACGCTGAAATTTGAACAAATTTTGCAACCACGTGATGCGCGCATTTTTCTACGATGAAGGCACTGCAA
>NZ_QAIH01000152.1:0-5770 GCF_003060895.1 Acidovorax sp. HMWF029 | reverse complement strand
CCGCCATGAACCTGCAGAAATTCGCCCGCCACCCGCTCACCTTCGGCCCCTCGCCCATCACGCCGCTGCCGCGCCTGTCGGCCCACCTGGGCGGCAAGGTGCACCTGTATGCCAAGCGCGAGGACTGCAACTCGGGCCTGGCCTTTGGCGGCAATAAGACGCGCAAGCTCGAATACCTGATCCCTGAAGCCATTGCGGGCGGCTACGACACGCTGGTCTCCATCGGCGGCATCCAGTCCAACCAGACGCGCCAGGTGGCTGCCGTGGCTGCGCACTTGGGGCTCAAGTGTGTGCTGGTGCAAGAGAACTGGGTGAACTACTCCGACGCGGTGTACGACCGCGTGGGCAACATCGAGATGAGCCGCATCATGGGCGCCGATGTGCGCCTGGACGCTGCAGGTTTTGACATCGGCATCCGCCCCAGTTGGGAGCAGGCCATGGAAGACGTGAAAAAGGCCGGTGGCAAACCCTTCCCGATCCCCGCAGGCTGCTCCGAGCACCCGTACGGTGGCCTGGGCTTTGTGGGCTTTGCCGAAGAAGTGCGCCAGCAGGAAAAGGCGCTGGGCTTCCAGTTCGACTACATCGTGGTGTGCTCGGTCACGGGCAGTACGCAGGCGGGCATGGTGGTGGGCTTTGCGGCCGATGGCCGCGCGCGCAAGGTGATCGGCATCGATGCATCGGCCAAGCCCGCGCAGACCCACGCGCAGATTCTGCGCATCGCCCAGAATACCGCCCAGCTTGTAGAGCTGGGCAGGGAGATCACGGCCGAGGACGTGGTGCTGGATACGCGCTACGGTGGCCCCGAGTACGGCCTGCCGAGCGAAGGTACGCTGGAAGCCATCCGCCTGTGCGCACGCCAGGAAGGCATGCTCACCGACCCGGTGTACGAAGGCAAGTCCATGCACGGCATGATCGACATGGTGCGCAAGGGCGAGTTCCCGGAAGGCGCCCGCGTTTTGTACGCCCACCTGGGAGGGGTGCCTGCGCTCAACGCCTACAGCTTTCTTTTTCGCAACGGCTGACCAATCCCACCCCACGGCCCGTGGTGAACAGGAGCGCCTGGCCCGGCTGGCCGGGCTCTCGTTGATTTGAAGCGCCCCCGCACTGGGGCTGGGAGCTCAGGCAGTGAGCAGCTTCTGCACCCGCTCGCGCAGCAGCGTGGGCTGCACTTCGGTCGGTGCCACGGCAGAGCCCACATTCAGCCCCACACGGCTGTAAAACCCCCGGCGGAACGGCCGCACCATGGCGCCACCCTGCTCGATGCGGCTGAAGTACGAGCCCCACAGGTTGGTCAGCGCCATGGGGATCACGGGGGCGACGATGCCCTCGGCACGCGCGCGCTCGATGATCTTCATGATGCCACCCCGGAACTCCTGCAGCTGCCCGTCCTTGGTGATGCCGCCCTCGGGGAAGATCGCCAGAAGGTCGCCTTCACGCAGCACCTGGGCGGCACGCTCGAAAGCCGCTTCGTAGGTCTTGGGGTCTTCCTTGTAGGGCGCAATCGGGATCGCCTTGGCCAGGCGGAACAGCCAACCCAGCACGGGCACGCGGAAGATGCGGTGGTCCATCACGAAGTAGATGGGGCGGGGGCTGGCCGCCATGAGCAGCACGGCATCGACAAAACTCACGTGGTTGCAGGCAAGGATGGCGGCGCCCGCCGAAGGCAGGTTCTCATCGCCCTGCACCTTGAAGCGGTATACAAACCGCGACGACACCCAGGCCACAAAGCGCAGCAGGTACTCGGGCACCAGCATGAAGATGTAGAACGCCACCACCGCATTGGCAATGCCAGTGAACAGGAAGATCTGGGGCACCGTGAAGCCCGCGCCCAGCAAAGCGCCGGCGATCAGCGAGCTCGCGATCATGAACAGCGCGTTGAGGATGTTGTTGGCAGCAATGATGCGTGCGCGGTGCGTGGGCTGGCTGCGCATCTGGATCAGCGCATACATGGGCACGCTGTACAGGCCCGCGAACAGGCTGAGCAACAGCAGGTCCATCATCACGCGCCAGTGGGCGCCCTGGGCCATGAAGGCAGCCAGGCCCATGACCTCGGAAGCAGGCAGGCTGCGCGAAGCAAAGTACAGGTCGATGGAGAACACACTCATGCCGATGGCGCCCAACGGCACCAGGCCGATCTCAACATGGCGGCGCGAGAGCACCTCGCACAGCAGCGAACCGATGCCAATGCCGATGGAGAACACCACCAGCAGCAGCGAGGCCACCTGTTCGTTGCCGTGCAGCACGTTCTTGGCGAGGCTGGGGAACTGGCTCAGGAACACCGCACCGAAGAACCACATCCAGCTGATACCCAGCAGCGAGCGGAACACCACGATGTTGCCGTGCGCGAGCTTGAGGTTGCGCCAGGTTTCGGTGAAGGGATTCCAGTTGATGGTCAGGCCCGGGTCGGTGGCGGGCAACGATGGGATGAACTGCGCTACCGCCCGCCCGGCCAGCGCCGCCAGCACGCAGGCCACCGCCACCGTGGTGTGGCCGATGTCCGGGATAGCCACCAAAAGGCCACCCGCCACATTACCGAGCAAGATGGCCACAAAGGTACCCATCTCGACCATGCCGTTGCCGCCGGTGAGCTCACGTTCGTTGAGCACCTGGGGCATGTAGGCAAACTTGACGGGGCCGAACAGCGTGGAATGCACGCCCATCAGGAACGTGCACAGCAGCAGCACCGGCACGTTGTCCGTCATGAACCCCAAGGCCGCCACCAGCATGATGGCGATCTCCATGTTCTTCACTAAGCGGATCATCTTCGTCTTGTCGTACTTGTCGGTCAGCTGCCCCGAGGTGGCAGAGAACAGCAAAAACGGCAGGATGAACAGCGCACCAATGACGAGCCCGGCCATGGCAGGCGGCAGCCAGTCCACGCTGAGCTGGTAGGTCACCATCACGGTGAAAGCAAACTTGAAAAGGTTGTCATTGGCCGCGCCGGAGAACTGCGTCCAGAAGAACGGCGCAAACCGCCGCTGGCGCAGCAGGGCGAACTGGTTCGGGTCCTCATGCGTGGACGCTGGCGCCAGGCTGGTGGACGGGGTTTCGGGGTGCATGCGTTTCTCCTCGTTTCCGATGGGTTGGCTTGTTGGAATTTTCCGCGCCCGCGCTTCACACACGTGAACTGCGGGCGACACCCACGGCGTGGGCGCCATTCTGCACAAACAGCGTGACCTGCGGCCCGCCCGGTACCGGGCGGGGGTGCCGTGCCGCCAGAGCCGACAACACGGGCCAGGCCGCGCCGGCGGCGAACAGGTGCTTGAGGCTGTGGCCCGACACCGCCTGGTAGGTGGCGTCAAACACCGCGTGGTCCGCCGCCTCGAACAACTTGGCCACGGCATACAGGCCAATGACCGCGCCCATGTGCACGGCCAGGGCGCCATCGCGCCGGGGCAGGCACGCCAGGGCCAGCACCACCAGCATGCCGCCCAGCTGCACCACAGCCCAGGGCATCAAGTTGCCGGTGTGCGACCACGACACCACGGCCAACGGCCCGGCCAGCAGCACCGCACCGGCGGCGGCCCACCCGGCACGCTCGCTCACGCGGCTGGTGGCCGCCAGCCCCAGCAGACCCGCAAACGGGAGCACCATGCCCAGCCGGTCCCACAACAAACCCGCGTCGTGTGGCTGCCAGTGGTACAGCATGGAGCCTGCGGCCGTGCACAGAAGGCCCGCAAAAAACAACGCAGCCAGCCACCGCGAGGCCACGTCGATGCCCACCACGCGGCGCAGCGCCACCAGCCCCCAGACACCCGCCAGGGCAAAGGGCAGATTGCTCAGCACATCGAGTGCGCAGGGTATCCCCAGCCACCCACGCTGGTCGGCAAACGCGTGCTGGTGCTCGCTGGCGGGCAGCACCGGCCCCCATACGGCCATGGCGAACAAGGCGGCTGCGCCCAGCAACAGGCCCGTCTCGGCCCGGCGCAGAGGAGTTGCGGAAGAAGACAAAAGCATGGTGGAAATCCTGCGGGGTTGGAATGCCACGCAGTGTGGTCAGGCCGCCGCGCCGCCGCGCCCAAAAAGTCGCACAAAGGGCTACCCACGGCACTTTGGGTATTGATAATTGATACCCAACACCCACCAATACCCACCAGCAAGCCCTCAGCCATGAGCACCACCGCCGACCTTGTCACCGCCCTGAAAAAGGAACTGAAAACCGCGCAGATGACCTACGCCGACCTGGCGCAGGCGCTGGGCATGGCCGAATCCAGCGTCAAGCGCATGCTGGCCAAGGGCGACATGCCGCTGTCGCGCATCGATGCCATCTGCCGTGCGCTGGCGCTGGACTTTGCCGACCTGGCGCGGCGCGTGGCCGATGCGCAGCCGCTGCTCAAAGAGCTGAGCCAGGAGCAGGAAAAGGCCGTGGTGGGCGACAAGAAGCTGCTGCTCATGGCCATCTGCGTGCTCAGCCAGTGGACGCTGGAGCAGGTCGTCGCCACCTACCGCCTCACCGAGGCAGAGGGCATCAAATACCTCGCGCAGCTCGATCGCATCGGCATCATCGAGCTGCGGCCGCTCAACCGCTACCGCCTCAAGCTGGCCAAGACCTTCCGCTGGCGCCCGCACGGCCCGGTGATGAACTACTTCCGCGAGCACGCGCTGCTCGACTACTTTGCGGGCGGCTTTGACGGCATGGGCGAAGGCGTGCTGCTGGTGCACGGCAACATCAGCCGCAGCCTGGCCCCCGCCTTCATGGAGCGCATGCAGCGCGTGGCCCAGGACTTTGCCCAGCAGCACCTGGCCGACCAGAAGCTGCCCGAACGCGAGCGCGAGGGCTACACGCTGCTTTTGGCCATGCGCAGCTGGGAGTTCGAGGCGTTCTCCAGCATGCGCCGATAGTCACATGCTCACTTATTGATAGCTTAAACCGCTTTGCCACCGCGCGGAGAAGCCCAAAAAAGGCAAGAAAAGGAGCCCACAAACTGTCAAAACAAGCCACAGTGCTCCACAAGACTTGACGCCACAAACAGAAAAAACTATTCTTTAAATAACAAATTTTGTTAATTTAAAGATAGTCAAATGAAGACCACCCGCCAGCAACAAGACGCCACGCGCCGCCAGATCGTGGCCAGCGCGGTGGACCTCATGACCCGCCAGGGCTTTGACGGCACAACGATGAAGGACATCGCGCGCGCCGCAGGCATTGGTGATGCCACGATCTACAAGTACTTCCCCACCAAGGACCGCATCGTGGTCGGCTACCTGGACGACACCGTCCAGCAGGCGCTGGCCGACACGCTGCAGACCCCGGGGTTTGATGGCTACGGCCTGCAGGAAAAGCTGCAGCGCCTGACCGACGCCGTGCTGGAGCGCCTGCTGGCCGACCGCGAGTTTGTGGCCCAGGTGCGCAGCCTGGCGCGGCGCTCGCCGCTGTCGATGCTGGCCGAGCCCCTGGCGGCGCGCCAGGGGCTGCGCGATGCGGTGAGCAGCTTTCTGGAGGCCGCCGAGGCCAGCGGCGAGATCGAGCCCTGCGACTTCAAGGGACTGGCGGGCAGCCTCTACACCGACTACCTCGCGGGCGTGGTGAGCTACTGGCTGGCCGATACCTCCGACGAATTTGCCGACACCACGCAGCTGGTGGACCTGTCGCTGGGCGTGCTGGTGCAGGCGCTGCGCGTGGGGCTGGTCAACCGCGTGGCGCAGCTGGGCGGCTTTGTGCTGCGCAGCCAGATGGCGCGCATGGCCCAACACGGCAGCGGCCTGCTGGGCATGCTGCAGTTGGCGCGGCAGTCGCTGGGCAGTGCCTCGCCACCCTCACCCACCGCCC
>NZ_QAIH01000151.1:44454-50326 GCF_003060895.1 Acidovorax sp. HMWF029 | reverse complement strand
CTCCCCACATGCGCTGGTGGACCATGACTGCCTGTGCTTCATGCTGGGCGAGGACGTGCACGACCGCTGGCGGTTCTGGGACGCGGCGGGCCAGGAGGCGCAGGTGCGCGTGCGCAGCCACAACGTGGCCAACGACGGCGATGCCGTGCGCCGCTGGGCAGTGCTGGGGCGCGGCATTGCCTACAAGTCGTACTTTGACGTGGCGCACGACCTGACCGCAGGCCGCCTGGTGCAACTGTGCACCGACTGGACCACCGAGGCGGTCCCGCTGTTTCTGGTGGCCCCCAGCCGCAGGCAGCTCACGCCGCTGGTGCGCGCGCTGCGCGACTTCATGGCGCAGCGGCTGCTGGCGCTGCAGCAGCAGGCGCCGGGCATTGCGGCCTCCTGACCTTTGCGTGAGGGCGGCTAAGGGTGGGGCGGGGCGTGCAACCGGCTGCCAATCGTGTGTCCGGATTCAGCGAGTGCCCTGGGCGGAGCGGTTTTACGCTCCGGTCTGAGTGGGGCGCCATGCCATCGCTCGCCCGGCTGGCGGCGCATCTTGCGCACGGCATCTCTCCCCAAGACCCAAGGCATCTTCATGAATATCGTTCTTTTGCACGGCAGCTGGCATGGCGCCTGGTGCTGGCACAAAGTGGTCCCACTGCTGCAGGCCCGGGGGCACCAGGTGCATGTGCCTGACCTGCCCGCCCACGGCCGCCACTGGCGGCTGGCGCGGGGGCGCACCACGCTCTCGGCCATGGCGGCGCATGTGTGCCGGGTGCTCGATGCGCTGGATGGCCCGGCGCTCATCGTGGCGCACAGCCGGGGCGGCATTGTGGCGTCCACGGTGGCCGAGCTGCGGCACCACAAGCTGGTGGGCGTGACCTATCTGGCCGCCTACATGCTGCGCCATGGCGAGCGGGTGACAGACTTTTTCCGCCAGGACAAGGCCTCGCTGGTGGCGCGCCACATCCATGTCAGCCGCAGCACCTTGACCGACCAGCTGGCGCCCGAGGCCTACCGCCCCGCGCTGTATGCCGATTGTTCGGACGCCGACGTGGCGCTGGCCCATGCCCTGCTCACGCCCGAGCCCTCGCTGCCCGCACTCACGCGGCTCAGACTGACTGCGCCGCGCTACGGCAGCGTGCCCCGGCACTACATCGAGCTGACACAGGACCGGGCCGTGACCATCGAGCTGCAGCGCAAGATGATCGCAGCCTCGCCCTGCGCCACGGTGTCGTCCATCGAGGCCAGCCACTCGGCATATTTCTCGCAACCCCAGCGGCTGGCGGACACCGTGCACCAGATTTCCGGTTTCCGCTGACAGGCCCGGGATGAGCGCGGCGGCCGCAGGGCTATCGCCCACGCGACGCCGCCGGGGCGCGGGTGCGCCGCACAATGCGACCCCCAACGGCGCATGCGCCGGCCTCGCCCAGAAAGATCCCCATGCTGAATTTCGACTTCCACAACCCCACCCACATCGCCTTCGGCCAGGGCCGCATTGCCGACCTGGCCAAGCTCGTGCCCGCTGCCGCCAAGGTGCTGATCCTCGTGGGTGGCGCCAGCGCCGAGAAGACCGGCACCCTCGCCGAGGTGCGCGCAGCGCTCGGCGAGCGCCAGCACGCCACCTTCAGTGGCATCGAGCCCAACCCGAGCTACGAGACCTCCATGAAGGCCGTGGCGCAGATCCGCGATGGCGGGTTCGACTTCCTGCTGGCCGTGGGTGGCGGCTCGGTGATCGATGCCGTCAAGTTCATCGCCGCCGCCGTGCGCTTCGAGGGCGCTGACCCCTGGGCCATCCTCGAAAAACATGGCCGCAACGTCAAGGGCGCGATGCCGTTTGGCGCCGTGCTCACACTGCCCGCCACGGGGTCTGAAATGAACAACGGCGGCGTCATCACCCACCGCGCCAAGGGCGCCAAGCTGGCGTTTGGCAGCGTGCACACCTACCCGGTGTTTTCGGTGCTCGACCCCACCAAGACCTACACCCTGCCGCCCCAGCAGCTGGCCAACGGTGTGGTCGATGCGTTTGTGCACACGGTCGAGCAATACCTCACCTACCCGGTCAACGCGCCCGTGCAGGACCGCTTTGCCGAAGGCATCCTGCAGACGCTGATCGAGGTGGGTCCGCGCCTGCTCACGGCGCCCGAGCCCGTGTACGACGACCGCGCCAACCTCATGTGGGCCGCCACCATGGCGCTCAACGGCCTGATCGGCGCGGGTGTGCCGCAGGACTGGGCCACACACATGATTGGCCACGAGCTGACCGCGCTGCACGGCATCGACCATGCGCGCACTCTGGCCATCGTGCTGCCCGCGCTGCTCAATGAGCGCCGGGGGGCCAAGCGCGCCAAGCTGCTGCAGTATGGCGAGCGTGTGTGGGGCATCACCACGGGCACCGAGGACGAACGCATCACCGCCGCCATCGAGCGCACCCGCGGCTTCTTTGAGAGCATGGGCGTCGCCACGCGCCTGTCGGGCTACGGTCTGGGCGCCGACACTGTGGCGGCCGTGGTTGCGCAGTTGGAGGCCCATGGCATGGTCACGCTGGGTGAGCAGCGCGAGATCACGCCTGCCGTGAGCCGCCGCATCCTCGAAGCCGCGCTGTAACCGGGCGCAGTCGGGGGGGGGGCGGCTGTGCGCTCGCTCCTTCCTTTGTGCATTTCGCGCCACGCAGCGGCGTTTCGTCGCGTGGCGCTGGAGCCTGCCACCTGCGCTGCCTACAGTGCCGTCAAGCCGCCACCCCGGGCGGTGCTTGACGAAAGGTGTACCGTGACTCTCATTCCTCTCCTGGCCCTCCGTTCAACCTGGCGGGTTGCCCGAGCACCGCTGGTGGCTGCATCTTTGGCACTGCTGGCCTGGGCCGCCCCTGCATCGGCGCAATACGCTGGTTTGCGCACTCTGGTGGTCCCGGGCACCGATCCCGTGACCGTGGCGTTGTACTACCCCACCCCCGCCGTTGCACGTACCCAGACCATGGGCACTTGGAGGCCTGTGGTTACGCCGGGCGCACCGGTGGCCGCTGCCCCCCTCAAGGGCCTGATCCTCATCTCGCACGGCACGGGCGGCCATGAACTGGGTCACCACAACCTGGCCACGCGCCTGGCGGCCGATGGCTATCTGGTGGCCGCGCCGCGCCACCCGGGCGACAACTGGGAAGACCGGTCTATGGTCACCTCGGGCCGCTACTTCAGCGAACGCCCGCGCCAGGTGAGCCGCGTGCTGGACGCGTTGCTGGCAAGCCCCGAGTGGGGCCCCCGCATTCCGGCCGGGCGCATCGGTGCCGTGGGGCACTCGGCAGGCGGCTACACGGTGCTGGCCCTGGCCGGTGCACAGGCCGAACCCGCCCGTGCCGTACAGCATTGCCGCAGCGTCTCGGACGACCCGGGCTTTTGCAGCCTGGGCAAACTTACGTCGGCTCAGGGCGCCAGCAGTCCTGCGGCCCCGGCATCTTCTGCACGCGCCTCGCAAGATGGCCCGCTGGTCTCGGTGGCTGACCCCCGCATCCGCGCCGTGGTGGCCCTCGCGCCCATGGCAGTGGTCTTCACGCCCCAGAGCCTGGCCACCATCACCGTGCCCGTGAAGGTGGTCATGGCCGAGCGCGACGTGGTGCTGCAGGGCAAGTACCACGGTCAGCATGTGGCGGTCCACTTGCCCGGGGTGGACGCGAGCACCGTGCCAGGTGCCGGGCACTTTGCCTTCATGGCCCAGTCCGCCTGGCCCCTGCCGTCGGACGCAGGCGACGCTGCCGCCAACCCCGAGGGCTTCGACCGGGTGGCCTACCACGCGACGCTGGAGAACCAGGTGGCGGAGTTTCTGGGGCGGCAGTGGCGGTGAGTGCGGCAGTTTTTGAGCAAAAAATGGCCGTCTCCGCGCATTGGTCAAAGGTTTTAAGCTATAAAAATAGTAGCAATCTATAGGCTGCTGCTGCCGCTCAGACGGGGAGCGCCGCCTCGGTGGTGCAGGCCTCCACCTGCACCAGGCAGTCATAAAACGTGGGCGCCCGGCCCAGGTCGGTCAGGGCCTGGCTGGTGACTTCGTTCACGTTGGTGCCATTGAGCCCCAGCTTGCGCCACCAGATGCCCAGGCCATTGACCACGCCGGGCCGCGCGCGGCGCGACACGGTGGCGTGGCACAGGTAGCTGCCCCGGTCGTTGAACACGCGCACCACGGCATCGTTGCCAATGCCGCGCGCCTCGGCGTCGTCGGGGTGGATCTCCAGCACCGGGCGGCCTTCGATGTTGCGCAGGCTCTGCACGTTCACGAAGGTGGAGTTCAGGAAGTTGCGCGCGGGTGGCGAGATCATGGCCAGCGGGTAGCGGGCGTCGGTACCCGCCAGCTCGTGGTTGGGCAGGTGGTCGGGCAGGCCGTCCAGGCCTTGCGCGGCCAGGCGGGCGCTGTAGAACTCGCAGCGGCCCGAGGGCGTGGGAAAGTTGCCTTCGGCAAACGGCGCATCGGGGATGGTCAGCGTGGCAAAGCCCTGGTTTTCGAGCAAGGCGTAGTCCACGGCATCGCCAAAGGCCTGGCGGCACAGTGCCTCGTCGCTGTCGACAAAACACGGCTCGGTGAAGCCCATGCGCGCAGCCAGGTCGCGGAAGATCTGGGCGTTGCTGCGCGCTTCGCCCTGCGGGGCGATGGCGGGGCGGTTGAGCAGCACATCGGTGTGGCCGTAGCTCAGGTGCACGTCCCAGTGCTCCAGCTGCGTGGTGGCGGGCAGGATGTAGTCGGCGTAGTCGGCTGTGTCGGTCTGGAAGTGCTCCAGCACCACCGTGAACAGGTCTTCGCGCGCAAAGCCCTGCACCACCTTGCCCGAGTCGGGCGCCACGGCCACGGGGTTGCTGTTGTAGACCACGATGGCCTCGACCTTCGGCCCGAAAGCGGGCGCGGCATCGCGCAGCAGGTCGTCGCCAATGGTGGACATGTTGATGGTGCGCGGTGTCCTGGCGGGCATCAGGTCGGGCCGTTGCAGCACGCCGCGCTGGGCGGGGAACTGGCCCGAGCTGGACAGCAGCACGCCGCCCGCACGGTGCCGCCACGCGCCCGTAAGCGCGGGCAGACAGGCCACGGCGCGCACCGCATTGCCGCCGCCGCGCACGCGCTGCATGCCGTAGTTCAGGCGGATGGCGGCAGGTTTGGTGGTGCCGTAGTCCTTGGCGAGCTGGCGGATCTGCTCCACGGGCACGCCGCACACCTCTGCCGCGCGCCCGGGCGGCCATTGCAGGGCGCGTTCGCGCAGCTGCTCCCAGCCCAGCGTGTAGCGGGCGATGTAGTCGTGGTCCAGCCAGTCGTGGGCAATCAGCTCGTGCATCAGCGCCAGGGCCAGCGCGGCGTCGGTGCCGGGGCGCAGCTGGATGTGCTCGTGGCACTTGTCGGCCGTTTCGCTCTTGCGCGGGTCGATGCACACCAGCCGCGCACCGCTCCTCTTGGCCTGTTGGGCGTAGCGCCAGAAGTGCAGGTTGCTGCCGATGGAGTTGCTGCCCCAGATGACGATGAGCTGCGATTCGGCGAAGAACTCCACCTTCATGCCTACTTTGCCGCCCAGTGTCTGGATCAGTGCCTCGGCCCCGGCGGATGCGCAGATGGTGCGGTCGAGCTGCGAGGCGCCCAGCTTGTGGAAAAAGCGGCGGTCCATGCTTTCGCCCTGCACCATGCCCATGGTGCCCGCGTAGCTGTAGGGCAGGACGGCCTCGGGGGCGCGTGCGGCGATGGTTTGTAGGCGCTGGGCGATGTCTGCCAGGGCTTCGTCCCAGCTGACAGGGGTGAACTGCCCGCTGCCCTTGGGCCCCGTGCGCTTGAGCGGGGTGAGCACACGCTCGGGGTGGTAGCTGCGTTCAGTGTATTTGCTCACCTTGGCGCACAGCGCGCCGTCGGTGTGGCGGTGGTCGGGGTTGCC
>NZ_QAIH01000151.1:0-44444 GCF_003060895.1 Acidovorax sp. HMWF029 | reverse complement strand
GTGTTCGTCCACCGTGGTCAGCAGCGCGCAGGTGTCGGGGCAGTCGTGCGGGCAGGCGCCGCGCACCTGAATGGGGGTGGTTTGAATAGGATTGGCGGCGGAAGGCGTGGACATATGCGGGCTGATCGTTAAACTGCCATCGGGGTTGGAACCGGCGTGCATACCCTTGGAGCCGGGCCATAGAGGCTGCCTACCGGCAGCGCAGAGGGATCGCCCTCGATTCACAGCAGAGAGAGCAGGATTTCACCATGAAGCAAATGGCACTGGGGCGCAGACAGTTTTCCGTGGGCCTGGGGGCGGCTGCGCTGGGGGGCTTTCACCTGGCCAGGGCGCAGGGCGAAGGCCGCATCGTGCTGGGCCAGTCGGCGGCCTTCACCGGCCCGGCGGCACAGCTGGGCGTGCAGTTCAACCAGGGCGCCAGGCTGTTCTTCGACCAGCTCAATGCCCAGGGCGGCGTGGGCAAACGCATGGTCGAGATCCGCACGCTGGACGATGGCTACGAGCCCGACCGCTGCGCCGAGAACACCAGGAAGCTGATTGCCGACGACGTGTTTGCACTGTTTGGCTACATAGGCACCCCCACCAGCCTGGCGGCATTGCCGCTGTTCAACCAGGCCAAGGTGCCATTTTTTGGGCCCTTCACCGGGGCCGAGGCGCTGCGCCAGCCGTTCAACCGGCTCATCTTCCATGTGCGTGCCTCTTACTACGACGAAACCGCGCTCATCGTGCGCCAGCTCACCAACCTGGGGCTCAAGAAGATTGCGGTGTTCCACCAGAACGATGCCTACGGCAAGGCCGGGCTGGACGGGGTGACGAAGGCCCTCACCGAACTCAAGCTCACCCCCGTGGCCACGGCCACGGTGGAGCGCAACTCGGTGGACGTGAAGGCGGCCGTGGACAAGCTCGTGCCCGCCATGCCCGACGCCATCGTGCAGATCACGGCCTATGCCTCGGCTGCCGCGTTCGTGCGTGCGGCGCGCAAGGCGGGGTTTGGCGGCACGTTCTACAACGTGTCGTTTGTGGGCACGCAGGCGCTGGCCGACGAGCTGGGCAAGGACGGCGCCGGTGTGGTGGTGTCGCAGGTCGTGCCCTCGCCCTACCAGCCTTCGCGCCAGATCACGCGCGAGTTTCTGGAGGCCATCAAGAAAGGTGGCGACAAGGTGCAGGCCAATTACTCCAGCATGGAAGGTTACGTGGCCGCCCGTGTGTTCACCGAGGGCCTGCGCCAGGCCCAGGCCAGCGGCAAGGTCACGCGCGAGAGCTTCATCACCGGCACCGAGTCCATTGGCAGCCAGGTGATCTCGGGCTTTCCGGTGTCGTTCAGCGCCACCAGCCACGCGGCGTCGAAGTTTGTGGAGATGTCGATGCTGACCGGGGATGGCCGGGTCAGGACCTGACCCCGGTCCGGCGACTGGCGCTCGCAGGCCCCCGTCGCTCAGACGCGATCAGCCCAGCGTGCGCGTTCGTGCCAGCCCTTGCATGAACGCCTCGCAACGGCCCAATTGTTCCAGGCTCACATATTCGTCGGGCTGGTGTGCTTGCTGGATGCTGCCGGGGCCGCACACCACGGTGGAGATGCCCGCGTTCTTGAACAGGCCTGCCTCGGTACCAAAGGCCACCAGGGTGGTGCCTTTTTCGCCCGACAGCTCTTGTGCCAGGCGCGTCACCGGGTCGTCCTTGCTGCCCAGGAAGCTCGGGATTTCGCAAATCGTCTCGAACTCGAAGCCCGCTGCGGGCGCCACCTTCTTCATCGCAGGCTCCAGCGACTTGGCGTAGGCCACCACCTCGGACTGCATCTGCGCCGCGTTGGCCGTGGGCAGGTCGCGGAACTCGTAGCGGAACTCGGCGTCGCGCGGCACCACGTTGTCGGCAATGCCGCCATGGAACTGGCCCACGCTGCTGGTCGAAAACGGCACGTCAAAACCCTCGAAGCGGGGCTCGTTCTTCTCAAAGTCTTCCGCCATGTCGCGCACACGCCCCACCACGCGGGCGGCCATCTCGATGGCGTTGACCGAGTGGGGTGTGAGGGAGGAATGCGCCTCTTTGCCACGCACGCAGCACTTGTAGCGGTACACGCCCTTGTGCGCAATGGCGGGGATCATGCTGGTGGGTTCTCCCACGATACAGGCCAGGGGCTTGATGCTCGCGTCGCGCAGGTCGGCGATCAGCTCCTTCACGCCAAAGCAGCCGACCTCTTCGTCGTAGCTGAATGCCAGGTGGATGGCGAAAGGTGCTTCGCTGTTCAGGAACTGCTCGGCGTGCGACACGGCAATGCCGATGAAGGCTTTCATGTCGGCGCTGCCGCGCCCGTACAGGTTGCCTTCCTTGACCAGAGCGCTGAGAGGGTCCATGGTCCAGTCCTGGCCGTCCCACGGCACGGTGTCGGTGTGGCCTGAGAGGATCACACCCGCTGACTTGCCTTCGCCCAGCGTAGCAAAGAGGTTGGCCTTGGTCTTGTCCGCGTTGAAGGTCAGGCGGCTTTTCACGCCGAGCTTGGCCAGGTGGTCTCGGATGAAATGGATCAGTTCCAGGTTGGAGTGGTGGCTGACGGTGTTCATGCGCACCAGGGTTTGCGCAAGTTCGAGGGCGTGGGCAGAAATCATGGCGTGGCTAGCGAATAACCCGGGTTGGCACCTGTGTTGCTCCCGGGCTAGACTGTGAGATCGTAAGGACACATATCATGAACGTTATTGACTCCATCGTCACCCAGGCCGCCAGTATTGCAGCGGTGCGCCGGGACATTCACGCCCACCCCGAGCTGTGCTTTGAAGAAGTGCGCACCGCCGATGTGGTGGCGGGCAAGCTCACCGAATGGGGCATTCCCATCCACCGCGGCATGGGCACCACGGGCGTGGTGGGCATCGTGAAGGGGCGCGATGGTGGCGCCAATGGCCGTGCGATTGGCCTGCGCGCCGACATCGACGCGCTGCCCATGCAGGAGTTCAACACCTTCGCCCATGCCAGCCAACACCCGGGCAAGATGCACGCCTGTGGCCACGACGGCCATGTGGCCATGCTGCTGGCTGCAGCCCAGCACTTTGCCAAGCACCGCAATTTCGACGGCACCGTGTACCTGATCTTCCAGCCAGCGGAGGAGGGCGGCGGCGGTGCGCGCGAGATGATCAAGGACGGCCTGTTCGAGCAGTTCCCCATGGAGGCCGTGTACGGCATGCACAACTGGCCCGGCATGCCTGTGGGCCAGTTTGCCGTGAGCCCCGGCCCGGTGATGGCGTCGAGCAACGAGTTCAAGGTCACCATCCGGGGCAAGGGCAGCCATGCCGCGCTGCCGCACAACGGCATCGACCCGGTGCCGATTGCCTGCCAGATGGTGCAGGCCTTCCAGACCATCATCACCCGCAACAAGAAGCCGGTGGATGCGGGCGTAATTTCGGTCACCATGATCCACGCTGGCGAAGCCACCAACGTGGTGCCCGACAGCTGCGAGTTGCAGGGCACGGTGCGCACCTTCACGCTCGAGGTGCTGGACCTGATCGAAAAACGCATGCAGCAGATTGCCGAGCACACCTGCGCCGCCCATGACGCCGTGTGTGAATTCGAGTTTGTGCGCAACTACCCGCCTACCGTCAACTCGGCCCCCGAGGCCGAATTTGCGCGCCAGGTCATGGTCAGCATCGTGGGCGAATCCAACGTGCTGGCGCAGGAGCCCACCATGGGTGCCGAAGACTTCGCCTTCATGCTGCAGGCCAAACCTGGCGCCTACTGCTTCATCGCCAACGGCGACGGCGCCCACCGCGAGATGGGCCACGGCGGCGGCCCCTGCATGCTGCACAACCCCAGCTACGACTTCAACGACGACCTGATCCCGCTGGGCGCGACTTATTGGGTCAAGCTGGCCGAAGCCTGGCTGGCCCAGCCCGCCCGAGCCGCGTGAGCGGCTTGCTGGTGCGCTGACTACCCTGTCTTACACGCCCCGGGCGCCCATGGTGCGTCCCCGGGCTTCTTTCTTGTTGAATCTCTCCGAAAGCCCTTGTCCATGATCGGTATTGCTCACGCCTTTTCGCCCAGTTATGCGGAGGCCCGCACGAAGTTTCTGGAGGCCGCCGCCGCAGCTGGCCTGCCCATCGAATCGCACGCCCACCCGCTCAAGGGCCGTGACGGTGAAGACCTGGCGATGGATGTGGTGCGCGACGGCCCGGCGGATGCCAAAAAGCTGCTCATCGTGAGCAGCGCCTGCCATGGTGTGGAAGGCTATTGCGGCAGCGGCGTGCAGGTGTTTGCGCTGCACGATCAGGAGTGGCGGGACAAGGCGCATGCGGCGGGCGTGGCCACGCTTTACGTCCATGCACTCAACCCGTATGGCTTCTCGCATGTGCGCCGCTTCACGCACGAGAACGTGGACCTGAACCGCAACTTCCAGGACTTTTCAAAGCCCCTGCCCGTGAACACTGCCTACCGCGAGGTGCAGCCCCTGCTGCTGCCCGAGCAATGGCCCCCGGGCCCCGAGAACTTGGCCGCTGTGCAGCAGTACATCTCTACCAAGGGCGAGGCCGCGTGGCAAGCCGCCATCTCGCAGGGGCAGCACGAGTTTCCGCAAGGCATCTTCTTTGGTGGCACCGAGCCCACCTGGAGCAACCGCACGCTGCGCCAGGTGCTGCGCCAGCACGGTGCAGGCGCATCGCACATTGCCTGGATCGACCTGCACACCGGGCTGGGCCCCAGCGGCCATGGCGAACGCATCTACGCCGGCAATGACGACGCCGTGGCCGTGGCCCGTGCGCGCGCCTGGTGGGACGGCGGTGGCGCCACGCCGGTCACGTCGATCTACGACGGCTCGTCCACCTCGGCCTTCCTCACCGGGCTGATGTGGACCGCGATCTACGACGAGTGCCCCCATGCCGAGTACACCGGCATCGCCATGGAGTACGGCACTGTGCCCGTGCTCGACGTGATGAACGCCATTCGCGCGGAGCAGTGGCTTAACCTGCACCCCGAGACGCCCGCTGACAAGGCCGCACAGATCAAGGCGCAGATGCTGGCTGCCTTCTATACCGACACCGATGTGTGGAAGGGCCAGATCGTCAGCCAGGCACGGCAGTCGATGTTCCAGGCGGTGGATGGATTGGTGGGTTGAAGGGCTGAAAATCCATATATAAATGGCCGTTTCCGCGCTTCTATAAAGGATTGTTAGCTCCTTAAATCATAGTAATTGTCTACCGGGGCACGCGGTGCATGGGGCAGGTGGCTGCGACGCTGCAGCTACCATCGCCCCAAAAAAACCAGGAGACACCATGGCCTTGGCAGCCCAGGCACCCCATGCCCCCCAGGCGGCGTCAGCCGACCCGCTGCGCGCACTCAGCCGCAGCCTGCTGCGGTTGTCCGTACAGGCCCAGCAGGCACCTCCGCAAGACCTGCTGCACCAGGCGCTGCAGACGCTGCGCGGGCTAGTGCCTTTTGATTCGGCCTGGTGGGGCGAGGTGTCGGCGGGCGAGCCTGGTGGCGAGGTAGACGGCGGTTTCAGCCAGGGCGTCCATGCGCAAGGGGCGCCGCGCAACTGGCTGCACGGCAGCATCGGCTTGGCCCGGGGTTTTGCCGACGAATGGAATGCCCTGTCGGCGGTGGACGACTTTGCGCAGCAGTCCATTAGCCGGTTGGGAGAGGTGATACGCGAGCGCGATGTGGCGGGCGCGTTGCCCGAAAACCCGCAGGTGATGGCCTTCGCCGAGCGCCATGGCCTGTACCACTGCATGGCCCTCACGGCCGAGCTGCCGCACAGCGGACTGATGTTTTTTGTCTCGGTCTATCGCCCGCGCACGCGCACTGAATTCACCGATGCCGAAACCGTCCTGTTCGGCGAGTTTGTGGTGCACCTGCTTCAGCACTGGCACCACCGGCTGCAGCGGCTGCAAAACGATTCGCCCCGCCGCCCGTGGGACAGCTTTGCGCTCGCTCAGCCCACGGGCGAGCTGCTGTTTTCTGGCCTGCGGATCAGCCAGGCCTTGCGTGCGGCCTGCCCGCAGTGGACCGGCACCCGCCTGCCCGCTGCCGTGGTGCAGGCCCTGCCCGGCGCGCCCTGTACCCTGGCCTTGGGCAAAGCCTGCCGCCTGCGACTGGAGCCCTGCGGCCCGCTGGTGGCGCTGAGCATGGCTTCGGATCGCCACAAGCAGCCTCTTGCCCCGCGCGAGCTGAGCGCCGCCATGCTCTACGCCCAGGGGCAGTCGTACAAAGACATTGCCGCTACGTTGGGCCTCACACCCGCCACGGTGCGCACCTACCTGCGCACCGCCTACGCAGCCCTGGGTGTGCGTAACAAGCTGGAGCTGGTGGCCGCGCTGCGCAACACGTAGCGCGCAGTGCGTGCAGGGCACGCATTCGGCCTGCACGCCCTCATGGCGCCTGCTGCCGCGTTGGCTTGGTAGTTTCCCGCCCCCTCTGCATTTGCAGAGGCTGCAGTGGCGCCTTCTTTTTCTATCGTTCGCGTCGGAGCCAAGGGGTTTCGGCGCACACCTTGCCGCCAATCCAGGGCTCCTGAAAAAAACACCACCACAGGAGACTTTCCGCATGTTCCCGACACCTTCCTATGCCGCGCTGGCGCCCACCGATCGTGCCGCGCGCACCGCCGGGCGATGGGCCACCCGCTCCCTGAGCGGTCTGGGCACCATTGCCGCCATCGCGCTGACCGCATGCGGCGGCAACGATGCCCCCGCGCCCCTGGCCAGTAAGCCGCTGGCCGAAGCCTGCGCCGCCTACACTTCAACCGCCTTGCCCCATGGCGCCAAGATAACGCGCACCGAACTGCGCAAGGCCGAGGGCACGCTGCCTGATGTCTGCATCGTGCGCGGTCAGATCGTGTCGTCGCCCGACTCCACCATCCAGTGGGCGGTAGAGCTGCCCACGCTGGCGCAGTGGAATGGCAAGACACTCACCATCGGCGGCGGTGGGCTCGATGGCTTTATTCCCACCGATGACCCGTGGTACCAGCAATTGGTCGGCCCATCGGCCAACCCGTATGTGAAGATCAGTTCTGACTCTGGCCACCAGAGCCGGGGCTTTGAATGGGCCAAGAACGATGTGGCGCTGCGCAACCATGCGTTCGATGCCAACCACTTCGTGCTCGAAGTGGGCACGGCGATCGCGACGGAGTTCTACGGAAAGCGCCCGGTGCGGCGCTACCACATGGGCCATTCCAACGGCGGGCGATCGGGCCTGATCTCCACGCAAAAGTACCCGCAGGACTACGATGGCGTGGTGGCCATGGAGCCCGCCATCAGCCAGCAGGCGCACCAGGTCAACCTGGGGCCCAACGTGATCCAGCACATCTTCAAGAGCCGTGACAACTGGCTCAGCCCCGCCAAGGTGGCGCTGTATGCCAAGGCAGAAACGGCAGCCTGCGACGGTCTGGATGGCCTCAAGGACGGGATCATCGGCAACGTCGAGGCCTGCAATTACGTGCCCACCGACCTGCTGTGCAAAGGTGCCGACAGCGACAGCTGCCTGACGGCTGGACAGGTTGAGACCATCCGCCGTATCTACAGTGACCATAAGACCCCTGTGACTCTGTCGCGCGGTGCCGTGGGTTACCCGCGTTTTGGTCGGGGTGGCGCTGCCACATCGGACTGGGAGTCGTACATGTTCGGCCCCAGCTTCGAGGCGCGCGAATCCTTCAACCACATGGCCGTGACCGAGGCTGCGCGCGTGGTCGAGGGCAACCCCACGGCCGACATCTTGCGCCACGACCCCACCCAGTACGCCGCGCAGTACCTGCGCCTGGCGCAGATGATCGACGGCATCGACCCCGATATCTCTGCTTTTGCCGACAAGGGCGGCAAGCTGCTGATCTGGTATGGCCTGTCGGACACCTGCGTGTCGTTGTACCGCACCGCCGAGTATTTCGATACGGTGAAGCAGCGCCTGGGCGCAAGCAAGGTGCAAGGCTTTGCCCGCATGCTCACCTCGCCCTCGGTGGGGCACAACCTGGACGGCCCCGGCACCGATCCGCTGTCGATGGACCTGCTGGCCGCGTTGGATGCCTGGGTAGAAAAGGGCAACGCGCCTGACAAGTTGATCGCCACACAGTTTGCACCTGGCACCCGCACGCCCATAGCCCAGCGCCCGGTGTGCGAGTTTCCGAAATTCCCGCGCTACAACGGAACGGGCGACGTGAGCAAGGCAGAGAGCTTTACCTGCTCGGCGACCTGAATAGTCAGCCCGGGCAAGGGGGCTGTAAGGTGCGCCCCCCCTTGCCTGCGATGGTCTCGGATGACAACCCCGGCGTCCCCTCCATCTGCACTGATCTGTCCGCGCTGGTGATGTAGGGAGGCTGGGGCTGTGCAGTGTCGCGGTTGCACGCTATGGATGTGTCCCGAAAAAGTGCTTGGGGGCCCAGTAGTCCCGCTATCGGGTGATCAGACCGAGCAGGTTGGCGCGAGCGACCGCGTGCTTGCGGCTGCCACCGTGGATGGGTGTGGCTGGGACGATGGTGTCGCCTTGCCCTGCGACTGGTTCAACACGGCGACGAAGCGGTCCATGCCCGCTGCAGCGGCCAAGCTTACGGCATCATCCAGGGCCAAGCGCGCATGGCATGGGCATGTTGATTTCCACGCAGAAGTGACCCACGAAGTCGTCATCCCCTGGACCCGCTGTGGCGCATCGGTCAACTGCTCACTGACCGGGCTTTTGACGGCCTGCTCTTCAAAGCTTTGGGTATCAAGGCCATGATGAAACCAAAGTCGTGACAGCGTCAGAGATATGGCCGCAAAGAGACGTTTCTCCCGTCCCTGTGAAGCGCCGGGTTGTGGTTGAGACGTTCACAAGGGCTGCAATGATTGGCCTGTGCTTGCAGCGGGCGATGGCCGATCGATCTTCTGGTGCCGGATCGCCCCGTGTTGTGCATGCGCGGGCCCTCCGCTGAAGTCGCCGCCATCGTGGTCCGTGGGGCTATGTTCCCCAAGGCAGCATCAGCGTAAGCAGCGACAGCTGGTCGAACTCGGGCGCAAACGCGTCGATGATCTGCTGCGGCTCCGGGCACAACGTGGTGTCGGTGATCACGCCAAACTGCACGCCGCCGCCGTAGCTCAGGATGGAGACCCCCAGGCCGATGTCGCCCGACTGCGGCACCCAGAACATGCATTGCGTGACGCGCGAGCCACACAGCGTGAGCTGCTCCTTGGGGCCGGGTACGTTGGTCATCACCGCCGTGGTCTTGCGACCAAAGAGGTTGAGCAGTGCGTCCTGCGCGGGCTTGATCATCAGGCCTGCCACGGCCAGCATGGCAAACGCCAGGATGGGCTGGGTGCTGCCCTTGAGCGCGTTCATGCGCCTGCGCACTTCGTACACGCGCTCGACAGGGTTGGCCACGCCAATCGGCAGCACCAGAGGCACCAGGCCAAAGCGGTTGCCCAGTTTCCATGCCTCTTCCATGGGGCGCAGATTCACCGGGATCATGGCGCGAATCTCCTGGCCCGTGGGGTCGTCGCCTTGGCTGCGCAGGTAGCCGCCGATGGCGCCGGCCACGCAGGACAGCAGCACATCGTTGATGGAGCAGTTGAGTGCCTTGCCGATGGCCTTGACCTCCTCCAGCGGGATGGGGGGGCACCAGGCCACGCGCTTGGCGCTGCCCGGCTGGCCCTTCAGGCGCGTGGGTGAGTCGTCCGGCATGAGTGCCAGCGCGGCCGCGTCGCTCACCAGCTGGTAGGCCACACGCGCCATGTCCATGGTACCGGCCAGCCCGTGGTGCATCGCTTTTTCCGGGTCGCCCAGCATCTGCAACGACTTCGCGGCGCTGTCACCCGCCAGGTCCAGAGCCTTTACGGTGAGGCCGGTAAAGGGCTTGATGAGTGCGTCGGCAATCCAGTCCTCGGCTGTCGCACCATCCTTGCCTGCGCGGGGTTTGCGCTTGGGGGGCTCGGAGCCGCCATCGACCAGTGACATGGTTACCGATATGAGCGCTATGCCGTCGGCAATGCAGTGGTGGATGCGCACGATGAGCGCACTGCCCTTCTCTCCGTCGTCGCCCACAAAGTCTTCGATCAGGTGCATTTGCCACAGCGGTCGGCGGGTGTCGAGCGGCTGCATGGCGAGCTCGCCTACCCGATCCTGCAGTGCGCGCTGCATGCTGTGGCCTTTTTTGTGGAGTAACTTCTCGCGCAACACATGGGCAGCGATGTCAAAGTTTCGGTCCTCTACCCAGGTGGCGCCTGCCGCGTCTTCCAGCACACGCTGGCGAAAGCGCGGGTACTGCAGCAGGCGCTGCTGCACGCGCTCACACAGGGCCTCCCAGGTGATACCGGGCGAGAGGGTCCACACGCCGTTGATCATCATCAGGTTGCTGGCCGAGTCCATGCGCAGCCAGGCAGTATCGACCTTGCTCATGCGTTCGCCCGACAGGCCCAGCATGCCGGTGGCGGCGCGGCGCACGTTTTTCTGCACCACCGTGGCGGCTTTGCGGGCTGCGGGGGGCAAGGCCTGGGCGGCCTTGCGTGCAACCTTGGGTGCCTGGGCGCGCACTGTGCGCAATGGGTTCTGGTCACTGCCAGGCGCGGCTTTGCTGGGGGCTGGGATGCGGGTCACCATCAGATGTACACCTATTGTTTGATTTTTTGGGGGCTTGCCTCTATGGATTGAGCGGCCCCGGGCCATGCTCAGCCCGTAAGATACAACGCAGCAAACCGTTGCCGACACCGTTCTTTCCCTTCCCCCAACATTTCAAGGAGCACACCGACATGGCCGACCTCAACGCCACCTTCGAAGCCGCCGTGGCCAATTCCAAGAACCTGAGCGAGCGTCCCGACAACGCCACGCTGCTCAAGATCTACGCGCTGTACAAGCAGGCCACTGCAGGCGACAACACCGAGAAGAAGCCTAGCTTCTCCGACATGGTGGGCCGCGCCAAGTGGGACGCCTGGGAAAAGCTCAAGGGCACGGCCGCCGACGAGGCCAAGCAGCAGTACGTGGATCTGATCACTTCCCTGAGCTGATACGGCGGTGACCCCAAAGAAAAAGGCGACCTCGGTCGCCTTTTTCTTTGAGCCGCAGGAAGGGCTGTCTAACGTTGAACCCACCCCTTGGGCAGCCCCGCTTCGGGCGTCATTCCATAGACCGGCTCGCCCGGTAGCCCCGCCAACAGCGGCGCACGTGCAGCCATCAACAGTTCCAGGTTCACACCCGTGGTGATGCCCATGGCCTCGAACATGAACACCAGGTCTTCCGTCACCACATTGCCCGAGGCGCCCGGCGCATAGGGGCAACCGCCCAGGCCGCCCAGCGACGCATCAAACGTGCGCACCCCCACGTCGTAGGCCGCCAGGCAATTGGCCAGGCCCAGGCCCCGCGTGTTGTGCATGTGGGCGGCCCCAGCCTTGGCACCCAGTTCGGCGCGCAGGCGCGTGAACAGGCGGCGCACCTGCGCCGGGTTGGCCATGCCGGTGGTGTCCGACAAGCCCACTTCGTCCGCGCCTGCCTTGGCGCACAAACCAGCCAGCCAGATCACGTCGTCCTCGGGCACCTCGCCTTGCAGCGTGCAGCCAAAGGCGGTGGACAGTCCCACCTCCACCAGCACGCCGGGCGCCTGCGTGTCGCGCAGTTGTGCAACGGCGCGCACCTCTTCGACCATGGCCTCGCGTGTCTTGCGCACATTGGCCAGCGAATGGGCGGCACTTGCCGACACCGGCAGGGTGACCTTGTGCACCCCGGCCGCCAGCGCCGCCTCAGCGCCGCGCAGGTTGGGCGCCAGGGCCATCACGGTGATGCCGGGGTGGGTGAGGGCGTGGCGCACCACCTCGGCCACGTCGGCCATCTGGGGCAACAGGCGTGCGGGCACGAACGAGCCCACTTCGATCTCGCGCAGCCCGGCAGCTACCAGAGTGTCGATCCAGCGCAGTTTGTCGGCGGTGGGCATGGTGGCTTTCACGGACTGCAGGCCGTCGCGCGGGCCGACTTCGCTGATGAGGATTTCTGGGGGCATCATGGTGCGGGGCGAATGAAGCCGCAGAGGATAGCGCGCGAGCTGCGCCGTGCGCAGCCTTGGAGGTTTTGAACAAAGTGGCAATTTTGGCTGCCATACCGGCAAATCGCCCTGCAATACGAGGCGGTTTGGGCGATTCCTATTGTTTTTGCGCTTCGGGACACTGCCAGGAGGCGCATTCAATCGCATCCGGAGACAAACACCATGGCTGCCCCGCATCACTTTTCCACCCTGTACCTCAGCGCACCCGATGTCATCGACATGGTGCAGCGCAAAGGCGTCGAGGCTTGCCTGCGCGGCATTGCCGACTACATCCAGGCCGACTTTCTGCGCTGGGGCGCGTTCGACAAATCCGCACGTGCGGCCAGCCACTCGCGCGACGGCGTGATCGAACTCATGCCCATTGCCGATGACCAGACCTATGCGTTCAAGTACGTCAACGGCCACCCCAAGAACACGCGCAGGGGCCTGCCGACGGTGATGGCGTTTGGCGTGCTGGCCGATGTGGCCACGGGCGCGCCGCTGCTGTTGAGCGAACTCACGCTCACCACCGCCCTTCGCACCGCCGCCATGTCGGCAGTGGCAGCGCGTGCCCTGGCCCGCCCCGGTGCTCGCACCATGGCACTGATCGGCAACGGCGCACAGAGCGAATTCCAGGCGCTGGCGTTTCACCACCTGCTCGGTATAACCACCGTGCGGCTGTTCGACACCGACCCGGCTGCGACCGCCAAGTTGCAGGCCAACCTGCACGGTACGACGGGCCTGCGCACCGTGGCCTGCACCAGCACGGCCGAGGCTGTGCGCAGTGCCGACATCGTGACCACCGTGACGGCCGACAAGACCAACGCCACAATCCTCACCCCCGACATGCTCGCGCCCGGCATGCACATCAACGCGGTGGGCGGCGACTGCCCCGGCAAGACGGAGTTGCATGCCGACGTGCTGCGCCAGGCCCAGGTGTTTGTGGAATACGCACCGCAGACGCGCATCGAAGGCGACATCCAGCAGCTGCCGCCTGACTTTGCGGTGACCGAGCTGTGGGAGGTGCTGGCAGGCCGGCACGGCGGGCGCGCCAGCGATACCGCAGTGACGGTGTTCGACTCCGTGGGGTTTGCGCTGGAGGACTTTTCTGCGCTGCGCTTCTTGCGCGATACGGCCACCGGGCTGGGCGTTGGCCAACCCATCGAACTCATTCCGAAGATGTCAGACCCCAAGAACCTGTTCGGGCTGCTGGGCACGCGCAACCCTTTGCTGCGCGCTGCTGCCTGACGTCTGTCCTGTCACACCTTCTCAGTCTCGCCACACCACACTGCTGGCCGGATCAGCGCGTGTGGTGCGGAAATGGTTGGCCGGGTGCGCGGGGGCGACCATGCCAAAAGAGATGCCGCAGACGATGCTGCGGTCCTCGCCAATGCCCAGCACCTCGCGCAGCACGCTGGGGTAGGACGCAAGTGCCGCCTGCGCGATGGAGCCCACGCCCAGGCTGTGCGCGGCGAGCATGAAATTGCTCACGTAGGCGCCGCAGTCCACCGCGCCGTACACACCCAGTGCCTCGTCGCTGGTGACGATGGCCACATGGGGTGCGCCGAACATGGTGAAGTTCTGCGCCGCCTGTTGGGCCGAGGCTTCGCGGTCGCCCTTGGCAATGCCCAGGGCCTCGTACAGGCCCCAGCCGCATTCACGCCGCCGCTCCTGGTACACCCCCCGGTATTCGCGCGGCCAGGGCAGGTCGGGCGCAGGGGCGGCGGCGGCCATGTGGGCTTCCAGGGCACTGCGCAGGCGCTCCAGTGTGGCGCCGCTGGCAATGGTGAGCTGCCAGGGCTGCGCGTTGCACCACGAGGCCGTGCGCTGCGCGGTGGCCAGGATGGCTTCGATGGTGCTGCGCGGCAGTGGATCGGGCAGAAAGGCGCGACAGCTGTAGCGGGTGTGGAGCAGCGTGGAGAGGGTGTCAAACGCCGGGCTGTAGGCGGTAGCCTCGTTCGTGGGGGATGTCATGGCGGTGGCCCGGACGGCTAGGCCTTCTTGGTCTTGGCTGCGGGCTTGGCCGATGCTTTGGGGGCTGGCTTGCTGGCATCCGCGTCTGCCGCCTGTTTCTTCTTGTCGGCTGCGGGCTTCTTGGCGCCGGGGCGAGGGGCATTGAGCAGTGCGTCCAGTTGTTCGCCAATCTCGGCCTCGATGCGGTCCTTGAAGGCGCCCAGCAAAAAGCCCAGCTGGGCCTTCATCTCGAACTGGTGGGCATCCACCAGCAGCGTGCCTTTCACGCCCGTGCGGGTGAAGGTCAGCAGGTCTTCGGTGTCACCTTCTTCGTAGGTGCATTCCATATCGAACTTCTCTTCGGCTTTTTCAGCCCAGGAAAAGGCCACTTTGCGGGCCTCCTTGAAGCCCAGGTGGTGGTCGCGATGGATGTGGATGTCAGGCATGGGTTGTCTCCTTAGGGCTTCTTCTCGGAAGGTTGCAGTGCGCGCAAGGCCTCGTGGCGTTGTGGCTGGGGCTGCTGAGTCAGTTGTCGTACGGCATCATAAAACCGGGGCCAGTCGCTGCCCTCGCGTTCGAACAGAGCTTCGAACGCAGGCACCAGTTCGTCGTAGGCGGCCTGGGCGGCAAAGCTGGCGTTGTTGGCCTGAGCCACCCAGCGGTCGTACCCCGCCACCTGGGCGGTGGTGATCTGGGGTGCGGCGGCGCCCTGTGGCTGCAGCCAGCGTTCGCGCAGCGCGGCATAGTCCGCCCGAAAACGCTGCATCGCTTCGATTTTGATAGCTGTTAGCCCTTTGCCGTCGCGCGCAGAGGCCTCTTTTTGTTCATAAATGGTAGCCAGATGGGCGCGTGTGGTGCGTGTCAGGGTGCGGAAGGCGCCGCGCCGTGCCTCGCTGGTGGCATAGGCCTCGCGCGCGGCGGGGGTGGACTGCGTGGCTAGCCACTGCGCCACGCCGATGCGCTCGACCGCCGTGGCAAAGGATTCGTTGAAGAGGGTGTCGTCCTTGGCATAAACCACCTGGTGCGCCAGCTCGTGGAACAGCAGGCGCACAAAGTCGCCCTCGGGCCAGGCGATGAAGGTGGACAGCAGCGGATCGCCCCCCGCCCAGTTCATGTAGCCCAGCGTGGAGTAGGCGGGCACGCCGTATACCTCCACCTCCAGGCCCTGTGCCGCCAGCTCGGCGGCCTCGGCCTGGGCCGCAGCTTCGGTGAAGTAGCCCCGGTAGCCGATGCAGCCCGTCACCGGGAAGCACCAGGTGTGCAGTGTCAGCGAATAGGGCGGTGCGGCCACCACGTTCCACACGGCGGCGGGGCGTTTCAGGTCGGCATAGCGGCGGTAGCTGGCGTTGTCGGGCAGGCCAAGTTCGGTCACTGCAAAGGCCCGCGCGCGCTGCGCCAGCCGCAGGCGATCGCGCAGGGCGGGCGAGATGTCTGGGCGCGCTACCCAGGCGTCGATGGGCTCTGCAGCGTGCATGATCTGCAGGTGCCCGCGCAGCGATTGCCAGTAGTAGCCCAACGCGTTGGAGGGGCCTGTGGTGCTGGCGCAGCCAGCCAGGGCAAGGCAGGTGAGCAGGGTGGGCACGGCTCGCAGGCGGGTGATAGGCTGGCGCATGCGGGCAGTTTATGGGCAGATCAGGCCACGCGCTGACGAGTTGACGGACTGTCAGCAGTCTGGTCGCAGCCGTTTCTAGAATGCTGCGCATGACCGCTGAAACAACCCCCGACCTGCCTGAAGGCCTGTTCGCCGACGAAGCCGGTTGCCCACGCTGCACCTGGTGCCAGGCCACGCCGCTCTACCGCCACTACCACGATACCGAGTGGGGCTTTCCGGTGGCAGACGAGCGAAGGCTGTTCGAGAAGATCTGCCTGGAGGGCTTCCAGTCGGGCCTGAGCTGGCTCACCATCCTGAACAAGCGCGAGGGCTTCCGCGCCGCGTTCGCGAACTTCGACGCCGAGCAGGTCGCAGCCTTCGGCCCCGCCGATGTTGAGCGCCTGGTGCAGGACGCGGCCATCGTGCGCCACCGGGGCAAGATCGAATCCACCATCAACAACGCGCAGCGTGTGCTGGAGCTCAAGCGCGAGTTCGGCTCGCTGGCGCACTATGCCTGGCGCTACGAACCTGCCGCAGCCGACCGGCCCGAGCGCATCACGCGCGAAGTGGCGCGCACCCTGTCCACGTCGCCCGCGTCGATTGCCATGTCCAAGGACCTGAAAAAGCGGGGCTGGAGCTTTGTGGGCCCGACCACGGTGTATGCCTTCATGCAGGCCATGGGTCTGGTCAATGACCACCTGGAAGGCTGCCACTCGCGCCCCGCAGCGCTCGCGGCGCGCAAGGCGTTTGTGGTGCCGCGAGGCTGATCGATTGGTCGATTGATCGGTCAGTTCCGCGCCACGGGCCGCAGCAGCCACAGTGCAGCCAGCGCAGCTAGGCCCAGCAATGTGGTGAGCCAAAGGGCGGCTGCCCCGGTGCCATCCAGCAGCATGCCAAACAGCACCGGCGCAAAAGCCTGCGCCACGCGGGCAGGCACCATCATCAGGCCCTGGCGAGCGCCGTAACCCGCAGGCCCAAACAACACCAGAGGCAGCGTGCCCTTGGCAATGGTCAGGATGCCGTTGCCCGCACCATGCAGCACGGTGAACACTGCCGCCGCAGGCCCTCCCGCCACCATCAACAGGGCCGCGCCCACGGGGTGCGCGGCCGCAGCCAGCTGGGCCGACAGCAGCGGGTGCAGACGGCGCAGAAAGCCAAACTCCAGCAGCCGCGCTGCCACTTGCGCAGGCCCCACCAGCGCGGCCAGGGCCACTGCGGCCTGCAGTGATGTGCCGCTGGCCTGCAGCAGGCGCGGCAGGTGGGCCGCCATGGCGGTGCTGGTGAACCAGGTGACGGCGAAAACAAAGGATAGCAGTACGGTGGTGCGCAGTGCCTGGTCTGGAGCGGGTGATTCCGTTGTGGCTTGCGGTGCTTTGGAGGCTTGGGGTGCGGCCTCTGGTGTGGCTGGGGCATTCTTTTCGGGCGCGATGCGCGGTAGCCAGCTGTTGAGTGGCACCCCCACCAGCAGGTGCAGTGCCGCCCAGCCCGCACACGCGCTGCGCCAGCCCCACTGCGTCTCCATCCAGGCCGACAGCGGCCAGCCCACAGTGCTGGCAAACCCCGCAATCAACGTGATGCCGGTGATGGCGCCGCGCGCGCCCTGGCCATACAGCCGCACCAGCGTGGCAAACGCCGCCTCGTACAGGCCCGAACCCATGGCCACGCCCATCAGCACCCAGGCGGCAAACAGTCCCACCGGGCCCTGCGCCAGTGCCATGCCTGCGAGGCTGGCGGCAAACAGCAGGTTGGTACACACCAGCACCGGCCGGCCACCATGGCGGTCAATGGCCCGTCCAGCGAACGGCCCCAGCAGGGCCGACACGATGAGCGCCACCGAAAACGCAGCGAACACGGTGGGCGTGGCCAAGCCCAGGTCGCGCGCCATGGGCGCGGCCAGCATGGCGGGCAGGTAATAGGAGGAAGCCCAGGCCAGGGTCTGGGCTGTGCCCAGGCGCGCCACGGCCCAGCGTTGCGAGGCAGCGCTCATGCGGCGCCGTGCGCTACGGCTCCGGGGTGTGCGGTTGCCTCAGACACTCTGGCCTTGCTTGTTGACGACCACTTCGCCATCCTCTTTGGTGAAGGCGCCTTGTTGGGGCGCAGGCAGGATGTCCAGCACCTTCTCGGACGGGCGGCACAGCCGCGTGCCCAGGGGCGTGACCACGATGGGGCGGTTGATGAGGATGGGGTGCTGCAGCATCGCGTCGATGAACTGCGCGTCGGTGACGCCAGGTGCGTTCAGTTGCAATTCGCTGAAGACCGCTTCTTTGGTGCGCACGGCATTGATCACCGGCTCGCCCGTGGCGGCAATCAGCGCCACCAGCGTGGTGCGGTTGGGTGGGTTTTTGAGGTATTCAATGACCTCGGGCTCCACGCCGCTGTTGCGGATCATGGCTAGCGTGTTGCGGGACGTGCCGCATTTGGGGTTGTGATAGATGGTGATGGCGGTCATGGTGGCTATGGTGATCGCTGTGTATGTTTTACAAACAGGCAGGTTGTTGGCTTGAAAGTTTGCCACTGTGCAGCGGCCAGCCCGGCAAATGCTCTAGCGTGTTCAACAGTTGCTGGCCTGCATCGCTCAGCGTGCCATCGTTGTGCACCTCCAGGTTGGCTGCACCCGGGGGCGGTGTGTACGCCAGCGCGCGCTGCACCCGGGCCTCCACCTCATCACAGGTCTCGCGGCCCCGCGATAGCAGTCGCTGGCGCAGCACCTGGGGGCTGGCGGTAATGTGCACCGCGACGAGGTCAGGGAACAGCGCCAGTGCCTCAGGCAGGTAGGCGCGCGAGCCGTTGAGCAGCACCCAGTGGCCTTGGGCCAGCGGCGCCAGTTGCGCATGCCGCACGCCATAGCCCAGGCCGTTGGCCTCCCAGTGCAGGGCAAAGGCCTGTTCACAGCGCAACGCAACAAACGCTTCGGGCGACACACTTTCATGCGCTTCGCCGCCCGGCATGGCGGAGCGGCTGATGGTGCGCTGCGCCCAGTGCACGGGGCATGGGGTGGGCAGGTGTGCCCGCAACCACTCCAGCAAGCTGTCCTTGCCCGCACCCGAGGGGCCCATGCAATAGATCAGGCGGCCTGGTGTCATGCGCCCATCTCCAGATGGTCCAGCAGCACAAAGTCCGCGCCGGGCGTGGGCTCAGCAAACAGGGCCAGGCTGTTGAACTTGAGGGTGGGCAGGTCTGAGAAGAACTCCTGCGCGGCATCGAACACCAGGGCCTGCGTCTGGGCGTCCACCTGCGCCATGCTGCCGGTGAGCGACATGTGAAATCGGAACTCGTCCAGCACAAACGGGTAGCCCCATTGCTGCAGCAGTGCGTCCTGTCGGGCGGTGAGCCCGGCCGCGCGGCGCCGGGCGAGGTCGGCGTTGGACAAGGGTGCGGCCAAGGGCTGCAGTGCCGTCACGCAGGTGGCGGCGGTCTCCTGAATCTGTGCATTGGCGGGGTGCAACGCCGGGGGCACCAGCGCCAGGAAGTCGTCGATGCGCTGCACCTTTAGCGGCGGCAGTACGAAAGGTTCCAGCCCGCGCGCCACAGCCTGCACGGCCTGGTGCAGCGTGATCCAGTCGGTGCCGGGCGCCAGGGCAAACGGTGCCTTGAGCGTGGCGTGCCAGCCATAGCGGCGGGGCGCTGCTGTCAGGCGTTGCAGGTCGTCCGCCGTAACGCCTTCAATGGCGAGCTGCTGCAGGGGCTGAAGCAGTGCGGCGCAGCGCCCCAGCCAGTGGCTACCTGCCAGCCAGCCCAGGCTGCCAGGGTTGGGTGCGAAATAGACCGCATAGCGGTGGTGGGTGGGTGGCTTTTCAGGCGTGTTCATCGTGGTCAATGGTCAGTTTTACGCGGTCGCCCGCAAACCAGGCGCGGGCCCATTCGATGGGCGTTCCTGCCAGGTCCACGTTCAGGCTCTCTACCTGCAGCACCGGGCGCGACGTGGGCTGGCGCAGTTGTGCAGCCACTTCGGCGCTTGGCAGCTCGGCGGTGATGCGGCTTTCGCTGCGTGTGTAGTCGGCCACGCCGTGGGCAGTGAAGCCTGCGGTGATGGAGCCCGTTTCGCGCACCACGGCTGCCAGGTTCTCGAAGCGGGGCAGGGGAAAGTAGCGCTCGCTGATGTGCAGGGGCTGGCCCTCGGCGTCGCCCCGCACGCGCAGCGCCAGCAGCGGGCTGCGCGCGGGTACCTGCAACGCCTTGGCCATAGCAGCCGTGGCCCGTGTGGTCTGCGCCTGCAGCACCACCAGGCTGCCGCGCAGCCCCGCCTGCGCCAGGCCCTGCTGGTGGCGCGTGCGCTTGCCCAGCACCAGGTCCACCGCGAAGTCTTCCACATAGGTACCGCTGCCCTGCGTGATGCGCACCAGCCCCTGGCTGCACAGGCTGGCGAGCGAGCGGCGGATGGTGTGGCGGTTCACGCCGAACTGCTCGGCCAGCGCGTGTTCCGAGGGCAGGCGCTGGCCGGGCGGATAGACGCCGCTGCCAATGGCCTCGGCCAACTCGGCGGCAATGCGCGTCCAGAAGCTGTCGCGCGCGGGGCGCAAGGACGGCGCGGGCGGGGCCTGCAAGGCAGGCGATAGAGAGGTGGTGCTGGCTGTCATGAAACCTACATGCGCGCTCTTTAAGCTCGCGCCAGTTGTTCAATTTGTCTATACAACTTTCAGGGTACCACTTCCATGTTTCAAGCCTTTGACAACCCGGGGCCGGACCGCCCCCTGGCCCGCGCGCAGTGGATGGCGCTGCTGGCTCGGGCGCCGCTGGGGCTGCTCGAATCTGCCTTGCACGAGCAAGCCACGAGCCCTGCGCGCTGGCTGCGCGCGCCCGAGACCGGTCTGATGATGGTGCAGGGCCGTGCCGGTGGCACGGGCGAGCGCTTCAATCTGGGCGAGGTCTCCGTAACCCGCTGTGCGTTGCGTGTGGCGAACCCATCGGACGCCGGTGACGCCACGGTGGGCGTGGCCTATGTGCTGGGCCGCTCGCACCGCCAGGTGCAGCTAGCCGCGCTCGCCGATGCGCTGCTGCAAGACCCCGCGCAGCAACCGGTGCTGGACGCCCAACTACTGGAGCCCATCCGCGCCTACCTGCGCCACACCCAGGCCGAGCGCCAGGCACGCGCCGCCAGCACCAAGGTGGACTTTTTCACTGTGGCGCGCGAGAGCGGTTCCGACAACGAGGAGGAGGCCGAATGAGCACGACCCCTTTGGCATCTTTGGGTGCCGGATTCTCGAATGAAGCCTTTGGCAGCCAGGCAGTGTTCCGCGCCGTGCTGCAGGCGCTGTCGCACCCCGGCTGCACGGTGGCGGTAGAACACGACGCGCAGACCCCGGCTGTGGGGCATGCCGCATCGGCTGCCGTGCTGCTGGCGCTGCTCGACAGCGACTGCACTTTGTGGCTCTCGCCACGCTTGGCGGACAGTGATGTGGGGGGGTGGCTGCGCTTCCACACGGGCTGTACTTTGGTGGCCGACGCCGCGCTCGCCCGATTTGTGTGGGTGGCGCAGGGCGATTCCCTGCCTGCGCTGCACAGCCTGAACCAGGGCAGTGACATCTACCCCGACCAGTCGGCGACCTGCGTGGTGGACGTGGCGCGTAGCGCCGCAACCACTGCAGACACCCATGGGGCATGGCAGTTGCGCGGACCAGGCATCCAGGATGTGGCGGCATTGCAGGTGGACGGTTTGCCTGACGATTTTGAGGCCCAGTGGGCAGCCAACCACGCCGTGTTCCCGTGTGGTGTGGATGTGTTGTTGGGAACGGCGGGCCACATCGTGGGGTTGCCGCGCACAACGCGTGCGACGCGCGGTGTAGATGCCCTTCAGGAGGTCTGAGCATGTACGTGGCCGTCAAGGGCGGAGAAGCCGCCATTCTCAACAGCTACCAGTTGCTGGCGCGCCAGCGCCGGGGTGATACCGCACAGCCTGAACTGTCGGTGGCGCAGATCCGCCAACAGCTCAAGCTGGCGGTAGATCGCGTCATGACGGAGGGCTCTGTTTACGACCCTGAGCTCGCGGCCCTGGCCATCAAGCAGGCGTCGGGCGATCTGGTCGAAGCCATCTTTTTGCTGCGTGCCTACCGCGCTACGCTGCCGCGCCTGGGTACCACCTGCCCGCTGGACACCAGCCGCATGGCGCTGGACCGGCGCATTTCCGCCACGTTCAAGGACCTGCCGGGCGGCCAGGTGCTGGGCCCGACCTACGACTACACGCAGCGCCTGCTGGACTTCAAACTTCTGGCCGAGGGCTATGGGATGGACCAGGCCAGCACTGCCGCAGCGCCGTCCGCAACACCGCCAAGCCCTACACCGCGTGTGGTGGACCTGCTCAACCAGGAAGGGCTGATCGAAACCCGCCCTGTGCCCCCGGGTGACCCGGCGCCCATGGACCTGACCCGCGAGCCGCTGCGTTTTCCGGCCAGCCGGGCTACGCGGTTGCAGAACTTGGCGAGGGGGGACGAGGGCTTTTTGCTTGCCATGGCGTATTCCACGCAGCGCGGCTATTCGCACTCGCACCCCTTCGTGGGCGAAGTGCGCCTGGGCACGGTGGCGGTGGAGATCGAACCCGAAGAGCTGGGCTTTGCCATCGACATCGGCGACATCGAGATCACCGAGTGCGAGATGGTGAACCAGTTTGCAGGCAGCAAGAGCCAGCCACCACAGTTCACGCGCGGCTACGGGCTGGCGTTTGGCCACAGTGAGCGCAAGGCCATGGCCATGAGCCTGGTGGATCGTGCCCTGCGCGCCGATGAGTTGGGTGAGCCGGTGGAGTCTCCCGCGCAGATGCAGGAGTTTGTGCTGGGCCACAGCGACAGCCTGGAGGCATCGGGCTTCGTGCAGCACCTGAAGCTGCCGCACTACGTGGACTTTCAGTCCGAGCTGGAGCTGGTGCGCAAGATGCGCGCCACAGCGCCAGCCACCACCGCAGAACCGGGAGACGCCACATGAATGCACCTATGGAATCCGCCGTGATGGGCCTACCCGCTGACGCCGCGCCGGTGGACGGCCACTTCAACTTTGCCTACCTGGACGAGCGCACCAAGCGCATGATCCGCCGCGCCATTCTCAAGGCCGTGGCCATCCCCGGCTACCAGGTGCCGTTCGGCTCGCGCGAGATGCCACTGCCCTATGGCTGGGGCACAGGTGGCATCCAGGTCACAGCGTCCATCATCGGCCCGCAGGACTGCCTCAAGGTCATCGACCAGGGCTCGGACGACACCGTCAACGCTGTCAACATTCGCCGCTTCTTTGAGCGCACCACGGCGGTGGCCACCACCACCCGCACCAGAGAGGCCACGCTGATCCAGACGCGCCATCGAATCCCCGAGACGCCGCTGGCCGAAGGCCAGGTCATCGTCTACCAGGTGCCGGTGCCCGAGCCCATGCAACGCCTGGAGCCGCGCGAGACCGAGACCCGCACGCTGCACGGCTTGGCCGAGTACGGGCTCATGCACGTCAAGCTCTATGAAGACATCGCGCGCTACGGCCACATTGCCACTACTTACGACTACCCAGTGCTGGTCAACGGCCGGTATGTGATGGCGCCATCGCCCATCCCCAAGTTCGACAACCCCAAGATGCACATGAACCCTGCACTGCAGCTGTTTGGTGCGGGCCGAGAAAAGCGCATTTACGCCGTGCCGCCCTATACATCGGTAGAGAGTCTGGGATTTGAGGACCATCCGTTTGAGGTGCAGCGTTGGGACGCCGCGTGTGCGCTGTGCGGAGCCACCGATAGTTTTCTGGACGAGGTCATCACCGACGACCAGGGCGGGCGCATGCATGTGTGTTCCGACTCGGACTACTGCCAGGAGCGCCAGGCGCGGCAGGCCGAACCTGCGATGGTGGAAGGCGGCGCCGCATGAGCACCGTGCACATTCGCGAAGCCCAGCGTGCCGACCTGGAGAGCGTGCTGGTGCTGTACGCCGCCATTGAAGACAGCCCCGAAGATGTGCTGACCCTGGAAGAAGCGCAGGCCGTGTGGGCCCAGTTTTCCCGCTACCCCAGCTACCGCCTGTGGGTGGCCTGTGACCCTGCGCAGCGCGGCGCCGTGGTGGGCACCTATGCGCTGCTCGTCATGCACAACCTGGCGCACCGGGGCACGCCCTCGGCCATCGTGGAAGACGTGGTGGTGGCGCAGGACCAGCAGGGCCGTGGCATTGGCCGCCAGATGATGGCCCATGCGATGCAGCAGGCCCGCGAGGCCGGTTGCTACAAGCTCGCGCTCTCGTCCAACGCCCGCCGTGCGGGCGCTCATGCCTTTTATGAATCCCTGGGCTTTGCGCAGCATGGCCTGAGCTTTGTCGTCGAGACCCTCACATGAACCACCCCGAACCTACCGCGCCGCTGCTGAGCGTGCGCAATGTCAGCAAGCGCTATGGCGACCGCGTGGCGCTGCACGGCGCGTCCTTTGACCTGTGGCCTGGCGAGGTGCTGGCCGTGGTGGGCGAGTCGGGCTCCGGCAAGTCCACGCTGCTCAATGCCATTGCAGCGCGCAGCGCCCCTGACGAAGGCACGGTGCAGTTCCGCCAGCGCAGTGGTGAGCTGCAGGACATCTATGCCATGACCGAAGCCCAGCAGCGCCTGCTGGCCCGCACCGACTGGGGCTTTGTGCACCAGAACGCGGCCGACGGCTTACGCATGGATGTATCTGCCGGTGCCAACGTGGGCGAGCGTCTGATGGGATTGGGCGAGCGCCACTACGGTCGCTTGCGCGCCACGGCCATGGAATGGCTGCAGCGCGTGGAGATCGACGCTGCGCGCATCGACGATGCGCCGCGCACCTTCTCGGGCGGTATGCGTCAGCGTCTGCAGATTGCCCGCAACCTGGTCACCCAGCCGCGCCTGGTTTTCATGGATGAACCGACCTCCGGCCTCGATGTATCGGTGCAGGCGCGCCTCCTGGACCTGCTGCGGCAGCTGACGCGGCAGATGCAGCTTGCGGCCATTGTGGTCACGCACGACCTGGCAGTGGCGCGTCTGCTGGCGCACCGCATGGTGGTCATGCAGCGCGGCCGGGTGGTCGAAGCGGGCCTGACCGACCAGGTGCTCGATGACCCGCAACACCCCTACACCCAGCTTCTTGTTTCTTCGGTACTGCAGCCATGAACCCACCTTCCATTGCGCCCATTCTTCAGATGCAAGGGGTGGCCAAGCGCTTCACCTTGCACCACCAGAGCGGCATCGAACTGCCCGTGCTCGCCCGGGTGGATCTGGCCGTCCAGCCCGGTGAATGTGTGGTGCTTGACGGCCCCTCAGGCATGGGAAAAAGCACGCTGCTCAAGATGATCTACGCCAACTACCGCGCCAATGCGGGCAGCATCACCGTGCGCTCGGTCGACGGCGCCGTGGTGGACGTGACCCAGGCCACTCCGCGAACGCTGGTGCAGCTTCGGCGTGACACCGTGGGGTATGTGAGTCAGTTCCTGCGGGTCATTCCGCGCGTATCGGCCCTGGATGTGGTGGCTGAGCCGCTGGCCGAAGACGCGGGCGACGACCCTGCGGGCATCGAGGCCGCGCGCGAGGCCGCCCGCCAGTGGCTGACCCGCCTGCGCATCCCCGAGCGGCTGTGGCATCTGCCGCCCGCCACGTTCTCCGGCGGTGAGCAGCAGCGCATCAACATCGCCCGCAACATGATCAAGCCCAAGCCGCTGCTGTTGCTGGACGAGCCCACTGCATCGCTCGACGCGGCCAACACCGAGACCGTGATCACCATGATCCACGAAGCCGTGGCGCGCGGCGCAGCCCTGGTGGGCATCTTTCACGACGCGCAGGTGGGCGCCGCCGTGGCCACACGCCGCGTGAATGTGGGCGACTTTCGGGGAGCATCGGCATGACCGCGACCGTGTTCAAGAACGCCCGCATGGTGCTTCCGGGAGAAGTGGTGTTGGGAAGTCTGCATGTGGATGCTGGGCGCATCGCGTCGGTGGACGGTGGTGGCACATCGGCCCTGCGGGGCATTGACCTGGATGGTGACTACCTGCTGCCCGGATTGGTGGAAATTCACACCGACAACTTCGAGCGACACCTGATGCCGCGCCCCAAGGTGCAGTGGGCCGAGATGCCCGCATTGCTGGCGCACGACGCCGAGATTGCTGCCGCAGGCATCACCACGGTGCTGGACGCGCTGGGCGTGGGCGAGGCCGACGTGGACAGTCTGCGCGGCAGCGCCTGGAACCGCGTGCTCGACACCATCGACACCTGCACCGAGCGCAACCTGCTGCGTGCTGACCACCACCTGCATGTGCGCTGTGAGCTGCCCGCGCCCAACACCATCGATCTGTTCGAGCCGTTCCACGGCCACCCACGCTTGTCGCTGATCTCGCTGATGGACCACACCCCGGGCCAGCGCCAGTGGGAGAACATCGAGCAGGCGCGCACCTACTACACCGGCAAGAAGGGCTGGAGTGCTGAGAAGTTCGAGCGCCAGGTGGCGCATGCCGCCACGCTGCAGGCGCAGTACGCCGAGCCGCACCGCGCGTACTTTGTTCAGTATTGCCGCACGCACGGCATCTCGCTGGCGAGCCACGACGACACCACGGTGGCGCATGTGGAACAGGCCCATGCCGAAGGGGCTGCGATGTCGGAGTTCCCCACCACGCTGGCGGCTGCTCGGGCCGCGCACGAGCGCGGGCTGCTCACAGTGATGGGCGCGCCCAATGTGGTGCGCGGTGGTTCGCACTCGGGCAATGTGGCGGCATCCGATCTGGCGCGCCGGGGGCTGCTGGACATCCTCTCGTCCGACTATGTACCCGGCAGCCTGCTCAGCGCGGTGATGCGTCTGGTGCAGGAAGACATCCTGCCGCTTCCACAGGCGGTGGCCACCGTCACCCGCAACCCCGCCAAGGCGGCGGGCATGGCGGATCGGGGGGCGCTGGCCCCGAGCCTGCGTGCAGACTTGGTGCAGGTGCACATGGCCGAACTGCCCGATGGCGGCCGCCAAGCCGTGGTGCGCGGTGTTTGGCGCGAAGGTCATCGTGTGCTGTAAACGCCTGCAGATCGCTCACTGCTCTCTGATTGACATCCAAACTTCTCTCAACTGTCAAAGCACTGTCACGCGTGACAACCACACTTCGGTTGTCTAGACGACTTAACCCTCAGGAGGCTGCCATGACTGCCGCACTGCACATCCATCAACTGAACAAGCACTTCGCGAATGGCAAACACGCACTGCGCGATATCAACCTCACCGTGCAGAGCGGTGAGATGGTGGCGCTGATTGGAGCATCTGGCTCCGGCAAGTCCACCTTGCTGCGCCACGTGGCGGGCTTGGTGGTGGCGGACGCAGCCAGCGATTCGCTGATCGAGGTGGATGGCCGCTGCGTGCAACAGGGTGGGCGCATCCACAGCGACATCCGCAAGGTGCGTTCGCAGGTGGGTTTTGTGTTCCAGCAATTCAATCTGGTGGACCGGTTGCCGGTGCTGATGAATGTGCTGGTGGGCCTGCTGCATCGCACGCCCCGCTGGCGCGGCTGGCTGCGCATGTTCAAGCCGCACGAGCGCGCGCTGGCACTCGAAGCCCTGGGCCGCGTGGGCATTGCTGAGTGCCATGCACAAAGGGCCTCTACCTTGTCCGGCGGGCAGCAGCAGCGCGCGGCCATTGCGCGCACGCTGGTGCAGGGCGCCAAGGTGGTGCTGGCCGATGAACCCATTGCCTCCCTCGACCCGGAGTCCTCGCGCAAGGTCATGGACATCCTGGCTCGCATCAACCGCGAGGACCGTTGCACCGTCATTGTTTCGCTGCACCAGGTGGATGTGGCCATCAAATACTGCCCGCGTGTGGTCGCATTGCACCACGGTCAGGTGGTGTACGACGGCCCCTCGGCAGCACTCACTCCTGCACTGCTGCGCGGCCTGTATGGAGTGCACGCCGACGAGATTCTGGCGGACGCCATGCCTTTGCATCCGGTGGCAGCGCCGGTTGCTGCGCCAACCCCTCAGTGGGCACCTGCCATGGTTCGCGCTGCCTGAGCAGGCAGCGATTCATTGTTTTCCATTTCGGAGTTTCCACATGTTCAAGAAGCTGTTTACCGCTATCGCACTGGGCCTGGGTCTTTCTGGTGCCTACGCCCAGGACATCAATTTCGGCATCATCTCCACGGAGGCGACGCAGAACCTCAAAGCCGACTGGCAGCCGCTGCTGGATGACATGGCCAAGCAAACGGGCTTCAAGATCCGCGCCTTCTTTGCGCCGGACTACGCCGGCATCATTGAAGGCATGCGCTTCAACAAGGTACAGGTGGCTTGGCTGGGCAACAAGTCGGCCATGGAGGCGGTGGACCGCGCCAATGGCGAGGTGTTCGCGCAGATGGTCAACGCCGATGGCACCCAGGGCTACTACTCACACCTCATCGTGCACAAGGACAGCCCTTACAACACGCTTGACGATGTACTCAAGAATGGTAAATCGCTGAGCTTTGGCAATGGTGATCCCAACTCGACCTCGGGCTTTCTGGTGCCCGGCTACTACGCCTTTGCGCAGAACAAGGTCGATGTGAAAACGCATTTCAAGATCGTGCGCAGCGCCAACCACGAGACCAATGCCCTGGCCGTGGCCAACAAGCAGGTGGATGTAGCCACCAACAACAGCGAAAACCTCGACAAGATCAAGGAACGCCAGCCTGAGAAGTTCAAGGACATCAAGATCGTCTGGACCTCGCCGCTGATTGCGCTGGACCCTTTGGTTATGCACAAGGAAATGCCTGAGGCCACCAAAGCCAAGATCAAGGACTTTTTCTACAACTACGCCAAGACCGATGCACGCGAAAAAGAGATCGTGATGAAGATCTCCAAGCTCTCGGGCTTCAAGCCATCGACCAACGCACAGCTCATGCCCATCCGTCAGCTCGACCTGTTTGGCAAGCGCAACAGGATCGAAGCTGACACCACGCTGGCTGATGCCGACAAGAAGACCCGCCTGGCAGAAATTGACCAGCAATTGGCGTCGCTGAAGTAAGCCGCTCGTTTTTATCGCAGCCCAGGTGTCCCCATGTCTTCTGCTCTGAATCCCTCGCTGGCCACGCTGGCCAGCAGCACGGCGCCCAAACGCAGCCTTGTCTGGTACCTGTCCTGGGGCATTCTGCTCGTGTTGCTGGCGGCATCCTGGAAGGGCGCCGACATGCGCCCGCTTGACCTGCTGAGCGATTCGGGCAACATGGCCCGTTACGCTGCGGAGTTCTTTCCGCCCAATTTCTCGCAGTGGCAGCTCTATGTGCAGGAGATGCTGGTCACGCTGCAGATCGCGCTCTGGGGTACAGCCCTGGCAGTGGTTACCGCCGTGCCGCTGGCGCTGCTGGCCTCGTCCAACATCGTTCCCTGGTGGGTGTACCAGCCTGTGCGCCGCGTGCTCGACGCGTTCCGCGCCATCAACGAAATGGTGTTCGCCATGCTGTTCGTGGTGGCCGTAGGTCTGGGTCCATTTGCGGGAGTCTTGGCACTGTGGATCCACACCTCGGGCACTCTGGCCAAGCTGTTTTCCGAGGCGGTGGAGGCGATTGACCCGCAGCCCGTGGAAGGCATCCGCTCCACCGGTGCGAGTGCACTGCACGAAATCATCTACGGCGTGATTCCGCAGGTCATGCCGCTGTGGATCTCGTACACGCTGTACCGTTTTGAGGCCAACGTGCGATCGGCCTCTGTGGTGGGCATGGTGGGCGCCGGGGGCATTGGGGTGGTGCTGTGGGAAATCATCCGGGGCTTCCAATACGCCGAGACCTGTGCAGTCATGCTCATCATCGTGGTCACCGTGAGTGTCATCGACCTGGTATCGGCGCGCATCCGCAAGTCCCTGGTCTAAGTTCTGAGGAGCTCCCCATGGCCTTGAGCCTTGAAGATATCACCCACTTGCTCGCTACCCGGGGCGTGAACCAGTACGGCCGCGAGGCGGTCAGCCAGCTGGAGCATGCGCTGCAGTGCGCACAGTGGGCCGAAAAATCGGGTGAAACCCCAGCCACCGTTGTCGCTGCGCTGCTGCACGACCTGGGGCACCTGTTGGCCCCAGGGGGCGACACAGCCGAGCAGGACGACCTGCACCAATACATCGCCATTCCGTTCTTGCGCGGCCTGCTGCCCGCCGCGGTGCTGGAGCCCATCCGCCTGCATGTGGATGCCAAGCGCTACCTTTGCACCATGGAGCCAGGGTATTTGGAGACGCTGTCGCCTGCTTCGCAGCACAGCCTGGAGTTGCAGGGGGGCGCTTTTGGCCTGGTCGAATGCGCCAGATTCGTTGAGCAGGCATTTGCACAGGAAGCTATCCGCCTGCGCCGCTACGACGACCTGGCCAAGGTGCCCGGCAGGGCCACGCCGCCGCTGCCGCACTACCTGGCGCTGATGGAGCGCGTTGTCGCTGTGGGCTGAGCGAAGGATATAGCGGTGCGTCATGCGCACGCGCGTCCGTTGCTACACCCAGGCGACGATATGCAGTGAGCGCTTTAACATTGCAAGGCGAGGCCACTGCCGTTAGTGGTTGCAAGTAGGCCCGTGTCAGCGGAACTCCGCAATGTCGGGCACTGAGCCCCACATGCAGAACGAAGTGGGGTGGAACGGGAACTGGCGCGGCAGCGCATCCGGGTCGGTGACTGTGCGTACGCCGCTCGAAAACTCGTAGACCATGCCGTCCGGACCCTCGAAGTAGAGGAACATTGCGCCCGAGGTCGGGTGCTTGCCTGGGCCGAAAACCACGCGCACGCCTCGCGACTGCAGCAAATACCAGGCGCGCATCAGATCATCAATGGACGCCACCTGGTGGTTGATGTGCTGAACGCCCGCATAGCCCGAAGGGAACAGCGCAATCTTGTGATGCACCTCGTCGATGCGCAATAAGGGGGCTGTGCCGATGCGGTCGCTGACCTTGGCGTTGAGCACCGTGGTCCAGAAGCTCTCGTCGCGCGCCGGGTTGGTGCTGCGCAGCCCCACATGCGAAAAACCGGTGTTGCCTGTATCCCGCGTCGGGAAAAAGCGCACACCGCTGTGGAAGGGCGAGACCGCCAGTTCGATGGCGTTGCCGCTCGGGTCTTTGAAGCCGATGAAGGCCCGCACGCGACGCTGCTCGCACTCGTCCGCGCTGCCCTCGTGCACTGCGTGGCCCAAGCGTTCGAGCTCGCCTGCTGCGGACTGCAGCGCGTCCATGGATGCCACCTCGAAACCGGTGGTGTGGTCCGCAGGGTCACCTTCGAAGTAGACCAGCGTTTGCTCGCGCGCATCGCTGCGAAAGCCTACCGCCCTGCCGTGCCGCAGTGGCCCGTAGCGCTGTCCTTCCCGCAAGCCCAGGATGTCGCTGGCATAGCGGCAGGCGCCGTCGAGGTCACGCGTGCCCAGGCGCACGTAGCTGATGTCCTTGAGTGCAATCATCTTCTTTCCGCCTCCGTCTTGTGTGGTGCCAGCGGCGCGTGCTAGTCCAGCTTCAGTTTGGCCTCTGCGATCACGCGGCCCCATAGCTGTGTCTCCCGGGCGATGTACTCGCCGAATTCGTCGGGCTTTTGATCCAGCCGGTTGTAGCCCAGCGTGCGGTAGCGGTCGGTCAGGTCCGGCGTGTCCAGTATCTCGGTGATGTCTGTTGCAATCCTCTCGCGCAGGGGCTTGGGTGTGCTGCGAGGAGCGAACAGGCCGAACCAGGCATTGGCCACGAAGGCCTTGGCCTGTGCGGATGACGCCATGCCGGGCACTCCAGGCGCAAAGGGCGAGGGTTGCGGCGCGGCCACGCCCACGAAGCGAATACGGCCTGACTTCTCCATGGGCCCGGCACTGGCGATACTGCCGAGCGCCCATTGCACCTCGCCGGTGGCCACGGCAGCGAACAGCTGCGGGATTTCCTTGTAGGGCACATGGGTCATGCGTGTGTTGGTGGCGGCCAGGAGACGCAGCGCGCCCAGGTGCCCAGGACTGCCCAGCCCCCACGATCCATAGGTGACGCGGTCTGGCGCAGTGAGGGCGGCCTGCACGATGTCGTCGATCGATTTGAAAGGGCTGTCCTTCGCCACGGCTACGAAGAAGTCGGTTTGCAGCGTCGGGCGGATCGGGGCAAAGTCGCGCAGCGGATCGTAGGGCAGGCGGCTGTACAGGTGCACATTGGAGGTCAGCATGGTGCTGTCCAGGTGGATCAGCTCATGGCCGTCCGAGGTGGCGCTGCGCGTAGCATTGAAGGCCACTACGCCATTGCCACCGGGCTTGTTGTCGACGATGACCGGCTGGCCCCAGCGGCGCGAAAGCTGTTCGGCCACCAGTCGCAGCGAGACATCGGGCCCGCTACCGGTCGAGGCCGCAGTGGTGATCTTTACAGGCTTGGAGGGCCAGGTGTTTGCCACGGCGGGCGTTGTGTGCAGCCATGCAGCAGTGCTGGCGAGGCTCCATGCCATCACCTGGCGGCGGGACAGCGGTGATGGCGATGAAAGCGGGGTGTGTGCAGGAGTGACCAGGCAGGGGCCGCAAAGGGTTTTCATGGATCGGTTTCCTTGGTGAGGCGTTCGAAAGGGGGGCAACGCCATACTTTTGTACTGGTGCGTTGCTGTGCTGAACAGAGGCAACACCAGCAAAACCGACCGATAAACCGCCTAAATCGTGGTCTGGTCCGCGTATTTTGTGAACAGCTTCAAGAATGCTTCAGCGGCCATTGAAAATGGCCGTGCGCGGGTGCACAGCGCGACGATTTCGCGTGTCACCACCGGGTCTGTCAGCGGCACCGAGACCACGCGCTGCCCATCGGCGCGTGACAGGCTATAGGCCGGTAGCACCGAGACACCGAGGCCGGCTGCTACCAGGCCCACAGCGGTCTGGATGTTGGCTACCTCGAACGCAGGCTTGAGCCGCAGCGTGAGCTGGCCCAGGGTCTGGTCGGCCAGCCGTCGCAGGCCGGTGTTCGAGGTCAGCAGGATCAGGCTCTGGTCCGTAAGGTCGCCCCAGCTGGCCTCGCGGCGCTCGGCCAGCGGGTGGTCTGGGCTGCAGGCCAGCACCAGCGTGTCCTTGTAGAGCACCTGCGAGAGCAGGTCAGTGGAGGCCAGGTCCGCCGTGCAGATGCCGAAGTCCGATTTGCCTTCGCGCACATGCGCCACGACCTGGTCCACGGGCGCGTCCACCAGGGTCACCGTGACGTTCGGGAACTGCTCGCGAAAGCGTGCGATGACCTCGGGCACCAGACTGGCCGCTAGCAGCGGCGAGGTCACGACCGAGAGCCGCTCGCTCTTGCGCCGCTTGCTTTCTTGCAGCGTCTGCAGGCCCGAATCAAGTGCGAAGAACACATCGCGCACCGTGGGCAAGAATTGGCGGCCAGCCTCAGTCATCTCGATGCGGCGCGTGGTGCGCTCGAACAGGCGCACACCGAGTTCTTCCTCCAGCGTGCGCACAAGCATCGACAGCGCCGAGATGGTCAGGTGCATGCGTGCCGCCGCTCGGGTCATGGTGCCTTCATGCGCGACGAGCCAGAAGGCTCGCAACTGCCGCAGGCTCAGGTTGGAGGGGTTGTCCAGGAGATCCATGGCGCGATTGTGTCGCCAAACTTCAAAGTCTTTCAAAATAATGCGATTGCCCGGCGAGGGGGGCATCGGTCTAATCCGACCCATGCTGAACTGCGCTTTCCAACCCCTTCGCCGCGAAGACCCGGCCCTGCTCACGGGCCGTGGGCAGTACGCTGGCGACGTTGTGGTCGAGGGCGTTCTGCATGCGGTGTTTGTACGCTCTCCGCTGGCGCACGGCCGGTTGCGTTTCATCGCGACTGAAGCTGCCGCAGAGTCTGAGGGTGTCGTGGCGGTGCTTACCGCCGCAAACTTGCTGGGCCCGGAGGATGCAGGGCGCACGGTCCATATGCCTCCACCCAACCCGTTGCTGCCCTTGGCCAGCGTGCCGCTGATCGAGCCGCTGGCGCGCGGCGAGGTGGTCTATGTCGGCCAGCCCGTGGTTCTGGTGCTCGCCCGTTCGCTGGCCCAGGCACAGCAGGCTGCATCGTATGTGCAGATCGATATCGAGCCGCTGGTTCCCGTGCCGGACTTTGAGGGCACCAGTCCCGTGACCGAGGTGGAGCACCACTTCGAAGCTGAGGACGTGGGCACCCACGTTGTTGCCAGCGAAGCCAGCGCTGCGCTGGAGGTGCCGCGCGTGCTGGCCCTGACGATGGAGCCGCGCGGCATGCTCGCGCACTGGCACTGGCACGGGCAAGGTGGTGCCGATGCTGCAACAGGCCGCCTCACAGTCCATCTGGGAACGCAATCGCCGTCCCGGGCACAGGCTGACATTGCTGCCGCGCTGGACTGGGATGAAGCGCGCGTGCGCATCATCACCGGCAATGTGGGCGGGGCATTCGGGGCTAAGTCCTCGTTGTGCCCGGAGGATCTGGCCATCCCGCTGGCCGCGCGCCGGCTGGGTGCATCGGTGCGCTGGACATCGACGCGCTCGGACGAGTTCACGTCCGGTATGCATGGTCGTGGCGCGCGCCTGGCAGGCCGGCTGTCCGTCACGGCACAAGGGCGTTTTGCGGCGCTGCAGGCTGTGCTGCATTTCACGCTCGGTGCCTGGCTACCGTTCTCGGCCGTCGTTCCGCTGCGCAACACTGCGCGCATCTTGCCCGGGCCCTACCGTGTGGCGCGGCTCGACGTGCAGGGCCGTGCCGGCTTGGCGCACACGGCGCCAGTCACGATCTACCGCGGCGCGGGGCGGCCCGAGGCCGCGCTGCTGATGGAAACACTGGTCGAGCAGGCCGCGCGTGCAGCGGGCATCGACCCCGTGGAGTTGCGTCGGCGCAACCTGCTGGAGGCGGCGGACATGCCTTACACCACGCCCACCGGCGAGGTGTTCGACAGCGGCGACTACCGGCGTGCGCTGGAGCTGGCCTGCGAGCGCTTCGGCTACGAAGAACAGCGAGAGCGGCAGCGCCAGCGCCGTGCCGATGGCGAGGTGGTTGGCATCGGGCTGGCGCTCTATGTGGAGCCCTGTGGTGTGGGCTGGGAGTCGGCGCGCGTGGATTGGCACGCAGACGGCCGCGTGACCGTAGCCACGGGATCACCCGCGCAGGGCCAGGGCCATGGCACTACCTATGCGCGCATTGCTGCCCAGACGCTGGGCCTGGATGAGCAGGACATCACCGTGGTGTATGGTGACACGGCGCTGTGTCCGCCCGGCGTGGGCGCGCTGGCCAGCCGCAGCACTGCGATCGCAGGCAGCGCCATCGTGCAGTCCTGCCGCGATCTGCTGGCCAGGCGTGCGATGGGCGAGACATTGCCGCTGTCGTCTTCGGGTCGCTTCACAGCGGGCGAGGCTTGGAGCTACGGCTGCGTGATTGCCCGCATGGCGGTCGACCGCGACACCGGCCGCCCGACCATTGAGCAGATCACCTGGGCCGATGATGCGGGCCACATTGTTCACCCGGAGCTGGCCAAGGGCCAACTGATCGGTGGCCTGGCCCAGGGCCTGGGCCAGGCGATGCTGGAGCGCCTGGTCTATGACGGCGCAGGCCAAGTCGTGACGGGCTCGCTCATGGACTATGCAGCGCCACGCGCCGACGACATGCCGTCTGCCATCGACATCGAGAGCTTTTTCATACCCAGTCCGCACAACCTGCTGGGAGCCAAAGGCGTGGGCGAGGCCGGCTGCATCGGCGTGCCGGCTGCGTTGATGAACGCGGCGCGCGATGCGCTGGCGCCGCTGGGCGAATACCCGCTGCAGTTTCCCCTCACCGCCGAACAGTTCTGGCGTGCGATGAGCGGCCGGATGCCCTGCACCGAACCCATATCTTGAAAGGAAAACACCATGGACTACAAGAAGTCTGAAGCCAAGGAATACGCCCGCGAACATTTTGTCGGGGTCTGGGCGGCCAACCTCACCCCCTTCGACGAGGCGCTGCGCATCGACGAGAAGGCGCTGCGCCAGAATATGGACCACTGGATCCGCGACCTCAAACTCGGAGGTCTTTTCATCGCGGGCAAGCAGGCCGAGTTCTTCGCCATGTCGGTGGAGGAGCGCAAGCGCCTGATCACTCTGTCGGTCGAGGCTGCACAGGCCGCGGGCAACCGTGGTGGCATCGGCCGCTGCGGAATCATCACCTCGTGCTCGGACACCAACCTCGACGTGGTGCTCGACCTGGCGCGCTATTCGGCCCAGGCCGGTGCCGACTATGTGATCGTGCACAGCCCGGTGCTGCACTTCGGCGCCGACACGGAAGAGACGATCTACGAGTATTACCGCTATCTCTCTGAGCAGCTCGATATCGGCATCGCCATGTGGAATCACCCGGACTGCGGCTACACCATGAGCCCCGAGCTGTGCAACCGCATCGCCGACTTGCCCAACATCGTGGCCATCAAGTACAGCGCCGACCGCGCCCGCTACAAGCGCCTGACCGAACTGGCTGGCCACAAGATCCAGGTGAGCAACCCCTCCGAGGAGGACTGGCTGGAGAACATCATCGAGCTCAACTGGAAGCTCTACCTGTGCTCGACACCGCCTTTCTTGCTGCAGACCAAGGTTGACCAGCGCATGAACGAGTACACACGCCTCGCCTTTGCCGGCCAGCATGAACAAGCGCGGAAGGTACGCGACAGCCTGGAGCCTGTGCGCGCCGCGTTCCGCGCAAGCAAGCCGGCCGGCAAGCCGCAGGCGCACGGCAAGGCCTGGCAGGAACTGCTGGGCCAGCACGGCGGCCCGGTGCGCCGGCCGCTGCTGAACATGACCGAGGCCGAACTGGCCGCCACGCGTGAAGCCTTTGCGGGTTGCGGCCTGCGCCTGGCCTGATGCGCGCCGCTGTATGAGCCACTGCATCCCGATCCAGTTGCAGGTCAATGGCCATGCCTGCAGCGTGCAGGTGGAAGCCAACACCTTGCTGGTGGATTGCCTGCGGGGCCCTCTGGCCTTGCGCGGTACCCACCAGGGCTGCGACACGGCCCAGTGCGGTGCCTGCACGGTGCAGGTGGATGGCCGGGCTGTGAAGTCGTGCAATGTGCTGGCCCTGCAGGTGCAGGGCCGTGCCGTGCGCACCGTCGAGGGCCTGGCCCCGGCACCCGATCGGCTGCACCCCATGCAGCAGGCCTTTAGCCGGCACCATGCGCTGCAGTGCGGCTTCTGCACGCCGGGCTTTCTGATGCGCGCGGTGGCCCTGGCCGATGAGCCCGAGGCCGCGGAGGAGTCCATTGACCCGCACTGGGTGCGCCATTCCCTGGGTGGCAACCTGTGCCGCTGCACGGGCTACGAGGGCATCGTGAAGGCGGTTTGCGAGGGACTGGTCGCCATGCGCGGAACGGAGCCGGCATGAACAAACTGGATTTCCATCGACCCGCTTCGCTGGCCGAGGCGCTTGCGCTGATGCCTGCGTCTGGGGATGGCGGCCAGGCCTGGCTGGCTGGCGGCCAGTCGCTGCTGGCCGCGATGAAGCTGGGCATGGCCAAGCCGTCGTTGCTGGTCGATTTGCAGGATGTACCGGGCTTGTGCGACATCCGCGTGGAAACCGGGCCGGACGGTGCGCCTGCGCTCTGGATCGGCGCCATGGCCACGCACGCCAGCGTGGCTGCCAGCGAGACCGTGCGCACCTTCGTGCCCGGCTTGGCGGCCCTGGCCGGTGGCATCGCCGATGCGCAGGTGCGCGCCATGGGCACCATCGGCGGCTCGCTCGCGCACAACGACCCGGCGGCCTGCTGGCCGGCGGGCGTCCTGGCAGCGGGTGCCACCATCGTCACCTCGCAGCGCGAGATCGTGGCGGATGCCTATTTCCAGGGCCTGTACACCACGGCGCTGGAAGCAGGCGAGCTGATTGTCGGCGTGCGCTTTCCCCGGCTGCAGGGCCTGCACTACCTCAAGTTTGAGCAGCCTGCCTCGCGCTTCGCGCTGGTCGGCTTGGCCGTGGCGCATAGCGGGGCGGGCCAGGTGCGCGTGGCTGTGACCGGGCTGGGTATGGGCATCGTGCGCTGGCCCGGGGCTGAGCAAGCTCTTTGCGGGCACTTTGGCCTGCCTGCCTTGTCCGCCATCGCTCCAGAGAGCCTGCAGGCGCTGGGCGACCTGCATGCTTCGGGCGCCTACCGCTGCCACCTGGCAGGTGTACTGGTTCGGCGCTGCGTGGCCGCCCTCACGGGCGAGGCGCTGCCGCGCCCTGCGCCACTGGAACCATCGGCTGTAGGGCCGGTGCCAGCCCCACCAGACACCGAAGCAACGCCGAAAGATGGCTTCGGTGGCCGCCAGTTGCTGGCGGCGCCGCCGCCCCAGGTCTGGCAGGCGATCCTCGATGCACAGAACCTGCAGGCCAGTATTCCCGGCTGCGAAGCACTGGTGCAGCGCAGCCCCACCGCGTATGAGGCCACGGTCAAGGTCGGCCTGGGACCGCTGTCGGTGCGCTTCCAGAGCGATGTCACGCTGCGCGACCTGCAGCCGCCGCATGCGCTGACCATGGTCTTCGTGGGCCAGGCCGGCGCACTGGGCTGTGGCCAGGGAACGGCGCGTGTGCGCTTCGAGCCCACCGGCGACGGCGGCACGATGCTGCACTGGTGGGTGCAGGTGCAGCTCAGCGGGCGCTTGGCGCAGTTCGGCAACCGGCTGGTCGAGGCCAGCTCGCGCAAGCTCAGCGAAGAGTTCTTCGAGCGTTTTGGCAGGGTGCTGGGCGTGCCTGCCGGTCACCTGCCTCCTCCTTCACCGTGGCACAGGCTGCAGCGCCTGCTGGCGCGGTGGTTTTCCCTGTTTCGAAAGTGAGTATCCCCATGCCCTACCAACCGGCCGAGCTGGCCTACGACCACTACAGCCAACCCCTCAACTTCCAGCAATGGCTCGATGCCCACGGCGCGCAATTGAAGCCGCCTGTGGGTAACCAGCAGATCTGGAAGAACGCCGACCTGGTCTGCACCGTGGTCGGTGGGCCCAACGAGCGCACCGACTTCCATGACGACCCCTATGAGGAGTATTTCCATCAGTTCAAGGGCAACGCTTCGCTGCTGATCGCTGACCGTGGCCAATTCGAGCGCGTGCATCTGCGCGAGGGAGACATCTTCCTGCTACCTGCTCACGTGCGCCATTCGCCACAACGCCCAGAGCCGGGCAGCCTTTGCACGGTGGTTGAGCGCAGCCGGCCCCTGGGCTCGATCGACGCCTTTGAGTGGTATTGCGCCGCCTGTGGCAGCCTGGTAGTGCGCAGCGAGCTACAGCTTCAAAGCATCGTCGATGACCTGCCGCGCGCCTACACCGCGTTCTACGACTCCGCGCCCATCGAGCGCACCTGTGCGCATTGCGGCGAGGTGCACCCAGGCCGTGACTGGCGCAGCTGGCACGCGCGCTGCGCCGAGCGCTTTCCAAAAACGGCGGCGTTGGCATGATGCTGCCGCACGCACCATTGCTGCTCGCTGTGGTCGGCTTTGGCGCCATCGGCCAGGCCCTGGTGCAGGCGCTGGTGGGCGATGACCGTGTGCGCCTGGCGCAGGTCATCGTGTCCCCGGCCTCCATTGCGGTCGCTCAGGCGGCATGCGCGGTGCTTGCACCGGATGTTCGCGTAGCCAGCACGCTGGATCTCGGGCCGGGACACCGCCCCGATCTCGTGGTTGAATGCGCAGGCCATGCAGCGGTGTTGGCCCATGTGGTGCCCGCGCTGCAGGCTGGTGTTCCCTGCGCCATGGCCTCGGTAGGTGCTTTGCATGACACAGGCCTGCTTGCACGGCTCGAGGCGGCGACCCGTGAGGGCGGCACACGGCTGCAGCTGGTGTCCGGTGCCATCGGCGCCATCGACGCATTGGCTGCAGCGCACTACGGCGGGCTCGACGACGTGGTCTACGTAGGGCGCAAGCCACCGCTGAGCTGGGCGGGCACGCCGGCCGAGCTGGCATTCGACCTGGCGCGGTTGGCTGCGCCCCAGGTGGTCTTTCGCGGTAGCGCGCGCCAGGCGGCTGCCCAGTTTCCGAAGAACGCCAACGTGGCCGCTACGGTGTCGCTGGCCGGGCTGGGGTTGGACCGCACCCAGGTGGAGCTGGTGGCAGACCCGGGCGTGGTGCGCAATGTGCACACCGTCATCGCGCGCGGAGCCTTCGGTCGGCTTGAGCTACAGATGGAGAACCTGCCGCTCGCGGCCAACCCCAAGACCTCGGCGCTGACCGTCTACAGCTTGGTGCGCGCAGTGCGCAATGCCGTGCCGGGCATCGCCATCTGACACATCAGGTGTCCGTGGCTCTCTGTTTCGTGGTGTCGGTGACAGAGACCCCCTGGACCATGAAAGTTAATTCACATTAAGCGCTGCCCCGCCGCGCAGGGCCCCCCCCCTTCCGGTTCGCGCAGCGAGTCGCGAGAGGGGTGAAGGCGCAAATAACCCCAGAAGGCTTGGTCTCAGCCAGCCTTGTCGTTCATCCAGTTCAGGTCCAGTGGCCGGTCTTCAAACTCGGTGTTGAGCACCACGGTGCTGGTGGTGCGGGCCACGCCCGCGATGGCCTTGATCTCGTAGATCACGTCTTCCAGCGCGCGGGCATGCGTGGTGCGGATCTTGGCCAGAAAGTCGTATTCGCCCGCCACGCTGTGCAGTTCTTCCACCTGGGGCATGGCGCGCAGGCGCGGCGCCACATCGCGGCAGTGGATGCCGCCATCGTTGCGGATCGCCACAAACGCGGTGAAGTTCAGCCCCACGCGCTCCGGGTCCACGCTGATCGAAAACCGGCGGATCACGCCCTTGTCCAGCAGCTTCTTCACGCGCTCGTGCACAGCGGCGGTAGACAGCCCGACTTCAGCCCCCACGTCGGCGTACGAACGTCGGCCGTCCGCGCCCAATGCCGAAATAATTCTGGCGTCCATGTCATCTGTCTGAATATTTGCTTGCATAGCCGCTCAATTTTGGTAAAAATTCCGAAAACCTCGCGGTTTCCATAAATTATTCGGTCAGGTGAAGAATATGCCGGCAATTTTCAATGCGCAAGCCCGCACACAGCGCAAAGGGGCGGTGGCCCTGGCACTGCTGTTGGTCTACATCGTCTGGGGCACTACCTATTTCGCCATTGGTATTGCGCTGCAGAGCATGCCGCCACTGCTGATGAATGCGATCCGCTTCCTGTGTGCAGGGGGGGTGATGCTGCTGATTGCGCTGTGGCAAGGCCATGCATTGCCCACGTGGGTGCAATGGCGCAACTCGGCGGTGGTGGGTGGCTGCATGGTGTTTCTGGCCATGAATCTGATGGGTTTTGCGCAAAAGCTCGGCATCGGCTCGGGCCTGATGGCCACGGTGGTCACCACCATGCCCATGTGGTTGGCTTTGTGGTCGCGCTGGGGCGGCGAGCGCGTGCCGTTCACCAGCTGGATCGGCCTGGCGCTGGGCGTGGTGGGCGCACTGCTGCTGGCGCTGGAGAGCGATTTTTCAGCCACCTGGCTCGGTGCGCTGCTGGCCTTTGGTGCTCCGCTGTGCTGGAGCGTGGGCTCGTATGCGTCGCGCAAGCTGTCGCTACCCGCGCCCGCAATGGCATCGGCCGCGCAGTGGTTTGCGGGGGGCGCCATGGGGCTGGTGGTGGCGTTGTGGTTTGAGCCTTTGAGCGCCCTGGGCCAGGTCACTGCCAAGTCGTGGGCGGCATGGGTGTACCTGCTGGTGTTTGGCACGCTGATAGCGCTCAACGCGTATCTGTGGCTGCTGCAGAACACCTCCGCAGCGCTGGCAGGCAGCTATTCGTTCGTGAACCCTGCGGTGGCTTTGCTGGTGGGCGTGGCGCTGGGGGGCGAGCTGCTCACGGGCTGGGTGTTTGCCGCGCTGCCGTTGATTGGGGCGGCGCTGGCGTTCATTCTGTACGGGCAAGCGCTGCAGCGGTGGCTGGAAAAGCTCAGTCCGGGATTACAGCGGTTGCTTCAATCTCGATCTTCGCGCGCTCTTCCATGAGCCCCGCAACCTGCACACACGCCATGGCCGGAAAGTTCTTGCCCAGCACCTCACGGTAGACCGCGCCCAGCTCCTTCAATCGGCTGTTGTATTCGTTGCGGTCGGTCACATACCAGGTCAGCCGCACCAGATGCTCGGGGCCTGCGCCGCCAGCCTCCAGCACCGCCCGCACGTTCAGCAGCGTCTGCCTCGTCTGGTCGATGAAGTCGTCGCTCTCAAACTGCTGCTGCGCGTTCCAGCCGATCTGGCCGCCGGTAAAGACCATGGTGCCGCGTGCGGCCACGCCGTTGGCGTAGCCCTTGGGGGTGACCCAGCCTTCGGGCTGCAAAAGGGTGTTTTTCATCGTCATGTTGTTTTTGTGGAAGTGGGTGATGCGGCGGAGGGTGATGCAGCCGCACCCTGGCGCAGCTTGAAGCGCTGCAGCTTGCCGGTTTCGGTGCGCGGCAGGGCCGCCACAAACTCCACCACGCGCGGGTATTTGAACGGGGCGATGGTGGCTTTCACATGGTCCTGCAAGGTCTTGACCATGGCGGCATCGCCCGTGTGGCCAGGCTTCAAAACGCAGATGGCCTTCACCACCATGCCGCGCTCCTCGTCGGGCACACCGATCACGCCGCATTCGGCCACGGCGGGGTGGCGCAGCAGCGCGTCTTCCACCTCGGGGCCGCCCACGTTGTAGCCGGCGGTGATGATCATGTCGTCGTCGCGCGCCTGGTAGAAGAAGTAGCCGTCCGCGTCCTGCGTGAACGCATCGCCGGGGTAGTTCCAGCCGTCCTTCACGTACTTGGCCTGGCGCGGGTCGTCGAGGTATTTGCAGCCCGTGGGGCCGATCACCGCGAGCTTGCCCACCGTGCCGCGCGGTACCTCGTTGCCGTCGTCGTCCACCACCTTGGCGGTGTAGCCGGGCACCACCTTGCCGATGGCGCCGCGCCTGCTTTCTCCGCCGGGCGAAGAGATGAAGATGTGGAACATTTCGGTGGCGCCAATGCCGTCCGTCATGTCGAGCCCCGTTGCCTCCTTCCACAACTGGCGAGTGGCATCGGGCAGGCCCTCGCCAGCGCTCACGCTGGTGCGCAGTTGGGGCAGGCCGATCTGCCTGGCAAAGGGCGCCATCTGCCGGTAGAACGTGGGCGCGGTGTAGCAGATGGTCACGCCCGCTTCGCGCATCAGCCGCACCATGGTTTCGGGCGTGTAGGGCTGGTCGGGGAAGTACACGCTGGCTCCGGCCCACATTGGAAACACCAGCAAGCCGCCCAGGCCAAAGGTGAACGCCAGCGGCGGCGATCCCGCCACGATGTCGTCGGGCTTGGCGCGCAGCACATGGCGCGGCCAGGCCTCGCAGCCCGCCAGCACATCGCGGTGCGTGTGCACGGCGGCCTTGGGGGCGCCTGTGGTGCCTGAGGTGAAGGCCATCAGCGCGATGTCGTCCGCCGATGTGGGGCAGGGCGGCGTGGTGCCGGGCTTGCCCTGTGCGCGCTGCAGCAGGTCGGCCGCATCGGGCGCGGTGTGGAAGGGCACGATGGTGGTCAGCACCGGGTGCTGCGCCTGCGCCGTCTGCAGCTCCGCCAGCAGGCGGCCATCGCACAGCGCCAGCGTGGGCTGGGCGCGGTCGATGATGCTGCCCAGCTCCACCGCCCGCAGCAGCGGCATGGTCGCCACCGCAATCAGACCGGCATAGACGGTGCCCAGCCAGGCCAGCGCCATCTCCACCGTGTTGCCGCCGCGCAGCAGCACGCGGTTGCCGGGCACGAGGCCGTGGTCCTGCGTCAGCACCTCGGCAATGCGTGCGGCCTCGGTGCGGGCGTCGCGGTAGGTGTACGTGCGCAGCGGGCCGCGCAGCAGGGGGCGGTCGATGTGGCCCGCGCGCTCTGCCTGGTCAAACAAGGCCTGCACCAGGTTGGCTTGGGTTGCGATCTGCAGCTCGGGCAGGTCGTAGCGCAGGGTGGGCCAGGCCGCAGGCGCTGGCAGCCGGTCGTGCACGAAGTGGTCGGGTTGGGCGGAGGGATTGGAAGAGGCTTTCATGCGATCACTCCTGCAAAGCGGCCTTGCCGATGATGAGCTGCTGCACTTCGGTCGCGCCTTCGTAGATGCGCAGCGAGCGGATGTCGCGGTACAGCGATTCGACCTTGCTGCCCACTTCCACACCGCGCCCGCCGTGCAACTGCAGCGCCATGTCGATGACACGCTGGGCGTTTTCGGTGGCGGTCATTTTTGCCATGGCCGCTTCGGCCGTCACGCGCGCCTGGCCTGTGTCACGCAACCACGCAGCGCGGTAGGTGAGCAGCGCTGCGCTGTCCACCAGCGCGGCCATCTCGCCGATCTTGGCTTGGGTGAGCTGAAAGTCCGCGAGCGTCTGGCCGAACATGCGGCGCAGGCGGGCGTGGTGCACGGCCTCGGCCAGTGCGCGGCGTGCCATGCCCAGGGCGGCGGCGGCGACGGATGCGCGAAAGATGTCGAGCGTGCGCATCGCGAGCTTGAAGCCGCCGTTTTCTTCGCCCAGCAGCGCCGTGGCGGGCACGTTGCAATCGGTGAACTGCAGCGTAGCCAGTGGGTGCGGTGCCATTACGTGGATGTGGCGCGAGGCGTCGAGGCCCGGCGTGTTGGCATCCACGATGAAGGCGCTGATGCCGCGCGTTCCACCCGCCGGGTCGGTCTTGGCGAACACGCAGTAGAAGTCTGCGATGCCACCATTGCTGATCCAGGTCTTGGTTCCGGTCAGGAAATAGGAGGTTTTTTGGCCGTTTCCGCCTGATGGGTAAGTACTTTTAGCTATTGTTTTCATAGCACCCACATCCGAGCCTGCCTCAGGCTCGGAGAGCGCAAAGGCCGCAATCAGCTCACCGCGCGCCACGCCCTGCAGGTAGTGCGCCTGCTGTGCGGGGCTGCCTGCCAGCGTGATGGCGCCGCTGCCCAGGCCCTGCATCGCAAATGCAAAGTCCGCCAGCGGCGAGTGGTAGGCCAGCGTCTCGCGCAGCAGCACCAGCGCGCGCGAGTCGAGCGCGGGCAGCGCGCCGCCGTGGGCCGCAGGCACGCAGTAGCGCAGCCAGCCGCCTGCGCCCAGGCGGCGCACCCAGTTGCGGCAGGCGGCGCGGTCGTCGGTTTCATCGACCTCTTGCGCAGCCGCCCAGGGCACCAGGCCCTCGGCCAGCGCGCGGTGGGCGTCATCAAAAAAGGGCAGGGCCAGGTGCGCGGTGGAGGGC
>NZ_QAIH01000150.1 GCF_003060895.1 Acidovorax sp. HMWF029 | reverse complement strand
GGCCTGCAGCGCCGCGCGGCGCTGCGCGGCCTCGGCGCTGCCTGGGTGGAATCGGGAAGTGAAGACGGCGGTCATGCGGCCTCGGTCTTGGGGGTGTGGGAAGGGGCAAACACCTGAGGCACCTGCGCGCGGTGAAAGCCGTCAAACGGCCGCACGGCCGGGTGTGCTGCGGCGGTGGCACCAGGCGGGCGCTGCGGCCAGCCCATGCGCACCTGTGGCCGTGCGCCATCCACACGCAGCGTGGTGCCGCTGATGAAGCTGGCTGCCGGGCTGAGCAAAAAGGTAATGGCCGCCGACACCTCGGCCTCGTTGCCAAAGCGCCCAAGCGGCACCGTGCGCGGCATGGCGCGCAGCATGTCGCCCGCCTCGGGCGGGTAGTTGTCCATGCCGCTGGAGGCGATGTAACCCGGCGCCACGGCGTTCACGCGCACACCGCTGTGTGCCCATTCCAGCGCGGCGGTTTCGGTGAAGCTGACCATGCCCGCGCGCGCCGCACCGCTGTGCCCCATGCCCGGCATGGAGCCCCACATATCGGCCACGATGTTGACGATGGAGCCGCCGTGCTGCGCCATCCACTGCCGAAAGCACTCGCGCGCCATCAGAAAGCCGCCGGTGAGGTTGGTGTGCAGCACGGCCTCCCAGCCCTTGGCGCTGATGGATTCAAGCGGCGACATGAACTGCCCGCCCGCATTGTTGACCAGCGCATCGATGCGGCCCTGCGCAGCAAGGATTTGCTGCACCAGCGCCACCACGCCTTCTTCGGATCGGATGTCGCACACTTGGCTTGACACGCTGCCGCCATCGGCAGTGATCTCTTCGACCACGGCCAGCAGCTTTTCTGGCTTGCGCCCCACCAGCACCACATGCGCGCCCAAGTGCGCCAATTCATGCGCCGTGCACCGGCCTATGCCCGAGCCACCGCCGGTGACCACCACCACCTGGCCCTGGAATAGGCCCGGAGCAAACACTGACTGGTAGGCATTGCGCGCGGTGGGGGCCATGGTGACTCTGCCTTGATGGAGTGGTTATGAGCGGATGAACAAGGCCAGCGCCTCGTCGGTGAGCGCGTCGAGCGACTTGCCCTTCTTGGGCGAGAACCATTGCACCGCCCAGTTGAGCGCCCCAAAGATGAACAGCCGCGCCACACCGGGCTCGGCCTGCAGCGCACCCTGCTTTGCCAGCGCTTCCAGCACAGGCATCCAGGTGGCCTCGTAGCTGTCCTTGATGCGGGCAATGCCCTTGCGCTGCGCAGGCGTGAGCGAGCGCCATTCGTACAGCATCACCGGGATGAAGCTGCTGCGCGGCCCGAGCAGGATCTCGAAATGGTGGCGGATGAGTGTGTGCAGCTGCTCGCGCGGTGTGGAGGTGGCGGGCAGTGCATCGAGGGCCTGCTGCTGGCTTTGTGTGGCCATGGTCATGCCCTCGCTCATCACGGCGTAGAGCAGCGCGCTTTTGCTTTCGAAGTGGTAGAAGGGCGAGCCGCTGTGCATGCCCGCCGCCGCCGCAATGTCGCGCGTGCTGGTGGCGGCAAAGCCCTGGGTGCGGAAGAGTTTGGCAGCGCCGTCCATGAGCTTGCGGCGGCGGTTGCCGTCGTCGAGTTCTTCGGCGGT
>NZ_QAIH01000149.1 GCF_003060895.1 Acidovorax sp. HMWF029 | reverse complement strand
GCTGGCCGGGCGCCTGCGTAAGCAGGATCGCGAACAGGTCTTCCGCTGGGTCCACAAAAAAGAAGGTGCCGCCCAGGCCGCTCCAGCTGTAGTGCCCGGCCGATCCAGGGCGGGTGGCCTGGCCGGTGGCGGTGCGCACGGCCACGCCCAGGCCAAAGCCGTAGCCGGTGGGCAGGATGTCGCCCGCCACAGGCAGGCTGCCCAGGTGATCGGCGGTCATGAAGTCCACCGTGGCGCGGCCCAGCAGGCGCACGGGGGCGTCAATGCCGTTGGGGCCGTCGGGCCCGGGGGCGGTGCCCCGGCCCAGCATGAGCTGCAAAAAGCGCGCGTAGTCGCTGGCGGTAGACACCAGGCCGCCACCGGCCGACTCGAACACGGGCGGCGCGGTCACGTCGATCAGCGGCATGCCGAGCCCGGTCTGCGGGTCGCGCTCAAAGGCTTCGGCCAGGCGGTGCTGCTGCGCGGCGGGCACCGAGAAGCCCGTGTCGTGCATGCCCAGCGGGCCAAACACGCGGCGCTGCAGGATGGCGCCCAGGCTTTCGCCCTCGATCACCTCCAGCACCGCGCCCAGCACGTCGGTGGCGCGGCTGTATTCCCAGCGGGTGCCGGGTTGGTGGACCAGGGGCAAGGGGCCCAGTGCGGCGACCAGATCGGCGTTGCTGTGGCGGCGCGAGCCGACGCGGGCGGCGCGGTAGGCGTCGGGCACGGTGCCGGCCTCCCAGGCGTAGCTGAGGCCGGCGGTGTGGCGCAGCAGGTCGTGCACCGTGGCCTCGCGCTGCACGGGGGCGGTGGTGCCGGTGGCTTCGTCGTACACGCGCTGGCCTGCAAAAGCGGGCAGGTAGTGCGCCACGGGGTGCGACAGCAGCAGGCGGCCTTCTTCCATGAGCATCATCGCCACCAGTGAGGCGATGGGCTTGGTCATGGAGTAGATGCGGAACAGGGTGTCGGGTGCCATGGCGGGCACTGCCGATTCGGTGCTGGGCGGGCGCTGGTGGCCAACCGCCGTGTGCAGCACGGTGTGGCCCTGGTGGTGGATGAGGGCCACGGCACCGGGCAGCAGGCCCTGGTCCACATGGGTTTGCAGCACGGAGCGCAGGCGGGCGAGGGCGGTGGGGTGCATGGGGTGGGGGCGAGATATTTTGAAGGTTTTTTGGCCGTCTGCGCGCAATAGTTAAGCGTTTGTTGCTATGAAAATAATAGCTATTGCGCGCATTGCCGCGTGCATTGCTGCGCGCATTGTCATGTGCTGCAGCTCAGGCAGCAGTACCAGCGGCACGGCTGCGCTCCTGCTCCTGCAGCTCGCGCCACTGCACCTTGCCCGTGCCGGATTTGGGCAGGCTGTCCACCAGCTGCACGATGCGCGGGCTTTTGTAGGCGGCCATGTGGTCGTGGCTCCAGTCGATGATGGACTGCTCGCTGACCTGGCCCTTGAAGGCGTCGCGCAGCACGACAAGGGCCTTCACCGTCTCGCCCCGGCGCTCGTCGTGCGCGGCGATCACGCACACTTCCTGTATGGCGGGGTGGGCGTACATCATGGCCTCGACCTCGGCGGGCCAGACCTTGAAGCCCGAGGCATTGATCATGCGCTTGAGCCGGTCCACCATGAAGAAGTAGCCGTCCTCGTCCACCTGCGCCAGGTCGCCCGTGCGCAGAAAGCGCTTGCCGTCCAGCGTCACAAAGCTGTCGGCGGTGGCCTGCGGGTTGTTCCAGTAGCCTTGCATGACCTGCGGGCCGTGCACCACGATCTCGCCGATCTCGCCCGGGGGCAGTTCGGCGAAGGTGGCCGGGTCCACCACGCGGGAGTCCACGTCAAACACCGGGATGCCCAGGCACTGCGGCTTGGGCCGGTGCGGTGGGTTGATGTGCGTGGCGGCCATGGTTTCAGACATGCCGTAGCCCTCCACGTAGTCCAGCCCCGTCAGGGCCTTCAGGCGCTGCGCCACGGCCTTGGGCATGGCCGCGCCGCCGCCGCGCATGACCTGCAGGCTGCTGATGTCGTAGTCAGCGATGCGCGGGTTGGCCAGAAAGTCCACCACCATGGTCGAGATGGCCTGCCAGATGGTGACCCGGTAGCGCTGGATGAGCTGGGCGGCGGCGTCGCGGTCCCAGCGCGGCAGCACGACCACGGTGGCGCCCACAAACAGGGGGCCGTTCATGCTGCCCGACATGCCGGTGACGTGGAACAGCGGCAGCACCGTGAGGTAGGTCGAATCCTGCGTGCGCGCAAACCACTGCGCGCCGCCCACCAGCGTGCTCATGGCGCTGCGGTGCGTGTGCATGCAGCCCTTGGGGTGGCCGGTGGTGCCCGAGGTGTAGGGCATCACGCACAGGTCGTCGGGCCCGGTGGTGATGGGGCCGGGGACGCGCTGCTGCGCCAGCATGTCGCTCCACAGCGTGACGCCGGGTGCTTCAATGGCCTGGCGCGGCGCCGATACGAATGCGGGCACGGGCAGGTCGGTGGGCACCTGCAGGTAGTCGCTGTACGCGGCCACGATGAGGTGCTGTAGCTTGCCCTCACCCGCCTCTTCGCCCGCCACATCCACCAGCGGCTGCGCCTGCGCATGCAGGTCCTGCGGAACAAAGGCCACGGTGGCGCCGCTGTCGCGCACGTAGTGGCGCAGCTCGTCAGTGAGGTTCATGGGGTTCACCGGCACCACCACCGCGTTGGCGCGCAGGATGCCGTAGAACGCCAGGATCCACTGCGGGCTGTTCTGCATGTAAAGCAGCACGCGGTCGCCCGCCTTCACGCCACACACCTGCTGCAAAAAGCCCGCAATGTGCTCGGCCTGCTGCTGGAACTGCCGGAAGGTCACCAGCGTGTCGTAGAACACCAGGAAGGGCTTGTCCGGGTAGCGCGCTGCCGACACCTCGGCGTTGTGGAACAGATGCGTCTGCGGCAGCGTGAGGTGGCGCGGCAGGCCGGGTGGCCAGTGGGCGAGGTGGCGGTCGGACATGGGATGGGCCTCTCTTCTCAGTGGGTCGATTCGGGCATTGCGCTATGCAACTGGCGCGGCCCAGGCGAGGGACGCCGAGCAAGGGCCGCCCCGCAGCGGCTCAGGGGGGTGTCTCAAATCAAGCTGGCCCCACCATCCACCACGATGCTTTCCCCCGTGATGTGCCGCGAGGCGTTGGACGCCAGGAACACCACCGCGCCCTTGAGGTCCTCTTCGCCGCCGATGCGGCGCAGGGGCGTACGCTCGATCATGGCAGGGCCCAGTTTTTCGATCAGGCCGCTGGCCATCTTGCTCGGGAAGAAGCCGGGGCAGATCGCATTGACGCGAACGCCGTAGTGCCCCCATTCGGACGCCAGGGTGCGCGCAAAGTGCAGCGCGGCGGCCTTGGAGGTGTTGTAGGCAATGGTGTTCATGCCCGGGGGCGTGCCCTTGAGCGCGGCCACCGAGGCTGTGACGATGATCGAGCCCTTGCCGCGCGGGATCATGCAGCGCTTGCCCACTTCGCGCGACAGGAAAAACGGGGCGCTCACGTTCAGGTCCATCACCTTGTGCCAGGCGGCGTCGGGGTAGTCCTCGGCCTTGGCACCCCAGGTGGCGCCCGCGTTGTTGACCAGGATGTCGATGGTGCCGAAGCGCTCAACCACCTGGTCCACCAGGCCGGGGATGTCTTCGGTCTTTTGCAGGTCGTTCACCACGGTCAGCACCTCGTAGCCCTGCGCCTCCAGGTGTTTTTTTGCTTCAGCCAGCTCATCGGCCTTGCGGGCGGTGATGGCGAGTTTGGCGCCCATCTCGCCCAGGGCTTCGGCCATCTGCAGGCCCAGGCCGCGCGAGCCGCCGGTGACCAGTGCGACCTGGCCGGTGAGATCGAAGAGTTGCTTGACGCTCATGGGAATAGCTTTCTTGGAGGGGGCGGAGAGAGGTAGAAGGAATGAGTTGCCGCACGCCGCCGGGGGCTGGTGCTTTGATGCCGAGGGCGTAACAAAAGGGCGGAGGTGTGTGGCGCGGTAACGGGGACAAGGCTGCCTGGCGTTGCACGGTGGCGGTGTTCAGGCAACAGTTCTTGATGCTAGTCGCGGCCAGGGGCGCTGTAAAACCTGTGCTGTCACCTGCGAGATCGTGCGCTGGGTGGTGGCGCGTGCGCTGGTGGGGCGGTGCACGGGCCGCCCGGTTGTAAGCATTGGCAAGTCCGTCTGGTGTGGTGTGCCCCCGAGGCCCGCGCAAACGCGGTGTCTGTGCCCCAAACAATGCAACAGGCGTTTACGGCTCATTACAAAGCCGCGGCATGGTGGGGCGCTGCCTGTGTACCTTCGGGCGCTTCGGGGCGTTGGTCGTGGATCACCGCAGAGCCTACGCCCGCTGCCCATCCGCAAGGAAACGACCATGAACCTGACCGTACGACCCTCCACCCCCTTGGCCCCCGGTGC
>NZ_QAIH01000148.1:6131-13773 GCF_003060895.1 Acidovorax sp. HMWF029 | reverse complement strand
GGTCAAGGGCATGGCCGATATGATGCCACCCCAATGACTGCATCCCCCGCCACCCCTCTCACGCCGCCCGACAGCGGCGTCGCTGCCACCCGCTGGGTGGCCACAGGCAGCCTGCTGGCCCTGATAGTTCTGTGCCTGGCTTGGGAGCTGGTGCTCGCCCCCTTGCGCCCAGGTGGTACCTGGCTGGCCATCAAAGCCTTGCCCCTGTGCATCCCGCTGGCGGGCATCCTTAAAAACCGCATGTACACCTACCGCTGGGTCAGCCTGGTGATCTGGCTGTATTTCACCGAAGGCGTGGTGCGCGGCTGGAGTGACAAGCCCCCGTCGCAGTGGCTGGCCTGGGCCGAAGTGGCCCTGTGCCTGGTGCTGTTCACCGCATGCACGCTGCATGTGCGGCTGCGCCAGCGCAATGCCAAAGCAGCCGCAGCAGAAGCCCGCACAGCGGAGCCCGCGCCCTGACGCCCCGTGCGCAGCGCCTCGCCCCATCCCATCCATGCACTGTCCACACCGTTTTACTCATGACCACCTTGCTTGACACCCTGCGCGCCATCGTTGGCCCCACCCATGTGCTCACCGAAGGCGACCTCACTGCCTGGGAACAGGACTGGCGCCGCCGCGTGCGCGGCAAGGCCCTGGCCGTGGTGCGCCCTGCCAACACACAGGAAGTGGCCGCCGTGGTCAAGGCCTGCGCGGCGGCCGGTACCGCCATCGTGCCCCAGGGCGGCAACACCGGCCTGGCCGTAGGCTCCACGCCCGACGATTCGGGCACGCAGATCGTGCTCAGCCTCACCCGCCTGAACGCAGTGCGCAGCGTGGACACAGATAACCTGACCATGACGGTGGAAGCCGGCTGCATCCTGCAGAACCTGCAGGACGTGGCCGAGAAAGCGGGCGTGCTGTTCCCCCTGAGCCTCGCGGCCGAAGGCAGCTGCACCATCGGCGGCAACCTGGGCACCAATGCGGGCGGCACGCAGGTGGTGCGCTTCGGCAATGCACGCGACCTGTGCCTGGGCCTCGAAGTGGTCACCCCGCAGGGCGAGGTGTGGGACGGCCTCAAGGGCCTGCGCAAGGACAACACCGGCTACGACCTGCGCGATCTGTTCATCGGCAGCGAAGGCACGCTGGGCATCATCACTGCCGCCACGATGAAGCTCTACCCCGAGCCCGCCGCACGCCTGACCGCCTGGGCCACTGTGCCATCGATGGAACAAGCTGTGGCCCTGCTGGGCCTGGCGCACAAGCAGCTGGGCGCAGGCCTCACGGGCTTTGAAGTGATGGGCCAGTTCGCGCTGAGCCTGGTGGGCAAACACATGCCGCAGCTGCGCGTGCCCTTCCTGGGCGACGAGACCGCGCCTTGGTGTGTGTTGCTCGAAAACTCCGACAGTGAATCCGAAGAACATGCGCGTGCACGGTTTGAATCGCTGCTGGAGACCGCATTTGAAGCAGGCTGCGTGACCGATGCCGTGGTGGCCGAGAACCTCACCCAGGCGCACCAGCTGTGGCACATCCGCGAGAGCATTCCGCTCGCGCAGGCCGAGGAAGGCCTGAACATCAAGCACGACATCTCGGTGCAGATCTCGCGAATCCCCGCCTTTGTGGCGCACACCGACGCGGTGCTGCAGCGCGAGATCCCCGGCGTGCGCCTGGTCAACTTCGGCCACCTGGGCGACGGCAATCTGCACTACAACGTGCAGGCACCGGCAGAGGGCGATGCCAAGGTATTCCTGCGCGAGCATGAGGCGCACGTAAACCACCTGGTCTACGAAGCCGTGGCGGAGTTCGGTGGCTCGTTCTCGGCCGAGCATGGCATCGGCGAGCTCAAGGCCGAGAAGCTGGCCAAATACCAGTCGCCCGTGGCGCTGGGGATGATGCGCGCCATCAAGCAGGCGCTGGACCCGCAGGGCATCATGAACCCGGGGCGGGTGCTGCAGTAAACCCACAGAAAGCCGCCCATGACCCCTACCGTGACTGTGCGCACGGTTCAGCCCACCGACTACGCCGCCTGGCGCCCGCTCTGGGACGGCTACAACGCGTTTTATGGCCGCTTTGGCGCCACAGCGCTGCCGGAGCACATCACCCAGACTACCTGGCAGCGGTTTCATGACGCGACGGAGCCCATGTTCTGCCTGGTGGCGCAGGACGATGCCAGCGGCGAGCTGCTGGGCCTCACGCACTGCGTCTTTCACCGCAGCATGACGCGCATCGAACCCGTCTGCTACCTCAGCGATTTGTTCACCCGCGAGGCTGCGCGCGGCCGGGGCGTGGGGCGGGCGCTCATCCAGGCCGTTTACGACGCCGCACGTGCCGCCCAGTCTTCGCGCGTGTACTGGCAAACGCACGAGACCAATACCGCCGGGCGCCAGCTGTACGACAAGCTGGCCAAACACCACGGCTTCATCGTGTACGCACAAGAACTCTGACCGCCGCCCCAAGGACCACTGATGACACTGCCCGACCTGCACCGCGCCATCGCCGAACACACCGGCATCTTCACCTGCGAACGCATCAACAAGCCGCAGCAAACCAAAACGGTGAACTTCCTGCACCACATCCAGCCGCCTGCAGCGCTGGATGCGCCCCTGCCCAACGTGGGCCAGCTGCCCGCGTTCTACGCCACGCTGGGCGGCGTTTTGCTGTACCACGACGCCGACTCGGGCGATGCCGCCCGCTACATCGCCCCGCCCGCTGAATGGGCCGATCTGCAAGAAGCTTTCAACGGCTGGACCGAGCACCTGAGCGATGAAGAACGCGAAGAGATCCTGCCCGACTGGATCAACCACTGCCTGGTAATTGGCGAAACGCCGCACTCGGGCAACTACATCCTGATGGCCACCGATGGCGCATGCGCCGGGCAGGTGTTCGAGTTTGACCACGACGGTTTCGAGTTCACCCACATGGCAGACGACCTGGTGGACTATGTGCAGCGCCTGCTCCACCTCGACAACCCCACGCTGGCCAACATCGCTTCGCACATGCGCTTCATCGACAAGAACACGGGGGCGCAATGGTGGATTCTGGAGATGAACGACAACCAGGGCCACAGGGCCTGCACCAATGTGTGAGGTGCGGCGAGGACAAGACCAATCACTACAAAAATAATAGCATCAAGTGCTTACTGGAAGCGCGGAGAAGCCGATTTTTAGCAAAAAACCAGCCTCCAAGCATCCCCTTGGCCTGCGGCTTGTTCCCCAAACGCAGCCCAGACCTGCCACACGCAACGCGTCCGCACAATGCTACGCGGTGCTACCTCTGATGCAAGGTAGCAGGCCGGGTTAGCGACCATGCAACCGCAGCCTCCCACCCCGGTGGCACACAGCCTTGCTCCACCACGCACAGGCTCGCGCTGGCCAGCGCGTGGCGCAGCGCCTGTTGGCAGGCATCGGCTGTCAGCGCTTCCACAAACGGCACAAAACCTACCCCAAGGGCGGCTTGCGCCTGGCGCAGCAGGTGCGCCAGCAGCCCGGCCAGAAAGCTGTCGCCCGCGCCCACGGTGTCCACCACCTGCAGCGGCTGGGCCTCTTTGGCGAAACACTGCGCGCCATTGCGGTGCAGCAACCATGCGCCTTCCGCGCCCAGCGTCAGCGCCATCAGGTGGGCCTGCGAGTTAGCGGCCAGCAGGTGCTTCGCGCGGGCCAGCGCATCCGCGCCGGGCACGGCCAGGTGGTCCAGGTCTTCGTCGCTGGCCTTGATGATGTGTGCGTGGGCCAGCGCGGCGTGCACAGCGATGCGGTACGCCGACAGGTCGGGCATGACCGAGGGGCGCAGGTTGGCATCGACCACCACGCAGCGCCCTGCGGCGCGCTGGGCGGCCAGCCACGGCAGGTAGATGGCCGTGTCACGCGCGTCAAGTGCCAGCGCGCCGGTGCAGACCAACTGCAGCGCGGGCAACGCGGCGCAGCTATCGACCAGACCTGCGGCAGACACGGCGCGGTCGGCCACGCCTTCGCGGTAGAAGGCGTAGTCGGGGTGGCCGTGTGCATCGAGGTTGACCACTGCCAAGGATGTAACCTGCTGCACGGGGTCTGGCCTGGCCAGCACCACGCCGTCGGCCGCCAATTGCGCTGCCAGCTCGCGGCCAAAGCGGTCGCGTGACAAAGGGTTGAGGTACTGCGTGCCCACGCCTTGGCGGGCCAGCGCACGGCACAGGTTGTAGAGCGCGCCACCCAGGCACGGCAGGTAGCTGCCGTTGGGGCGGCGGATAAGGTCGATGAGGGCCTCGCCTGCAATGGCGGCGTGGATAGGGGCTGTGGCGCTAAAGGCAATAGATGCGGAAGTCATGGTGTTTTGGGACGATGCGGGGAACACGTCAGAACTGGGCTTGCAGTGCGGGGTACAGCGCAACAAAGCGGGCATAGCGCTCGGCCAGCAGGGATTGTTGCGCAGCCTGTGGCGTGAAGATGGCGTCGGCGGTCAAGGGCTGGCACCAGTGGGCTTCGTCACCGCCGCAGGCCATGGCAGCCAGGCGTGCGGCGCCCAGGGCAGCGGCGGCATGTGCACCCTGCGGGCGCTGCAGCGGGGCGCCCAAAGCGCTGGCCAAGAGCTGCGCCCAAGGGTTGCTGCGGGCACCGCCACCGACCAGGGCCAGGGCTGCATCATCCCCGCTGGCAGCACCACCCTGCCCGGCCCCGGCAGCGCGCATGGCGTTGAGGCCATCGAGCAGGCCAAAGCCCACGCCCTCCATCACGGCATAGGCCAGGTCCGCCGCCTTGTGCTCGGCACGCAATCCCATGAAGACGCCGGTCGCAGCCGCGTTGTTGTGCGGTGTGCGCTCGCCACTCAGGTACGGCAAAAACAGCGGCGCCTGCGCCTGGCGGGTGGTGTTGAGGACGCTGACGGCGTCAGACAGTTGCGCCTCGTCGCCACGCCCCGTCAGCCGGGTGACCCAGCCAAACGCACTCGCTGCACTGAGCATGACCGACATGTGGTGCCAGCGCTGCGGCAACGCATGGGCAAAGGCATGCACGGCGCGCTCTGTGGCAGGCGCAAAAGCGTCCGTCACGCGAAATACAACGCCCGAGGTGCCCAGCGACACAAAGCCCTGCCCCGCAGTGCGGGCGCCCACGCCCACGGCACTGGCGGCGTTATCGCCCGCGCCAGCAGCCACGACGATGCTGTCACCGAGCCCCCAGCGGCGTGCCACATCGCTGCGCAGTGTGCCGGTGGGCGCACTGCCCTCGGCCAGCGCGGGCATGTGCGAAACATCGAGCCCACAGGCTTGCAACATGGCCGGGCTCCATGCGCGCGCCTGCACGTCCAGCCACAGCGTGCCCGATGCGTCGGACATGTCGCTCACGGCATCGCCGGTGAGTTGCAGGCGCAGCCAGTCCTTGGGCAGCAGCACGGTGCGGATCTGCTCGAACACGGCGGGCTCGTGGGTGCGCAGCCACAGCAGCTTGGGCGCGGTGAAGCCGGGCATGGCGAGATTGCCGGTGGTCTGGCGCGATGTGGGCACCGCCGATTCCAGCTGCGCACATTCGGCGCTGGCGCGGCCGTCGTTCCACAAGATGGCCGGGCGCAGCACCTGGCCCTGCGCGTCCAGTACCACCGCGCCATGCATGTGGCCCGACAGGCCGATGCCCCGCACCTGTACCCACGCAGCGGGTGCCTGCGCGCGCAACTGCGCCACGGCAGTCTCCACGGCGGCCCACCAGTCGGCGGGGTGCTGCTCGCTCCAGGTCGGCTGGGGGCGCAGCTGGGGCACGGCGGCGTCGGCGTTAGCGACCACAGCGTGCGCATCGTCCAGCAGCAGGAGCTTGACACCCGAGGTGCCTAAATCGATTCCGAGGTACATGGGTGATGGACAGATGTCAGTGATTCACAGTGAAAGCCATGGCCCGGCCTTTGCCTTTGGCGGGCTGCGTGCGGGGTCACGCAACAGGGCCCCCTCTCAGGGTGCAGATCCGGCCGGGGATCAGGAAGTCTTTCCAAACCTTCCCGCACCCTGCTTGCGGTACTCGCTGGGCGTCATGCCCTTGATGTCCAGAAAGCGGCGGTTGAAGTTGGCCATGTTGTTGAAGCCCACGTCATACGCAATGTGCGTGATGTAGCGCTCGGTCTCCATCAGCAGCTGGCACGCGCGGTTCACGCGCACCAGGTTCACAAAATCAGTGAAGGTGTTGCCCGTGGCGCGGCGGAAGAAGCGCGAAAAGCGGCTCTCCGTCATGCCCAGCTCTTGCGCCAGGTCGGCCGCCGACAGCGGGTCGGCCAGGTGGTCGGTGATGCGGCTCACGATGGCGTTGATCTGGTCGAGCTGGGTGTCGTTGTCTTCGCTTTGCAGCTGGGTGCTGGAGAGCAGGCGAAAGTCGGTGCAGCGCGCCAGGTCGCTCATGAATTCGCAGAACGCACCGAACCGTGCCAACCCCTGGCGCGCCTTGATGCGGTGCCAGTGTTCCTGCGCCTGGGCTTCCATGCCAAAGAATTCGATGCCGTGGCGCGCGCGCTCGAGCAAGGGCAGCACCTCGCGCAGCTCGGGGATGGTTTCGCTGCTGGCCACCAGCGGCGCATGCGAGAACTGGATCACCAGGTCGCGCAGCGGCACGCCGCCTTCGGGCAGATCCATGCTGATCCAGTTGTGGGGCAGGCGCGGCCCGGTCAGCACCAGGTGGCCGGGCTGGAACTGACCGATCCAGTCGCCCACAAACACCTTGCCAGAAGTGGCAGTGATCAGGTGCAGCTCGTACTCGTCGTGGTAGTGCCAGCGCGCCAGCGGCGTGGGAAACCCGTGCGCCAGGCAGCGGATAAAACCGGCCGTCTCAGGCCGCTCATAGCCCAGCGCGGGCGAGCGCACATAGTCGTGCTCCAGCTCGGGCTTGGTCTGGCGCGGGGCGATGGGCGTCTTCACGGTCATGGCAGTAGTGGGCTCAAATTACACCAGCATCAGGCGCCTGTCCGCTGCGCCACAAAAGCCAACACGCGGGCATAGGCTTGGCGCAGCGCGTCCACCAGCCGGGGGTGGCTGGCCATCTCGCCCCACAAGGTCGTGTCTGCCGCATAGGCCGCCACGGGGTCGGCGGCATCGCAGATGGCATGGGCCACGGCGGGGTCCATGGCCTGGTCCTGGTAGGTGTAGGGGATCCGCCCCGCGTGCCAGCGCTGCAGGTAGGCCAGGAACAGCGCTGGCAGCACCGCCACGCTGTCAAACGGTGCGTTGCGCGCCAGCTTGTCGCGGATGGTGGGTGCGATCATGCCGGGGATCTTGGAGAACGCGTCCATCGCCACGCGCTGGTTGGTGTCCGCGATGGCGGGGTTGCCGAAGCGGTCCAGCACCACGTCGCGGTACTGCTCCAGGTTGATGGGACATGGTTGCTCGGGCGTGTGGAGCACCGGAATCGCGTCGTCGGTGACGTAGTCGTAGGCCATCTGGCGGATGGCGGCATCGTGCGTGCCTTCGTGGATGTACTGGTAGCCCGCCAGCGTGCCGGCCCAGGCAATGCAGCTGTGCGTTGCGTTGAGCAGGCGGATCTTGGCCTCTTCATGCGCCTGCACCGACTGCACCATCTCCACGCCCACCATCTCCCACGCGGGCCGCCCGGCGATAAAGTCGTCTTCGATCACCCACTGGATAAAGCTCTCGCCCATCAGGGCCGCCTTGTCGTCCCAGCCGGTCGCGGCCTTCACGCGCTCGGCCACATCGGGCGTGGGG
>NZ_QAIH01000148.1:0-6121 GCF_003060895.1 Acidovorax sp. HMWF029 | reverse complement strand
GTCCACCATAGCGTTGGGGCTTGTGGTGTTCTGCTCCACCCACTCTTTCAGTGGCGCATCGCCCAGCGCCTCGATGAACTGCAGCAGACCGCCGCGCGAGCGCTCGCCGTTGTGGCGCAGGTTGTCGCAGTTCATCAGCGTCACAGCGCCCGCACCGGCTGCCCTGCGCGCGCGCAGGATGCTGACCAGGCCGCCATAGATGGTGTGACCTGCCTGGCCCGCCTTCACGGCCGCCAGGTCGGCGCGCAGGTCGGCAAACGCGGGCCAGTCGAGCTGGTTCTGGGCATCCAGGTAGTAGCCCGCCTCGGTCACCGTGAAGCTGATGATGCGGGTGGCGGGGTCGGCACCCATGGCAATCAGCGGGGCCAGGTCATCCTGGTAGGGGATCACGCGCTGGATCGACTCGATGACGGCGTAGTTGCGCTCGCCTTGGGGGGTGACGGTTTCGAGCGTGTAACGCCCATCCTGCGCTTGCAGCGCCGCGATGGTGTCGGCCATGTCCGGGCGCAGGTTGCCGCCTGCGATGGCCCATTCGCGGTCATCAGCGGTGCCCTGCTGGCGCAACGCGTGGACGTAAACGGCCTGGTGGGCGCGGTGGAAGGAGCCCAGGCCCAGATGCAGGATGAAATTCATGGTGCGTGAAGGCAGGTGTTTACAGATCGAAATTGGTGGGCATCATCACGACGTCGCGGATGGTCATGCCGCGCGAGCGGGTGAGCATGAACAGCACCACCTCGGCCACTTCGGATGCCTCGATGAGGCTGCCGCTGGCCTTGGCTTCTGCGAGCTTTTCCGCAGGCCAGTCGGCCAGCAGCGAGGTGATGACGGGCCCGGGCGAGATGGAGCCCACGCGGATGCCGTGCTTGAACACTTGGCGGCGTACGGTCTGCACGAAGCAATTGACGGCCCATTTGGACGAGGCGTAGACAGGCTCCCACGGCGTGGGGAAATGCGCGGCCAGCGAGCTGGTGACGATGATGTCACCCGTGCCGCGCTCGATCATGTGGGGCAGCACGTTGTGCACGTTCTTCATCACCACGTTGACGTTCAGGTTGAGCATGCGGTCGATCGCGTCGGGGTCGGCATCCACCAGGTCGCCACCCACATACAACCCAGCATTGGCGTGAAATATGTCGAGCTGGCCCGCGAGCGCCAGCGTGCGCTGCAGCAGGCTGGCGCATTGCCTGGCATCGAGCAGGTCCAGCACCAGCGGCAAGGCGTTCGGTCCGATGGCTGCACAGGCCTTGGCCAGCGCTGCCTCGTCACGGTCGATCAGCACCACGCGCGCACCAGCGTTGGCCATGGCTTGGGCACTGGCAAAGCCGATGCCCGATGCGGCGCCGGTAACCGCCGCCACCTTGCCTTGAAGTTCTTGTCCGGGGGACATGGAAGCAGTCATGGCGGTCATGCGGTATGGCGGGCCACCACGCGGCCGTTCGGGTCGAACCAATGGGCTTGCGATGCATCGATGTCCAGGCAAACCGCATCGCCCGCACGCAGGCCTGTGCGGTCGTTCTGGCGGGCCACAAACTGCGCGCCGCTGGGCGTTCTCACGTAGATCAGTGTCTCGGCGCCCAGTGCTTCCACCAGGTCCACCTGGCCCGGCACCGGCGTCGCGCCGGTGCTGCGCACCGTGATGTTCTCGGGTCGCAGGCCGATGGCACCGCCCTCCGCCCCGGCGGGTGCCTGTTGTTGCACGGGCGATGGCAACTGCGGCAAGGGCACCACGTTCATCTGCGGCGTGCCGATGAACTGGGCCACGAACTGGTTGGCGGGCCGGTCGTACAGCTCGAGCGGCGTGCCCACCTGCTCGATGACGCCGTCGCGCAGCACCACCACGCGGTCGGCCAGCGTCATGGCCTCGACCTGGTCGTGCGTGACATAGATGGTGGTGGCACCGAGGTCGCGGTGCAGCTTGGCGATCTCCACACGGGTCTGGCCGCGCAGCGCAGCGTCGAGGTTGGACAGCGGCTCGTCAAACAAAAACACCTTGGGCGCGCGCACGATGGCGCGGCCGATGGCCACGCGCTGGCGCTGCCCGCCCGACAGCTCCTTGGGCGTGCGCTGCAGGTACTGCGTGAGGTTGAGGATGCGAGCGGCGTTCTGCACCTTCTCGTCGATCACCTGCTTGTCCACCTTGGCAAGCTTGAGCGCAAAGCTCATGTTCTCGTACACGCTCATGTGCGGGTACAGCGCATAGCTCTGGAACACCATGGCCAGGTCGCGCTTGCTGGATGGCTGGTCGGTGATGTCGCGGCCGTCGAGCATCAGGGTGCCGCCGTCGATGGCTTCGAGCCCCGCGATCAGCCGCAGCAGCGTGGACTTGCCACAGCCCGAGGGGCCGACGAAGACGATGAACTCGCCTTGCTGGATGGTGAGGTCGATGCCCTTGATGGCGCGGTGTTCGCCGAAAAATTTCTCGATGCCGCGCAGTTGAAGGTAGGCCATGGAATCGGGTTCCTGAATGCTTGAAAACTGGGGAGATGAGCGCTGCGCTTTACTTGACCGCGCCGAACGTGAGACCTTGGACGAGCTGCTTCTGGCTGAACCAGCCAAACACCACGATGGGTGCAATGGCCATCAGCGAGGCGGCGGACAACTTGGCCCAGAACAGGCCCTCGGGGCTGGAGTACGACGCGATCAGCGTGGCCAGCGTGCCGGCCTTGGCGGCGCTCAGGTTCAGGCTCCAGAAGGCCTCGTTCCACGACAGCACCAGGCACAAGAGGCCGGTGGACGCGAGGCCGCCCATGCCCAGCGGCAGCAGCACCAGGCGCACCTCCTGCCACAGCGTGGCGCCGTCCATGCGCGCGGCTTCCAGAATCTCGCGCGGGATGTCCTTGAAGTGCGAATACAGCATCCAGACCATGATGGGCAGGTTGGACAGCGCGAACACGATGATCAGCGCCAGCTGCGTATCGAGCAGGTGGCTCTTTTGCGCCAGCACATAGATGGGTACCAGCGCGCCCACGGCGGGCATCATCTTGGTCGAGAGCATCCACATCAGGATGTCTTTGGTGTACTTGCCCTTGAAGAACGCCATGGCGTAGGCCGCAGGCGCAGCCAGCATCAGCCCCACCAGGGTAGAGACCACGCTGGTGATGACCGAATTCTTGGCGTACAGCAGGTAGTCGCTGCGCTCCTGCACCTCGTGGAAGTTTTCGAGCGTGGGGACAAAGAACAGCTGCGGCGGCACGGCGATGGCCTGCAATTCGGTCTTGAACGCCGTGAGGAACAGCCAACCCAGCGGGAAAAACAGCAGCAGGGCCACGCCCCAGGCAGCGGCGGTGCGCAGCGCCAGCAAGCCCAGCGGGAAGTTGGAGCGGCGTCGTTGTGTCGTTGTCATGAGCATTGCCCCGTCTTACTTGTCAAGGTTCTTGCCGACCATGCGGATCAGAAACACCGCCGCGATATTGGCCAGCAGCACTGCGAACAGCGCACCTGCCGATGCAACGCCCGCGTCAAAATTGAGCAGCGCCTGCTTGAAGATCAGGAAGGTGACGTTGGTACTCGCATCCCCCGGCCCGCCGCCCGTGGTGGTGTAGATCTCGGCAAAGATGCTGAGCAAAAAGATGAGTTCGATCATCACCACCACGGCCACCGAGCGCGCCAGGTGCGGCACATACAGGTAGCGCAGCTGCTGCAGGTAGTTGGCGCCGTCCATGCGCGAGGCTTCGAGCTGCTCGTGGTTCATGCTCTGCAGCGCGGTCATGAAAATCAGCGTGGCAAAAGGCAGCCATTGCCACGACACCATCACGATCACCGAGAACAGCGGGTGGTCGGTGAGCCAATCCACCGGCTGTGCGCCAAAGAACATCCACACCTGGGCGAGCACGCCGTAGATGGGGTTCATCATCATGTTCTTCCACATCAGCGCATTCACCGTGGGCATGACGAAGAACGGCGAGATCAGCAGCACCCGCACGATGCCCCGGCCCGCAAACGGCTCGTTGATGAGCAGCGCAATCGCAATGCCAAGCACCACCGTGATGAGAATGACGCTGCCCAGAAGCAGCAGCGTATTGACCACCGCCGTGCCAAAAGACGGGTCGGTGACGAAGTACTCAAAGTTCTCCAGCCCGGCAAACCCGGTCTGGTCTGGCTGCATGAGGTTGTAGCGGATGAGCGAGAAGTAGATCGTCATCACCAGCGGCACGATCATCCACAGGAAGAGCGTGGCCATGGCGGGCGTGAGCAGCAGGCGGGGGAGCAGGCGGCGGTTCATGGAAGGTCCGAAAGGGCGCGAGTAAGTGGCGAGCGATCAACGCGCAGAGGTCTGCACAGAGCCCACAACCGCGCCGAACCGTTCGGGCTGAGCCGGTCGAAGCCAGGGCGTGTTGGCACACAGCACTTCGCCAGGCTCAGGGCGAACGGTGAGTACGCAAACGGTCCGGGGCGCATCGTGGGTTCGCACAACCTGGGGTTACTTGTAATAACCGCCCTTTTTCATTTCACGCTCGGCAATCACCTGGCTCGCCTTGAGCGCCGCGTCCACGCTTGTCTTGCCCGCCAGCGCTGAACTCATCTGCTGGCCCACGGCGATACCGATGGCCTGGAACTCAGGGATGGCAGCGAACTGCACACCCACATACGGGCTCTTGGGCAAGGTCGAATCCGTCGGGTTGGCCGAGTCGATGGCGGTCTTCTCTGCCGCGGCAAAGCGGGCGGCCTTCTGGAACTCTGGCGATGCATAGGTGCTCTTGCGCGTGCCGGTGGGCACATTGGCCCAGCCGTTCGTCTTGGCTACGAGCTGTACGTAATCCTTGCTGGTGGACCAGGTGATGAACTTCTGCGCAGCGTCCACCTTTTTCGAACCGGCAGGGATGGCCAGGTTCCAGGACCACAGCCAGTTGGCGCCCTTGGGCGTGTTCATGGTGGGTGCCTGGGCAAAGGCCATCTGGTCAGCCACCTTGGACTGCTTAGGGTCAGCCACGAACGAGGCGGCGATGGTGGCATCCACCCACATGCCGCACTTGCCGGAGTTGGTCAGCGCCAGGATCTCGTTGAAGCTGTTGGCTGCAGAACCGGGCGGACCGTAGTTCTTGAGCAGGTCCACGTAGAAGTTGATCGCATCCTTCCAGGGCTTGGATTCGAGCTGCGGCTTCCACTGCATGTCGAACCACTGGCCACCGAAGGTGTTGACCAGCGTGGTCAAAAACGCCATGTTGTCGCCCCAGCCCGGCTTGCCGCGCAGGCAGATGCCGTACACGCCGTTCTTGGGGTCGTGCATCTTGGCGGCCAGATCCTTGATCTGCGGCCAGGTGGGACGCTCGGGCACCTGCACGCCCGCCTTGTCAGCCAGGTCCTTGCGGTACATCAGCATGGAGCTTTCGCCATAAAACGGCGCGGCAAACAACTTGCCATCCACGGTCAGGCCGTTGCGCACGGCGGGCAGCAGGTCGTCCACGTCGTAGGCGGCGTCGGTCTTCAGCTCCTGCAGCCAGCCCTTCTTGCCCCAGATGGGCGCTTCGTACATGCCAATCGTCATCACGTCGAACTGGCCGCCCTTGGTGGCGATGTCGGTGGTCACGCGCTGGCGCAGCACGCCCTCTTCCAGCGTCACCCACTTGAGCTTGATGTCGGGGTTGGCCTGCTCGAAGTGCTTGCCGAGCTTTTGCATCTCGATCATGTGGCCGTTGTTCACGGTGGCAATGACCAGTTCGGTCTGCGCGCTGGCAGCGCCGCACAGCGACAGGGTGAGCGCAGCAGCCAGGACGAGGCGCTTGGGAGCCTCGGCACGGACAGAAGCACGGTGGAAATGTGGCATCGGAATGTCTCCTTCGGTATTGGTATGAAATCAACCGCTCAACGCCAGTGCTGGCATACAGGGCATTGACGGACTGAACGATACCGATGCTGCAATGCTCGATTGGTACTGCAATCGACATCACAAATACTAATTTGCACCAGATGCTCAGGACTAACACCTAGGCGTATCAATTGGGTATGCAAGTTGCCCCGCGCGCGCGCCCGCACGGGCAATTGAGCATATTAGCTATCAAATTAATAGCTACAAATGCTTACCCAACAGGCGGAAGTGGCATATCTTGTTCATTTTTTCCGCAACGGGTCTTGGCTCCGGCGCGTCCAGACAATCCAGCCCCCCCAAAGCCCAGACCACACC
>NZ_QAIH01000013.1 GCF_003060895.1 Acidovorax sp. HMWF029 | reverse complement strand
GGGCTGTCGCAGGCTGGCGGCACGCCGGGCCGGCCCCTGCCCCCCAAGCCACCTTCCACACCGCCCGTGCCACCCACACCCACCGCACAGGCCCGCCCTGGCACCCCACGCACGGAGGCTGCATGACACCCGGCACCATGGGCCCGCAGCCGAGCACCCCGTCAGCCCCTCGCTCCTGGGCACTGCACCTGGCCCAGAACCTGGCGGGCGCTGCGCCCCACACCCCGGCGCTGACGGCAGCCGAAGCAGCGCGGGTTCAGCGCCACCGCGACCAGCTGATGGCGGCGCTGCGCGCCCAGGACCGGCTTGCCCTGGTCAGCGCCAAGCAGCAGGTGCTGGAGGCAGCCTTCTGCCCCCACGATGCGCCGGGCACGGCCGGTGCGCCTGCGGCATCGCCCGCCTTGCGCCGGGCGCTGCGTGATCTGTCGTGGCGCATGGCAGCACTGTTGCTGCCTCGCAGCCCCAGGCACTGAGCCTGCTTGAAGGAGCTTGGCATGCCCGCCGAGGCATGCCGGGCCTATGCACACCCTGAGAATTCAAAAAATACTGGACAAAACAAGTGCTCTCCGCCCGTCCCACAATCGCAATTAGCTATCAATAAGTGAGCAACGCGCTCATCACACCAATACCGTGCGGCTGCGGCCCCCCTGCTTGGCGGTGTACAGCGCGGAATCAAGAAGGCGCAGGGTGACATCGAGCGGACGCAGCGGGTCAAACAACGTCAGCCCCATGCTGACCGACAGCTGGTGCGGGGGGTCGATGCCAGGCAGAGGCTGCTGGGTCAGCGCAGCATGCACACGCTGCGCCACAGCCTGGGCCTGCTCCACCCCTGTGGACGGCAGCAGGGCCAGAAACTCCTCGCCCCCCCAGCGCCCCACCACATCGGAGGCACGGAACACACTGCGGCACAGGTCTGCAAACCGCTGCAGCGCCTGGTCTCCCACATGGTGGCCATGCACATCGTTGATGCGCTTGAAGTGGTCCAGGTCCATCATCAACAGGCAGGCCGGTTCATTGCCCCGCTGCTGCAGGGCCTGCTCCTGCCGCAGGCGTTCGGTGAACGCGCGGCGGTTGGCCAGCCCGGTCAACACATCGGTGTGGGCCAGCACGGCCATCTGCTGGCGGGCGGCGTCCAGATCGGCCAGCATCTGGCCCTGGCGGTCATTCGCGCGCTTGAGCTCCAGCAGCCGAACCACCTGGCGCGCCAGGGCGCCAAGCAGATCCTGCGCGCGCTGCGACAGCTGGCGCGGCCGATGGTCCAGCACGCACAGGGTGCCCAGGGCGTAGCCATCTGGTGTGACCAGGGGCACACCCGCATAAAAGCGCAGCGGATTTACTTGGGTGACGATGCCGTAGTTCGCGAACCGCACGTCCTGGGCCAGGTCGGACACGATGAACACATCCGACTGCCGGATGGCATAGCGGCACACGGACTGGTCGAGCGGTGTTTCCCGATCGGGCAGCCCTTGCGCTGACTTGAACCACTGGCGGTCGCGGTCCACAAAACTCACAAGGGCCACGGGCGCCTCGCACACATGGCCCGCGATGTCGGCAAGCTCGTCGTAGGCGGGCTCCATGGGGGTATCGAGAATCCCGTAGCGCTGCAAGGCCTGCAGGCGCTCGGTGTCATCGACCGGGGCTTCGAGGGAAGATATTGCGGCCATGGAGCACAGCGGCCATGCCGCCCACACTTGCCTTTGGTTTGGAGAAGGCAGCATGCCATACATGTGGCGCCTGCGCACGGGTAGAAGCACGCTTGCGGCGGCGCTGTGCGCGCAGCGCCATCCAACCCAGCCCAAACCAGCGGGTCTTGGGGGCGGGGCCCGGCAGTGCAAGGGGCTGCGCCCCGCGAGGGGCTGGCCTTCCGAACTTCAGGCCACGGCGGTCTGCTGGTTGTAGTTTTCTGTGCCGTAGGCGCCGCCTGCCACAGGCTCCTTGCCTGCGTCCCCACAGGTCGCGCCACCGCAGCCATGGATCAAGTCACCGGGCAGCGCCTGCGGTGCATGCACCACGCCGGTGGCGGGGTCAAAGCCCACCCGGCGCAGGTGCAAGGCCAGGGCCGCATCCATGCTCTGCGCATGCTGGGGGAACCACAGAGCCAGCTCGCTCGCCATCACGCGCAGCACCTTCAGGTCGCCCTGCGCGGCCCGTGCGGCACCTTCGCGCATCACCTGCAGCACAACGCGGTGCTGCATGCTGTGGCAATTTCCCGAGGCAAAGCGGGTGGACGTCATCCAGGTGTCTTCCTGGCCGAAATGCTGGTCGGTGTGCGCCACCAGCGCCTGCCATGCCAGCAGCAATTGCGTGTCGTCGGCCTGCTCCACTGCCGCCAACAAATCGACAAACTCCCGGTGGGTGTCGTCCATCAGGGGTAAGTCGAGGCTCAGCGCATCAGACCATTCGAGGTGGGCCATAGAACTCCTTGGGCGGACAGGTCAAACGAAGGTGCGAGCTTAGAAGCCCCGACCCGGCCCCGTGTTGATGCAGGTCAGGGCATGGCGCCATGTGGCGGCTCGGGCAACCTGGGCCTCTTGCCCCAACCCTCCGCCTGACGCGGCAGGACCCTGCACCGCGCAGCGGGCAGGGTCCTGACATGCCAGCAAGGGATCAGGCCAGGCGTCCAGCGCCCCGCCCCCGATCAGGTCTGGCCATGCATGCGCTTGGCGTCGTCCACACACTTGGACTTCACATCGCCGCTCATTGCGTCACAGCGCTCCTTGGCTGCCTTGTAGTTGGCCTCGTTCTTCTCGGCTGCGGCATCCTTGCGGGCCTCAGCCACATTGGCGGCCTTTTCAGCCACGCTGTCGGCAGGTTTGGCTTGGGCAGCCGTCACCTTGGCGTTTTCCTTGGCCTTCACATGATCCGCCTTGGCGTCCTTCACGCAGACGTCCTTGGCATTGCCAGTCAGGTCGTCACACTTTTCTTTGGCAACGGCGTAGGCAGCGTCGGCATGGGCTTCGGCGGCCTTCTGGCTGGCCTTGGCGCTGGGCTTGTACTGGGCTTCGAGTTCAGCCTTGGCCACGTCCTGTGTGCCCTTGGCTTCTTTTGCACAGATGTCCTTGGCGTTGGCCTTGAGGGCATTGCATTTTTGCTTGTTCATCTTGTAGTCCGCCGAGATACTGTCTTTGGCGGCCTTGTGCTCTGTGGGGGTCATGGCGAAAGCGGTCGTGGCAAGAAGACCAGCCGCGCAGGCAGCGATCAGGGTGCGTCTGAGTTTGAATGTCATGGGTTTCTCCTCAATATGTTGTAAATGCAGGCTGATGGATATTTGTGAGGGCCATCTGCGATGGGCCTCGGCAGGGCGCGGAGTTCTTGCCCCGCAACCCGGTGGCGCTATCAATCGTTGAAGCGGAATTCAGGATGTCGCTCCTGCCAGTCCTTGAGCTGCTTTTCGGCCGCTTCGCGAGCCAGGCCCTGGCGTTCCTGCAGCTTGCCCAGGAACTGCTCGCGTTTGCCGTCGATGACATCCAGATCGTCGTTGGTGAGCTTGCCCCACTGCGCGATCAGCTTGCCCTTGAACTGCTTCCAGTTGCCCTTGATGGTGTCTTCATTCATGGCTGCATCCTTCAAAAACCTCGCCCTGGCCATCCACCCGGAGCGCGTGGAAACAATGCGTTCGGCGATGGACTCACTGTAGAAACGAATCAGTCAGCAGCCCGTAGTCCATGCCCATTTGCACGCGTGGGCCCAGGCCTACGGGTTTGAAGGACGAGGCCGATGGGAGGGGAGCAACACCGCACCCAGCCTTGGCTGACAGGGGCTCACACATACATGCTGCCTGGCGCCTGCAGGCCACAAAGTGTTGCAATTGCCCATCATTTCTGACCGGGAAGCCACGCTTGCTCCCAAGTAGCTGTTTCTCTTGGTAACACTTGTGTTGCCGCCCACGATCTGCCCTGTGATTAAGTGGCGGTTGCGCCACTTGAACGGCACGCGTTTCACCACGATCACCATGAAAAATACATACGAGGAACCTCTGACCAACCAGGTTGCAGAGAACGCAGAGCGCGAATCCGCCATCGCCACGCAGGCTGTACCGGCAGAGCGGGGCCGAGCACCGTTGCTGACGGCGCTGTTCGCGTCGACCGCTGCTCTGGCCGCCTGCGGCGGCGGCAGCGAGAACACCCCTCCGGCCAGCCCCCCCATCGCAGCACCGCCGGGCTCCGCGCCAGCAC
>NZ_QAIH01000147.1 GCF_003060895.1 Acidovorax sp. HMWF029 | reverse complement strand
GTGCCACTGCCAGTGGTACGGTCGCCGCGCCTGCGCCGGTCCAGTCGGACTGGGCCACCTTGCACCGGCTGCTGCCCTACCTGTGGCAATACAAGTGGCGCGTGATCGCCGCCATTGTTTTCATGATCGGGGCCAAGTTCGCTAACGTGGGCGTGCCTATCCTGCTCAAGACGCTGGTGGACGCCATGAGTTTCAAGCCTGGCGACCCTGCCGCGCTGCTGGTGGTGCCCGTGGGGCTGCTGGTGGCCTATGGCGCGCTGCGGCTGTCCACCTCGCTGTTCACCGAGCTGCGCGAGCTGGTGTTTGCCAAGGCCACGCAGGGCGCAGCCCGCTCGATTGCACTGCAGACCTTTGAGCACCTGCACGCGCTCAGCCTGCGTTTTCACCTGGAGCGCCAGACCGGCGGCATGACCCGCGATATCGAGCGCGGCGTGCGCGGCATCGAGTCGCTGATCTCTTTCACGCTGTTCAACGTGGTCGCCACGCTGGTGGAGGTGGTGCTGGTGCTGTCGGTGCTGGCCATCAAGTTCGACGCCTGGTTCGCGTGGATCACGCTGGCAGCACTGGCGCTGTACATCCTCTTCACCGTGCTGGTGACCGAGTGGCGCACCCAGTTCCGCCGAGAGGCCAACGAGTTCGACTCGGCCGCGCATTCCAAGGCCGTGGATTCGCTGCTCAACTACGAGACGGTGAAGTACTTCAACAACGAAGGCTTCGAGGCCCGGCGCTACGACGAAAGCCTGGAGCGCCTGCGCCGCGCGCGGCTCAAGAGCCAGACCACGCTGTCGATGCTCAACACCGGCCAGCAGCTCATCATTGCAGTGGGTTTGGTGGCCATGCTCTGGCGCGCCACGCAGGGTGTGGTGGATGGCCGCATGACGCTGGGCGACCTCGTCATGGTCAACGCCTTCATGATCCAGCTCTACATCCCGCTCAACTTTTTGGGCGTGATCTACCGCGAGATCAAGCAGAGCCTGACCGACCTGGACAAGATGTTCACGCTGATGGACAAGGAGCGTGAGGTGGCCGATGCCCCCGGCGCCCAGCCGCTGGCGGGGCTCGGCCAGCCCACCGTGCGCTTTGAGGACGTGGTGTTTGCCTACGACCCCGGCGTCACCAGCACAGGCGGGCGCACCATCTTGCACGGCATCAGCTTCGAGATCCCGGCGGGCAAAACCGTGGCGGTGGTGGGGCCCTCGGGATCGGGCAAGAGCACACTCGCGCGGCTGCTGTTTCGCTTCTACGACATCCAGCAGGGCCGCATCACCATTGCCGGGCAAGAGATCCGCAGCGTGACGCAGGCCAGCGTGCGCCAGGCGATTGGCATCGTGCCGCAGGACACCGTGCTGTTCAACGACACCGTGGCCTACAACATCGCCTATGGCCGCCCGGGCGCCAGCCAGGATGAGATCGAAGCCGCCGCCCGCGCCGCGCGCATCCACGACTTCATCGCGAGCACGCCCAAGGGCTACGCGACACAAGTGGGCGAGCGGGGGCTCAAGCTCTCGGGCGGTGAAAAGCAGCGCGTGGCGATTGCGCGCACCCTGCTCAAGAACCCGCCCATCCTGATCTTTGACGAGGCCACCAGCGCGCTGGATTCGGCCAACGAGCGCGCCATCCAGGCCGAGCTGCAGGGCGTGGCGCAGAACAAGACCACGCTGGTGATTGCGCACCGCCTGTCCACGGTGGTGGATGCACACGAGATCCTGGTCATGGACGCGGGCCGCATCATCGAACGCGGCACGCACGCGCAGCTGCTGGCCCTCAATGGCCGCTACGCCAGCATGTGGTCACTCCAGCAAAGCGACCCATCGGCCTGATCCCAACATCCTTGCATCCTTTCACTTTTTTGCAATCTCCGTCCCCATGAAGCCTGTCCTGCTAGCCCTCATGTTCCTGTCCGAAGAACACCGCGCCCAGATGGCGCAGTCGTTCGAGCTGGTCTACGCGCCCGACGCTGCGCAGGCTGCAGCCGCCATCGCTGCGCACGGCGCGCGCATCACGGTGGTGCTGACTATCGGCGCCACGGGCCTCTCGGCCGCGCAGCTCGATGCCTTGCCGAACATCACCCTCGTCTGCGCCCTGGGAGCGGGCTACGAAAACATCGCCGTGGCGCATGCCAAGGCGCGCGGCATTGTGGTGGCAACCGGTGCGGGCACCAACGACGACTGCGTGGCCGACCACGCCCTGGGCCTGCTGATTGCCGCCGTGCGTGGCATTCCCCGGCTGGACCAGCTCACGCGCCAGGGCGTGTGGCGCACGGCGCTGCCGCTGCCGCCCAATGTGTCGCACAAGCGCCTGGGCATCATGGGCCTGGGCACTATCGGCAAGAAGATCGCGCAGCGTGCGCTGGGCTTCGATATGCAGGTGGGTTATCACAACCGCAGCGCACGTACCGATGTTCCCCACCGTTACTTTGCTGACGTGACTGCGCTGGCCGACTGGGCGGATTTCCTCGTTGTCGCCACGCCCGGCGGTGCGGGCACGCAGCACCTGGTGAACGCCGCCGTGCTGAACGCGCTGGGCCCGCGCGGCGTGGTCGTCAACATCGCCCGGGGCAGCGTGATCGACACGGGCGCCCTGGCCGCCGCGCTGCGCGAAGGCCGCATCGCTGCTGCGGGGCTGGATGTGTACGAGAGCGAGCCCGCGCCCCCGGCCGAGCTGATCGGCCTGGACAACGTGGTGCTCACCCCCCATGTGGCGGGCTGGTCACCCGAGGCTGTGCAGGCGTCGGTGGATCGGTTCCTGGAGAACGCCCGCCGCCACCTGGCAGGCGAGGCGCCGGTGTCGCCGCTCTGAAATTTGAAGAAAAAAGGCCGTTTCCGCGCGATAGGTAAGCGCTTTTAGCTATCAAATCAGGAGTATTGATGTCCACTCTCGATATCGACGCCTTGCAAGCCCGGCTGCGCGCCTTTGCGGCCGAGCGCTACTGGCAGCCGTTCCACACGCCCAAAAATCTGTCGATGGCGCTGATGGTGGAGGCAGCCGAGCTGGCCGAGATTTTCCAGTGGATGACGCCCGAGCAGTCGCTGGCGGTGGCAGGCGACCCGGCGCTGAAAGAGCCCATCGCCGACGAGGTGGCCGATGTGCTGCTCTACCTGCTGCAGATTGCCGACCACGCGGGCGTGGACCTGGCCCAGGCGGTGGAGAACAAGCTGCGCAAGAACGCGGTCAAACACCCGGTTCCGGGCGGCGATTTGAAGAAAAAATAGCTGCCTGCGCCTGATGGATAAGCGCTGGCAGCTATTGTTTGTATAGCGCCGTCAGATCCCTGACGGTGCGGGGTGAGCGGGCGTTTGCTTTCTTTTACTGCTTGCGCGCCGCAATCGCCTTCTCGGCCATGTTCACCAGGTCGGCGCCGATCTGGCCCTTCCACTTGTCGTACACGGGGCGCGTGGCTTTTACAAAGGCAGCGCGTTCGGCAGGGGAGAGCTGCGTCACCGTCACGCCCAGCGCCGCGATGTCCTTGAGCAGCGGCTTGTCGGCCTCGACCACGCCTTTACGGGCCAGGGCGATTTCTTCCTTGCCTGCGTCGATGGCAGCTTGCTTGACGATCTCACGGTCGGCCGGGGTCCAGCTGTTCCAGATCTCCTTGTTCACCACAAAGATCAGCGGATCGTTGACGTAGCCCCACAGCGTGATGTGCTTTTGTGCCACGCTGTGCAGCTTGGCGGCGGTGAAGATGGACAGCGGGTTCTCTTGCCCGTCCACCGCGCCGCTGGCAAAGGCGGGCTGTGCATCGGCCCAGCTCATTTGCGTGGGGTTGGCGCCCAGGGCGGTGAAAGTGTCCAGGAACAGGGGCGAGCCCACCACACGGATCTTCAGGCCCTTGAGGTCTTCAGGGGTCTTGATCGCTTTCTTGGAGTTGGAGATTTCGCGGTAGCCGTTTTCGCCCCATGCCAGGGGCACCACCCCCGCCTTGTCCAGCGTGGCGAAGATGCTCTTGCCCACGTCGCCCTGCGTCACCGCGTCCACGGCGGCGTAGTCAGGGAACAGGAAGGGCAGTGAGAACAGGTTGAGCTGCTTGACCTGGGGCGACCAGTTGATGGTGGAGCCTACGGCCATGTCGATCACACCCTGGCGCAGCGCGCTGAACTCGCGCGTCTGGTCGCCCTGGATCAGCGAGACGCCTGGGTAGAGCTTGATGTTGATGCGGCCCTGGGTGCGCTCGCGGACCTTGTTGGCCCACAGCTCGCCGCCCTTGCCCCAGGGGAACGCGGGGCCCAGCACCAGCGACATGCGGTATTCGCTCTTGTAGGTGGTCTGTGCGATGGCGGCGGGCGCAGTGAACGCCAGGGCGGCCGCAGCGGCCACGGCCGAGGTGAGGAAGGTGCGCAGTTTCATTGTTTCAGTCTCCTGGTTAGAAATTCATTGGGAAGGGGTCAATAGCCCAGCTTGGCGGGCAGCCACAGGGCCAGTTGCGGGAAGGCGATCACAGCCACCATCACGAGGAACATGGCAAACAACATCCAGCCCACCCAGCGCACGGTCGATTCCATGCGCACACCGGCGATGCGGCACGACACCATCAGGTTCACGGCCAGTGGCGGGGTGAACTGGCCCAGCGCGACCTTGAGCGTGAGGATCACGCCGAACCACACCGGGTCCCAGTGGTAGTGCTGCATGATGGGCAGCAAGAGCGGCACAAAGATCAGAAAGATCGAGATGCCGTCGAGGAACATGCCCACGGTGATGAGCAGCACGATGAGCAGTGCCAGCACGCCATATTCGCCCAGACCCGAGTTCACGATAGCGTTGGCCACCGGGTCGATCACGCCCAGCGTGGACAGCGAATACGCAAAGATGCCCGCGAGCGACACCACGATGAGGATCACGGCTGACAGCTCGCCGGACTCGCGCAGGATGGGGAACAGGTCGCGCACGGTGATCGTGCGGTGGATCACCATGCCCACAAAGAGACCGTAGAACACGGCGACTACGGCGGCCTCCGTCGGCGTGAACCAGCCGGCGCGCATGCCGCCCAGGATCAGCACGGGGGCGGCCAGGCCCCAGGTGGCCTCGCGCAGGCTCTTCCAGAATGGCGGGCGGGGCAGGGTGGCTTCGAGCTCCCCCATCTTGTGTTTGCGCGCCATCCACACGGCGGGCACGATCAAAGCGATACCGGCCAGGATGCCGGGAATCATGCCTGCCGCGAACAGCGCTGGCACCGAGGCGCCCGGCACGAGCACCGAGTAGATGATGAACGCGACGGAGGGCGGGATCAGGATGTCCGTGGCCGCTGCTGCTCCCACCACGCTGGCCGAGAACGAGGGCGGGTAACCCGCGCGCGACATGGCCGCGATCATGACTCCCCCCACTGCGGCGGCGTTGGCCGGGCCCGAGCCCGAGATGCCCCCGAGGAACATGGCCACCGCAATCGCCACCAGCGGCAGCATGCCCGGGCCACGACCCACGATGGCCACGGCAAAGTTGACGAGGCGCAGCGCCACACCTGAGCGGTCAAAAATCGAGCCCACCAGCACAAACATGGGGATGGCCAGCAGCGGGTACTTGCCCAGGCCGGCGTAGAAGTTCTGCGGCACCGCGAGCAGACCAAACCACTGGCTGTCTGCATTGGCCAGCGCGATGGCGGCGGCGCCCGCCAGGCCCAGTGCAGCACCAATTGGAACACCCACAAACATCAGGCCCAGAAAGGCCACGAACAGCAGGGTGGCGATCATGGCTCGCGGTCCTCCGAGGCGGTACGCGTGCGCCGCACCAGCAGGCCCACGGCGCGTGCTGTGATCAGCGCCGAGATCACGGGAAGCCAGATCGAGTACCACCACTGTGGCACGCCGATGCCTGGCGAGGTCTCGCCAAAGCGGTAGTCGTCCCACACCACACGCACGCTGAGCACGGCGATCAGCGCGAACAGCGCGGCTACGGTGGCAGCGCCCAGCTGTGCCAGCCGCTTGCGGCGCGCGGGGGAGCCGCCTTCGGCGAAGTACTCAATGCGGATGTGCTGGTCCCGCGCCACCGCAGCAGAGCCAGCCACGAGGGCCAGCACGATCATCAGGAAGACCGAGATTTCCTCCGTCCAGGCGAAAGAGGAGTTGGTGAAGTAGCGCACAAGCACATTGGCGAACGTGATGAGCGCAAGCGCTGCCATCACGAGGACGGTGAGCCAGTCTTCAAGCCGCAGCGAGCGGGGTTCGGACTCAGGGTCCGCAGCCGGGGAAGCCGCGTCGGTGGGGGCGGCCCCTTGGGGAGAGGAGGAGGACATGGGGGCAGGGGTAGAGGAGAACAAACATGCGAATGCTGGTCAATGGCTCTGCCCGGCAGTGTTGTGCACCAGGGGCTAGGGACAGGCCCTGAGCGCAAAGCGCGGTTGGCGCTGCCCGGCATTATGCGATGTGTTGCTAAGTGTGCACACCATTGGTGCAGCAGGTAAGCGCCAGGTAAACCCTCATAGCCCCGCCCTGCGCCGGGCGGGCCCCGCGCAGATAATGTACCGATGGAAACCAAGTGGCTCGAAGATTTCGTCAGTCTTGCGGAAACGCGCAGCTTCAGCCGCTCCGCCCAGCTGCGGCATGTGACCCAGCCCGCGTTCTCGCGGCGCATCCAGGCCCTGGAGGCTTGGGCGGGCACCGATCTGGTGGACCGCAGCTCCTACCCCACCCGCCTCACGCCCGCTGGCAAAACCCTGTACGACCAGGCGCTGGAAATGCTGCAGGCGCTGCAGAACACCCGCGCCATGCTGCGCGCACACACCAGCGCGGGCAAGGACATGATCGAGTTTGCGGTGCCGCACACGCTGGCATTCACCTTCTTCCCGGCCTGGGTGTCCAGCCTCGCCGACAAGTTCGGCCCGTTCAAGAGCCGGCTCATCGCCCTCAATGTGCATGACGCTGTGATGCGCTTGGTGGAGGGTGGGTGTGATCTGCTCATCGCCTACCACCACCCCTCCCAGCCCTTTCAGCTGGACGCCGACCGCTACGAGATGGTGAACCTGGGGCAGGAGGTGATCTCGCCCTACAGCAAGGCCGACGCCGACGGCCAGCCCGTGCACCGCCTGCCGGGGCGCGCCGGCCAGCCGTTGCCCTATTTGGGCTACGCGCCCGGTGCCTATCTGGGGCGGGTCACCGAACTCATCCTCAAGCAGTCGTGCACCCCCATACACCTGGAGCGTGTGTACGAGACCGACATGGCCGAGGGCCTCAAGGCCATGGCGCTGGAAGGCCACGGCGTGGCCTTTTTGCCTCACAGCGCGGTGAAGAAGGAGTTGCGCTCGCGCCGCCTGGTCAGTGCGGCGCCCTCCGAGGCTGAGGGCCTGCAGATGACCATGGATGTACGTGCCTACCGCGAGAAACCGGGGGGCAAGGAAGCCCCCAAGGGCACGGCCCAGGCACTCTGGACCTACCTCCAGGCCCAAGCCGGGTCATGCTAAGGGTAAATACGGATATAAACACTTTGCATAGTTGCGCCCGCAAACGGCATTGGAGTTTCATAGTAACGACACGTACAGTTCGCGCCATCGCTGGGTCGGTGGCAACAATACATGCCTGCAACTGCCACGATGGCACGAACATTGCAAACCCGATTCCTTTCTTTTAACGGGACGTCGTATGAAAGTTCAGCACTGGAGATTCGCTAAGGGCCTCGTTGCCCTGGGCTGCCTGCTGGCGGCGTCCGTGCAGGCGACGACGGTGCTGGAGCGTGTGAGCGCAGGCGGCAAGCTGGTGATTGCCCACCGGGAGTCCTCGGTGCCGTTCTCGTATCTCGACTCCCAGTCGGGCAAGCCCGTGGGCTACGCGGTGGACCTGTGTCTGCGCCTGGCCGAGGTGGTGCGCAAGAAAACCGGCAAGAAGGACATGGAAGTGGAGTTCGTGGCCGTTACGCCTGCCAACCGCATCTCGGTGATAGAGCAGGGCAAGGCTGACATGGAGTGTGGCTCCACCACCAACAACGCCGAACGGCGCCAGAAGGTGGCGTTCACCATTCCCCACTTCATCACCGGCGCACGGCTGCTGGTGAAGTCCGCCAGCGCTATCGACAAGGTGGAAGACCTGAACGGCAAGAAACTGGTGTCCACCAAGGGCACCACCCCGCTCAAGGCCGCTGACCAGGCCAACCGCGAGCGCCTGATGGGCATCACCATCGTGGAGGCGCCCGACCACGCCAAGGCGGTCGAGATGGTCGAAAAAGGTGAGGCCGATGCCTTTGTGATGGACGACGTGCTGCTGTATGGCCTGGCCGCCGGGCGGCCTGACCCCAAGGCGCTCAAGGTGGTGGGCCGCTTCATGACCACCGAGCCGCTGGCCATCATGCTGCCCAAGAACGACCCCGAGTTCAAAAAACTGGTGGACGAGGAAATGCGCCGCCTGATCACCAGCCGCGACATCTACCCCATTTATGACAAGTGGTTCAACAAGCCCATCCCCCCGAACAACACGGTGCTGAACCTGCCGGTCAGTTATCTGTTGCGCGACTTCTGGAAATACCCTACCGATCAGGTTCCCTTCTGACTAGTATCCTCGGGTAAGTCCTCCCCTATTTCTAGACGTTTGGGCTTGCAGCCCGGGCGGGTTGCGGCCAGTCTCTAGAATTTCCCCCTTTTTTCTGTTTTCAACACAAGGAGATCCCTATGAAGAAACATTTGCTCGCGATTGCTGTGACCGCCCTGGCCGCAGGCAGCGCGTTCGCACAAGCCACCGACACCCTGGCCAAGATCAAGGCTTCTGGCAGCGTGACGCTGGGCGTGCGCGAGTCTTCGGGCCTTTCCTACACGCTGGGCAACGGCAAGTACGTGGGCTTCCACACCGAAATGGGTGAAATCGTCCTGGCCGACATCCAGAAGGCCCTGGGCCTGTCCAAGCTGGAAGTCAAGTACCAGCCCGTGACCTCGCAGAACCGCATCCCCCTGGTGACCAACGGCACCGTGGACCTGGAGTGCGGCTCCACCACTAACAACGCCGCCCGCCAGAAGGATGTGGCGTTCGCTGTGACCACCTACGTGGAAGAAGTGCGCATCGCCACCAAGGCCAGCTCGGGCATCACGTCCATCAAGGACCTGAACGGCAAGACTGTGGCCACCACCACGGGCACCACCTCGGTGCAAACGCTGCGCAAGCACGAGCGCGCTGGTGGCGTCGACTTCAAGGAAGTCTTCGGCAAGGACCACGCCGACAGCTTCCTGATGCTGGAAACCGGCCGTGCCGACGCCTTCGTGATGGACGGCTCCATCCTGGCCGCCAACATCTCCAAGTCCAAGGCACCTGCCGACTACAAGATCGTCGGTGAAATCCTGAACGTGGAACCCATCGCCTGCATGCTGCGCAAGGACGACCCCGCCTTCAAGAAGGCTGTAGACGACAGCATCAAGCGCCAGATCGCCGATGGTTCGCTGGCCAAGCTGTACGACAAGTGGTTCATGCAACCTGTGCCGCCGACCAACACCAAGATCGGCCTGCCGATGTCCGATGCCACCAAGGCAGCCTGGGCAGCTCCTAACGACAAGCCGATGGAAGACTACGCCAAGAAGTAATCTTCTCGACGCTTGTGCCCCTTCGGCCAGCCGGTTTGAAGGGGCTTTTTTGTTGGACCGGGCGCCATGGCGCCTGGCCCGGCGCAATACCAAGAATTAAAGGGGTGCTCCTATGAGTTGGGATTGGCAGGTGTTCTGCCAGGACACCATGGACCGGGAAGTCGTGCAAAGCTGCTTTGGCAAGGGCGGCGACATCACCTACCTGGACTGGATGCTGTCGGCCTGGGGCTGGACGGTGTCTGTTTCGTTGCTGGCCCTGGTGCTGGCGCTTGTGTTGGGCTCTTTCATCGGCACGCTGCGTACCTTGCAAGACCGGCCCATGATTGTTCGGCTGGGCAATGCCTGGGTCGAGCTGTTTCGCAATATTCCGCTGCTGGTCCAGATTTTCCTCTGGTACCACGTCATCCCGAGTCTGTTCCCTGTGATGAAGGGCGTGCCCGGCTTTGCACTGGTGGTGCTGGCCCTGGGCTTCTTCACCTCGGCGCGTATCGCCGAGCAGGTGCGCTCGGGTATTCAGGCTTTGCCGCGCGGCCAGCGCTACGCGGGCATGGCCATGGGGTTCACCACCTTCCAGACCTACCGCTACGTGCTGCTGCCCATGGCGTTTCGCATCATCATCCCGCCGCTCACCAGCGAGACGATGAACATCTTCAAGAATTCGTCTGTGGCGTTTGCTGTGTCGGTGGCTGAACTCACCATGTTCGCCATGCAGGCGCAGGAAGAAACCTCGCGCGGCATCGAGGTCTACCTCGCCGTGACAACGCTCTACATCATCTCCGCCTTCGCTATCAACCGGATCATGGCGTTCGTCGAGAAGCGCGTGCGCATCCCGGGCATGGTGGTGGCCGGTGCGGCTGGGGGAGGACACTGATATGAATCTCGACTTCTCCTTCTACAACTGGGACCTGATCTCCAACTTCGTGCTCAAGGGGCTGTACTTCAGCCTGATGCTCACGGTGATCGCCACCATCGGCGGCGTGTTCTTCGGCACCCTGCTGGCACTCATGCGCCTGTCGGGCAAGAAGTGGCTGGACGTGCCTGCCACCATCTACGTCAACGGCATGCGCTCCATTCCGCTGGTGATGGTGATCCTGTGGTTCTTCCTGCTGGTGCCTGCCATCATCGGCCGCCCCATCGGTGCCGAGGTATCGGCGGTCATCACCTTCATTGCGTTTGAGGCTGCGTATTTCAGCGAAATCATGCGTGCCGGTATCCAGTCCATTCCGCGTGGCCAGGTGTATGCGGGCCAGGCGCTCGGGATGACCTACGGCCAGAACATGAAGCTGGTGGTGCTGCCCCAGGCGTTCCGCAACATGCTGCCGGTGCTGCTCACGCAGACCATCATCCTGTTCCAGGACACGTCGCTGGTGTATGCGATTGGCGCCTACGACATGCTCAAGGGCTTTGAAGTGGCAGGCAAGAACTTCGGCCGCCCCATCGAGGCCTACCTGGCTGCTGCCGTCCTGTACTTTGTGATGTGCTACGCGCTGTCCTGGATGGTCAAGCGCCTGCACCAGAAGATCGCCATCATCCGGTGATCCGAGAGATTGAGGAATAAACAATGATCGAACTCAAAAACGTATCCAAGTGGTATGGCCCCGTGCAGGTGCTCAACGAGTGCTCGGCCACCATCAACAAGGGCGAAGTGGTGGTGGTGTGTGGCCCCTCGGGCTCGGGCAAGTCCACGCTGATCAAGACCATCAACGCGCTTGAACCCTTCCAGAAGGGCGAGATCACGGTGGACGGCGTGAAGCTGCACGACCCCAGCACCAACCTGCCCAAGCTGCGCAGCCGCGTGGGCATGGTGTTCCAGCACTTCGAGCTGTTCCCCCACCTGTCGGTGACGGACAACCTGACGATTGCGCAGATCAAGGTGCTGGGCCGCAGCGCGGACGACGCCAAGAAGCGCGGCCTGAAGATGCTGGAGCGCGTGGGCCTGATCGCCCACAAGGACAAGTTCCCCGGCCAGCTCTCGGGTGGCCAGCAACAGCGCGTGGCCATTGCGCGCGCGCTGTCGATGGACCCCATCGTGATGCTGTTCGACGAACCCACCTCGGCGCTCGACCCCGAAATGGTCGGTGAAGTGCTGGACGTGATGGTGGGCCTGGCCAACGAAGGCATGACCATGATGTGCGTGACCCACGAAATGGGCTTTGCCCGCAAGGTGAGCAACCGCGTGATCTTCATGGACGTGGGCGGCAAGATCCTGGAAGACTGCTCGAAGGACGAGTTCTTCAACAACCCTGATGCGCGCCAGCCGCGCACGAAAGACTTCCTCAACAAGATCCTGGCGCATTGACTCCCCCCTGAGTCGCCTGCGGCGCCTTCCCCCCAGGGGGACGCCGACAGCGCGGCGGGGCGGCCCTTGCGCGGCGCCACTGGCTGGCGTCTGGCCAGTTTTACAGGGTGTGGGTTATGCGCAGGTTGGAGTTGAGACCGGAAAACAAAAAACGCTCTACGGAGCGTTTTTTTCATGGGCGCAGGAGCGCAGGAGCGTTCGACAACGTCTGCTGAGCCGGTGAGGATGGCGCATGTTCGCGCCAGCTAGCGCTTGTTTGCCCGCCGCCCCGCTGGCGGGTTGCCCTCCACGATGAGCTGGGCTTCCACGTCCTTCCACAGGTCATCGCGCCGTTTCAGGGCTTCGGACACGGCCTCGTGCCGCAGCTGGGCCACGGCCGACACCAGGGCGTTGCACACAAAAAATGCGGCGGTGTACGAGTCGAACGGCGAAGCGTTGGAGATGCGCACCTGCACGCGGTGGTGGGCCAGGGCCGCCAGCGGTGCGGCGTTGCTGTCGATGATGGCCAGCACCTGCGCCCCTGCGTCGCGAAACCGCTGGGCCACCTTCACCGGCCCGCTGGCATAGCGTCGGATACTGAAGACCAGCAGCGTGTCTTCGGGCTGGATCCAGAGCAACTGGTCTGTGGCGGCCACGGCGCCCGCGCCCAGCTCGTGCACGCCGGGGCGGCACATGTTCAGGTGCAGCGCCAGCCAGGCGGCCACGGGGGCGCTGTTGATCTGCGCGAGCACAAAGACGCGCCCGCTGCTCTGCGCAATGCGCGCCACGATGGCCTCGAACGCCGCCATGTCCAGCCCGTCGCGTGTGGCGGTGATGTTGTGCTGGTCGTGCAGCAGGGCGTCGTCCACACATTGCTGCAGGCTGCGCTCGGTGCCGATGGTGACGGGCGCGCGCTGCCCGGCGGTTTGCAGCAGGGCGGTGACCTCGCCCCGCGCCTCGCGCTGGGCCTCTGCATAGCTGGCGTAACCGAGCTTGGCAAACAGCCGCACCACGGTCGATGCGCTGGTGCCAGTGCGTGCCGCCAGCGCGGTGGCCGACTCCAGCAGCGCGTGGGGGTAGTCGCGCCCCAGGGCCTCGGCCAGGGCGCGCTCGCTGGCGGTGAGTTCGCTTCCCTGGCGGGCCAGGCGCTCGGTCAGCAGTGCGGTGGATGTTTGCAATGATGATTTCATTTATGTCTCATTTATGAAAAATGTATTGCAAACAGCCGAAACGCGTGCAACACTGCGGCCCAAATTGTGCCCCCAGCTCGGGGCGTGACCCAAGGACAACCATGCTCGAAACGCTCGAAAACACGGCATCCCAGGCGCCCTCTGTTCCCTCCGCCCCGGCGCTGGCCTGGCTCGCGGGCCAGGGGCAGGCCATGCAAGACCTGTTGCAAAAAGTGGTCAACATCGACAGCGGCAGCCGCGATGAAGCGGGCGTGACCGCCGTGGCCCATGCGCTGGCCGAGCGCCTGCTGGCGGCGGGCGTGCCCGTGCAGTTCGAGCCCGTGCCCGGCTACGGCGTGCTGCTGCACGCCCAGGTCCACCCGGACGGCGCGGAAGGCGAGGGCGCTCCCCTCATCCTCATGGGCCACATGGACACGGTGTACCCCGCTGGCACGGTGGCGCGCCGCCCCTTCCGCGTGGAAGACGGCCGCGCCTATGGCCCCGGCGTGGCCGACATGAAATCAGGCCTCGTGCTCAACGTGTTTGTGGCCGAGGCCTTTGCGCGCTGCGGCGGCCTGCGTGCACCCCTGCACCTGTTCTTTTCGTGCGACGAAGAGATCGGCTCGCCCGCCACGCGCGACCTCATCATGGACCGGGCGCGCGGCGCCCGTGCCGTGCTCAATGCCGAGCCCGGCCGCGTGAGCGGCAACGTGGTCACCAGCCGCAAGGGCTCGATGGTGGTGGAGTTCGAAGTGCAGGGCGTGGCCGCGCATGCGGGCATCAACCATGCCGCAGGCGCCAGCGCCATTGAAGCCCTGGCGCGCAAGACACTGGCGCTGCACGCGCTCACCGACCCGGCCACGGGCGTGACCTGCAATGTGGGCGTGGTGCAGGGCGGTGTGGTGCCGAACATGGTCGCCCCGCATGCCAAGGCCGAGGTGGACCTGCGCTTCACCGCAGACACCAACCCCGACGACCTGCTGGAGCGCGTGCGCGCCATCGTCGAAGAAGAGTCCGTTCCTCGCACCCAGGGCCGCATCACCACCGCGCGCCGCACCCTGCCCATGAAACCAACGCCTGACTACCTGCTGGCGCTGTACCAGCAAGGCGCGCGTTCGCTGGGCTTTGAGGTGCAGGGTGAGTTCACCGGCGGCGCCGCCGACAGCGGCCTCACCGCCTCGGTGGGCGTGCCCACGCTGTGCGCCACCGGCCCTGTGGGCGGCCACGCGCACACCGAGCGCGAGTACTGCGAGCTGGCCACCTTTGTGCCGCGCGCCCAGGCCGTGGCGCTGGCGGTGCTGGGCCACCCCTGAACCCTGTTTTTTCCATTTTTTGTTTTTGCGTTTTTTGAAGACCGCCATGAACCACATCCCCTCCCGCCGCCACCTCCTGTCCACCGGCCTCGGCTTGGCCGGTCTTGCAGCGCTGCCTGCGCTGGCGCAGGACAAGTTCCCCTCGCGCCCCATCACGCTGGTCGTGCCCTTCCCGCCCGGCGGGTCGGTGGACATCATGGCGCGCCAGTATTCCGAGCCGCTGTCCAAGGTGCTGGGTGTGCCCATCGTGGTGGAAAACCGCGCGGGCGCGGGCGGCTCGGTGGGCGCGCAGTATGTGGCGCGTGCCAAGGCCGACGGCTACACGCTGGTCGTGTCGTCGCAAAGCAGCCACCTGGCCAACCCGCTCACGCAGCCCAAGGTGGGCTACGACCCGGTCAAGGACTTTGAAAACATCGCCATCCTGGGCCGCCTGCCCAATGCGCTGGTGGTGCACAGCAGCCTGCCGTTCAAGACCTTCAAGGAGTTCATCGACTACGCCAAGAAGAACCCCGGCAAGCTCAACTACGGCAGCGGTGGCGTGGGCAGCATGGGCCAGCTGAACGTGGAAATGCTCAAGGCCGCCACCGGCGCTTTCACCACCCACATCCCCTACCGGGGCGGCACGCCGCTGATCACCGCGGTGCTGGGCAACGAGGTGCAGTTCATCCTCGACAACCTGGTCATCATGCTGCCGCACATCCAGGCGGGCAAGGTGCGCGCGCTGGCCGTGGCCAACGACCAGCGCCTGCCCCAGCTGCCCGATGTGCCGACCCTGGCCGAGGTGGGCTACCCCCAGCTCAACCTCACCTCGTGGATCGGCCTGGCCGCGCCGGGTGGCACGCCGGATGCCGTCGTGCAGACCCTGCACAAGGCGGTGCGCGAAGTCGCCACCTCGCCCGCCATGGTGGCCAACCTCAAGGAGCGTGGCGTGATCGCACCGGAAGAGATGACCCCCGCCGCGTTCGAGAAGATGATGTCCGAACGCCTGGTGAAGTTTGGCGACGTGGTGCGCAAGGCGGGCATCACCGCCGAATGAGGTGAGGGCTGCCGGAATATGAGTGTTTTTGGCTGTCTCCGCGCAATGGATAAGCACTGATAGCTATCAAAATAATAGTAATCATGCCAATGGGACAATGTCGCCCATGACAGCCGCACTTCACACCCCCACCGCGCCCACCACCCTCACCATCACCCGTCCCGACGACTGGCACCTGCATGTGCGCGACGGCGAGCCGCTGCGCACGGTGGTGCCCCACACCGCCGCCCAGTTTGGTCGCGCGATCATCATGCCCAACCTGCGCCCTCCGGTCACGACGGCCGAGCAGGCCCTGGCCTACAAGCAGCGCATCCTGGCCGCCGTGCCTGCAGGTGTGCAGTTTGAGCCGCTGATGACGCTGTACCTCACCGACAACCTGCCGCCCGAAGAGATTGCGCGTGCCAAGACGGCCGGCGTGGTCGCCTGCAAGCTCTACCCCGCCGGTGCCACCACCAACAGCGACGCGGGCGTGACCGACCTGCGCAAGACCTACAAGACCCTCGAAGCCATGCAAAAGGCGGGCATGCTGCTCTTGGTGCATGGTGAAGTGACCAGCAGCGACATCGACCTGTTCGACCGCGAGGCCGTGTTCATCGAGCAGCAGCTCATTCCGCTGCGCCGCGACTTCCCCGAGCTGAAAATCGTCTTCGAGCACATCACCACCAAAGACGCTGCCGACTATGTGATGCAGGCCGACCGCTTCACCGCCGCCACCATCACCGCGCACCACCTGCTGTACAACCGCAACGCCATCTTTGTGGGCGGCGTGCGCCCCCACTACTACTGCCTGCCCGTGCTCAAGCGCGAAACCCACCGCGTGGCCCTGGTGCAGGCCGCCACCAGCGGCAGCAGCAAGTTCTTCCTGGGCACCGACAGCGCACCGCACCCCGCGCACCTCAAGGAACACGCCAGCGGCTGCGCGGGCTGCTACACCGCCCACGCCGCCATGGAGATGTATGCCGAGGCGTTCGACAACGCCGGTGCACTCGACCAGCTCGAAGGCTTTGCCAGCTTCCACGGCCCCGACTTCTACAACCTGCCGCGCAACACCGGCACCATCACCCTGCGCCGCGAATCGTGGACACCACCCGACAGCTTTGCGTTTGGCGAAGCCGAACTCAAGCCCTTGCGCGCCGGTGAAGCCCTGCCGTGGCGGCTGGTGTAAGCGAAGCCTTCGACGCCATTGACTGGAGTGCGCCCTGGCTGGTGCCGTGGCGCGGTCTGGGCCAGCCCGTAGCGCAGCAGGTGCAAAGCGAACCATCTGTGCACCGGGCGTTGCAGTCTGCGGCGCCGCAAGATGGACCGGTAGGTTTTGTGCCGCAGCATGAACTGCCCGACGGCACCGCCTACGAGCAGTACATCTGGGACACCCGCCGCGTTCCCACCCGCGACAACCTGCACGACTTTTTCAACGGCCTGGTCTGGCTGCAGTTTCCGCAGACCAAGCGCCGGTTGAATGAACTGCAAGCCCAGGCCATCGCCGCCGATGGCGTGCAGGCCGTGCGCGGGCCGTTGCGCGATGCGCTCACGGTGTTTGACGAAAACGGCGCTGTGCTGCACGCGCCGGATGCCTTGTGGGCGGCGCTCGTGGCGCGGGACTGGCAGCGCCTGTTCATCGACCTGCGCCCGCTCTGGGCAGACGCCCGGTTGGTGTTGTTCGGGCACGCACTGCTCGAAAAGCTGGTTGTCCCTCGAAAGCCCATGGTGGCGCATGTCTATCATGCGCCGCATGCTATAAGATCAATAGCAAATCTGGATGCCTGCCTGGCGCAACAAGTGCAGCCACAGCCCTGGGCCACCAAGCCCTTCGCCCCACTGCCGGTGCTGGGCGTGCCCGGCTGGTGGCCCGCCAACGAGGCGCCGGACTTTTATGCCGACGCCCAGGTCTTTCGCCCGCCCCGTGCTGTGTCAGGGGGTTAATTCCCGTCAACGCTTGTGTGATAAGGCCTGCGCACGGGTTTGCACCTACCATAGCGCGATGAAATCGCGGCCAGGGTGGGCTGCCAAGGGCTCGCAGCGGCCCCGCAGTCGGGGGTTGGGTGCTTGAAGCGCCGCCACCGAGCCCCATCTGAGGCAGCAAACACTGTTGTTGTTTACCCCACGGAGAACCATTCCATGAAGCGGATCCTTTTGTTTGTGATAACCAACCTGGCCGTTGTGCTGGTGCTGGGGGTGGTGGCCAGCCTGCTGGGCGTCAACCGCTTCCTCACGGCCAACGGCCTGAACCTGGGCGCGCTGCTGGGTTTTGCCCTGATCATGGGTTTTGGTGGCGCCATCATCTCGCTGCTCATCAGCAAGCCCATGGCCAAGTGGACCTCGGGCGTGCGTGTGATCGATGGCTCCGGCTCGCCCGACGAGCGCTGGATCGTCGAGACCGTGCGCAAGTTCGCGGACAAAGCGGGTATTGGCATGCCTGAGGTTGGTATCTTCGAGGGTGATCCCAACGCCTTTGCCACGGGTGCCTTCAAGAACAATGCACTGGTGGCCGTGTCCACCGGCCTGCTGCAGGGCATGACGCGCGAAGAGGTCGAAGCCGTGATCGGCCACGAAGTGGCCCACATCGCCAACGGCGACATGGTGACCATGACCTTGATCCAGGGCGTGATGAACACCTTTGTCGTGTTCCTGTCGCGTGTGGTGGGCTACGCGGTGGACAGCTTTCTGCGCAAGAACGACGAGGAAAGCTCGGGCCCCGGCATTGGCTACTACGTGACCACCATCGTGCTCGACATCGTGCTGGGCTTTGCTGCTGCCATCATCGTGGCCTGGTTCAGCCGCCAGCGCGAGTTCCGGGCCGACGCAGGTGCTGCCCAGCTGATGGGTCGCCGCCAGCCCATGGTGAACGCCCTGGCCCGCCTGGGCGGCATGCATCCCGGCGAGCTGCCCAAGAGCGTGGCTGCCATGGGCATTGCCGGTGGCATTGGCAAGCTGTTCAGCACCCACCCGCCCATTGAAGAGCGCATTGCTGCGCTGCAGAACGCGCAGCAGCAATAAACAGCTTCAACGCTGGGCGCGACGCCTTTTTGGCCCCCAGGGCCGCCACAGTCTGGCACTGTGGCGGCCTTTTTGCTTTCCGCCTTTTCGGTTGTGTTCGGGTGCGGTTCAAGGACTTGTCACCTTTTGCCGATATAACTTTGACAGCTGCCTTGGCGGGCAGCTCGGTGTTGCCCATTTCATCTCCACGAGAACATTTAATGTCCATCTCCCACGCACGTGTTGCTGTCCGCCTGGCCCTGGCCTTTGGCGTGGTCTGCCTCGTCATGTCCCTGTCGGCTGCGGTGGGTATCTGGCGGCTGGCTGGGCTGCAGGACATTGCAGACGACCTGGGTGGTGCATCGTCCGAGCGTGCGCTGCTGGCGCGCGAGCTGCACGCCATCGTGGTGCTCAGCTCCGCCCGCGCTGAAACGCTGCTGGAGATCGACAACAACCCCGCCTATGCAGCGCGCATCGATGCCGACCGCAAGACCACGTCGGCCCGGTCGTCTGAAGTACGCAAGCGCCTGGACGAGCTGGCGGCAGACCCGGAATCCCAGGCACTGTTCGACGCCATCGACAAGACCGGCAACAGCTTTCGAACGGTGCGGGACGACCTCGTCAAGCGCCGCAAGGCGGGCGAGGCCCTGCCACCCGATGCGGTTGCCAACCAGCTGCGGCCTGCGGCCGACGCCTATGCTGCATCGGTGAACAAGCTGGCCGAATACCAGCGCCAGCGTGTGGCCGAGGCCCGTGAGGCTGCAGCGCGCAGCGAAAGCCATGGCATTACGCTGCTGGCGACCGGCTCGCTGGTGGGGCTGTTGCTGAGCCTGGGCTGTGCGTGGTGGCTGTCGCGCTCCATCCTGCATCCGCTGGCCCGGGCGTCCGAAGTGACAGACCGCATTGCCGATGGGGACCTCACCTCCGCCATCCCCGCCCAGAGCGCCAGCAACCGCGACGAGCTACAGGCCCTGCTGTCGCGCCTGGGCGAAATGCAGGCCCGCCTGGCGGGGTTGGTGGTGGGCATGCGCCAGGCCAGCACTTCGGTGGCGGGTGCCAGCAGCGAGATCGCAGCGGGCAACAGCGACCTGTCGGCCCGCACCGAACACACGGCCTCCAACCTCGAAGAAATCGCGGCCAGCATGGAAGAACTGCTGGCCACCGTGCGCCACAGCGCCGACGCCGCCGCGCAGGCCAGCAGCCTGGCCACGGGTGCGAGCGACGTGGCGCGCCGGGGCCGCGAGGCGGTGGACCGCGTGGTGGGCACTATGGACGGCATTGCGCTGTCGTCCCGCCGCATCGCCGACATCACCAGCGTGATCGACGGCATTGCCTTCCAGACCAACATCCTCGCGCTCAACGCCGCCGTGGAAGCGGCCCGCGCGGGCGAGCAGGGCCGGGGTTTTGCCGTGGTGGCGGGCGAGGTGCGCAATCTGGCCCAGCGCTCGGCCACAGCCGCCAAGGAGATTGGCGGCCTCATCAGCGACAGCGTGCGCCAGGTGGACGAAGGCGCCAAGCTGGTGCATGCCGCAGGCGGCACGATGGGCGAGATCGTCCAGTCCGTGCAGCAGGTGGCCACCATCATTGGCGAGATCAGCACCGCTGCCCGTGAGCAGACCACGGGCCTGAGCCAGGTGGGCGAGGCGGTCTCGCAGCTTGACCAGATGACGCAGCAGAACGCCGCGCTGGTGGAGGAATCCTCAGCGGCCGCCCAGGGCCTTCGGGTGCAGGCGCAGCAGCTGGCCGAGCTGGTGGAGGCATTCCGCCTGCCGCCTAGCAACGCGTTGCTGCGTTAGGTCGGGACACTGGTGTCCCGAGTTGGAGATTCGTTTCATAAAGATGCCGAGAATCGCCGCCATGCTGCGTTGCAAATCCTCGCGATAGCTACGGCTATCGCTGCAGTTTGCGCCTTGCCTGACGACAATTTCGACCTCTTTATTTCATCAACGAACTTCCAACTCGGGACACTAGGGATGTCCTGCACAACCCTTGCGAGTCGGTGGTAGTGCGAATCGGGACAGGCCGCAAGGCGTCTTTTTGCAGCCAATAGCCGGGCTATTGACGAGAAAAGCAACGCAGCGGACTGCCCGAGGCCGCGCTATCACAGACCGCAGGGAGTTATGCAGGGCATCCCTAGAGTGAAGCACGGCGTTCGACACTGGCGCGGCCAAGCCAGCGGCCGTTGCGCAAGGGCCGTCCCGACGCGCTGGCTGCGTCCCTTGTTCGAGAGAAAGGGCGGGGGTGCGCAGTGCACAGGGCGGGTCACGATACATCCACCCGCCAGCGCCGCCGCGGCGCGCGCAGCGCATGGCGTTTGCGGTACTCGGCCGGGGCCATGCCGGTGTGTCGCACAAAGATGCGGCGGAACGCGGCTGGATCGCTGTAGCCGCAGGCCACCGCAATGCTGGGCACGCTCTCCAGCGTTACCTCCAGCAGCACCTTGGCGCGTGCGCAGCGCAGGCTGTGCAGGTGGTCCAGCGGCGACTGCGACAGCTCCAGCTGAAAGTGCCGCAGCAAGGTGCGCGGGCTGACCGCCGCCGCCTCGGCCAACCGGGCCAGCGAGTAGGGCTCGTCGAGATGGCTCTCCATATAGGCAATGGCGCGGGCCAGCGTGCTGTCGCGGGTGGCAGGGATGTGTTGCTGGGCATTGGCCTGCAGCGCAGCCCTGGCGCGCTCGGGGTCGGGGTGGAACACGCTGGCGCACACCTGGGCCAGTTCGTCGCCCATGGCGTGGCGCACCAGCGCGGTCGCCATATCACTCAGGCCGTGGGGCAGTGCACAGCTCAGCCAGGGACCATCATCGGTAACGTCCTGGCCCGCAATCAGGCGGATGTCCGGAAAATCCCGCTCGAATCCCGCCATGTAGAACCAGGGCAGGCTGGCCTGGCGATCTTGCAGTCGACCGCTGGACGCTGCCAGCCAGGCTCCGTTGCCCACGGTGAGAACTTTCTGGCCCTGGTCCAGCGCCAGGCCCACCAGGCGAGACAGGCGCTGGTGGCGGCTGACCACACTGCGGATGAGCGGGATGTCTGCCGCATGGAACGACGGAAGGAACAGCGCAAATGCGCGGCTCCCGGAGGGCGCGTCGTGGGCCCCGCCTGCTGCCTGGGAGTACGCCGCCAAGGGACCAGGCAGGGCCGTGATTGGCAAGCCTTCCGCGTCCAGCAGCCGCCAGGCAAAGCGCGGGCTGGCCGCTCCCGCGCGCAGGCTGGCCAACACATTGGCGCTGCGCAGCAGGTCGATGAACTGCAGTGCGTTGCCCGCTGCCGACTCGGGCAGCAGCGGTATGTCGATGCGGAATGTGGGTGCCGTCGCAGAAGGGACAGAAGGGGCGGGCATGGCGGTATTGGCTCGTTGTATGGCTATTTTCGCTCGTCATATGGGCGGTGGCGGCTCTTAGCATGAACCCGCTTGTCACTGTGTTTTTCCCTCTTCTCACGGATCTGCCCATGTACCCACGTCTTTCTTCCATCGCACTGGCCTGCAGCCTTGCCGCCAGTGGTGTCACTTTTGTCTCTTCGGTCCAGGCCCAGGCGCTGGACGCTGCTGGACTGCAGACCATCGACGCTGCCGTGAGCAAGGTGGCGCCCAAGATGGTCAGCTGGCGCCGCGACATCCATGCCCATCCTGAACTCTCGGGCCAGGAGGTGCGTACAGCCAAGCTGGTGGCCGAGCACCTGAAAAAACTCGGCATGGAAGTGCAGACCAACGTGGGCGGCACAGGCGTGGTGGGCACGCTGCGTGGTGGCCTGCCGGGTAAGGTGGTTGCCCTGAGGGCCGACATGGATGCACTGCCCGTGCCTGAAAACACTGGCCTGCCGTTTGCCAGCAAGGCCAAGGCCCAATATCTGGGCAAGGAAGTGCCGGTGATGCACGCCTGTGGGCACGACGCGCACACCGCGATGCTCATGGGGGCGGCGGAGGCTCTGGCGGGCATGAAGGCGCAGTTGCCCGGCACCATCAAGTTCATCTTCCAGCCCGCCGAGGAAGGCGCGCCGGTGGAGCCCGATGCCAACGGCAAGGTGCCCAGCTTTGGCGCCAAAGCCATGGTGGAGGAAGGCGCTCTCAAGGATGTGCAGGCCATCTACGGCCTGCACATCACGGCCAATCTGCCAGCGGGCGTGGTGGGCTACCGCAGCGGGCCGCTGATGGCAGGCTCGGACAACATCCGCATCGAGGTGGAGGGGCGCGGCGGCCATGGCTCGGCCCCCTGGAATGCGGTGGACCCGGTGGTGGCGGCCAGCCAGGTGGTGCTGGGCCTGCAAACGGTGGTGAGCCGCCAGCTCAACATCAGCCAGGAGCCGGCGGTCATCACCATCGGACAGATCCAGGGCGGCACGCGCTACAACATCATCCCCGACAGCGTGGAGATGCTGGGCACCCTGCGCACCTTTGACGAAGGCATGCGCCAGGAGGCCTTGAAGCGCATCACCACCACAGCGGAATCGATTGCCGCATCCAGCGGCGCCAAGGCCAAGGTGCGTTTTGGCCCGGTCGCCTACCCGGTCACCACCAACCCCGCTGAGCTGACAGCGGATTCATTGCCCGCGCTCAAGCTGGCATCGGGCGGAAAGGCCATGATCATCCCCAAGGTGAGCGGTTCGGAAGACTTTTCGGAGTTCCAAAAAGTGGCGCCGGGCTTTTTCTACTTCCTGGGGGCGCCACCCAAGGGCAAGGACTTCAAGACCGCGCCGTCCAACCACTCGCCCTTGTTCGACATTGATGAAGACCAGCTGCCAGTGGGCGCACGCACGCTGGCCGCGCTGGCGGTCGATTTCTTGCAGCGCAAATAGGGCTGGCGCGGTTTCCCTTGTGCTGACAAGGCGTTGCCTGAGTGAGGGCGCGGCCCCGGCCAGATCACCAGCGCAAGGGCCGCCCCGCAGCGTTGGCTGCGTCCCCCTTCCTGCGCGCGGCGTGAGAGAAGGGGGAAGGTCGAAAGGGGCTCAGCGGGTTGTCAAAATGCTGCGCGCCACGGCCTCGCCCACCTTGATGCCATCGACACCCGCCGACAAGATACCGCCCGCGTAGCTGGCACCTTCGCCCGCCGGATACAGGCCAGGCGTGTTTAGGCTTTGCAGGTTGTCGCCCCGCCCGATCTTGAGCGGCGACGAGGTGCGTGTCTCCACCCCCGTCAGCACCGCGTCGTGCATGTCAAAGCCCTTGATCTTGCGGCCAAACACGGGCAGTGCCTCGCGCAGGGCCTCGATGGCGTAGCCGGGCAGGGCTGCGTGCAGGTCGCCCAGCGCCACGCCGGGCTTGTACGAGGGCTCTACGCTGCCCAGTTGGGTGGACGGCTTGCCTGCGATGAACTCGCCCACCAGCTGGCCCGGTGCGCTGTAGTCACGGCCGCCCAGCACAAAGGCGTTGGATTCGAGCTGGCGCTGCAACACGCTGCCTGACAGCGGGTGGAACTGCCCGGCAGGCAAGGCCTCGACGCCGTAGGTTTGGCCCAGGTGGGTTTCAAACGCCTGCGCGTCTTGCGGGTAGTCGCGCGGATCGATCCCCACCACCATGCCCGCGTTGGCATTGCGTTCGTTGCGCGAATACTGGCTCATGCCGTTGGTTACCACCCGATTCGGCTCGCTGGTGGCAGCCACCACCGTGCCGCCGGGGCACATGCAGAAGCTGTACACCGCACGGCCGTTGGCGGCGTGGTGCACCAGCTTGTAGTCGGCTGCGCCCAGCAGCGGGTGGCCCGCGTGGCGGCCCCAGCGCGCGCGGTCGATCACGCCCTGCGGGTGCTCGATGCGAAAGCCGATGGAGAACGGCTTGGCCTCCATGGCCACGCCGCGCTGGTACAGCATGGCAAAGGTGTCGCGCGAGCTGTGGCCCAGCGCCATCACCACATGGTCGGCACGCAGCTCGGTGGTTTCGCCCGTGGCCTGGTTCAGCACCTTCAAACCGCGCAGGTGGCGCTTGTCGCCCGTGCCTTCCACGATGACGTCTGTCACGCGCTGCTCAAAGCGGATTTCGCCGCCCAGCGCAATGATCTGCTCGCGCAGGTTCTCCACCACCTTCACCAGCTTGAAGGTGCCGATGTGCGGGTGGGCTACGTACAAAATTTCTTCGGGTGCACCGGCTTTGACGAACTCGTTCATCACCTTGCGGCCCAGGTGGCGCGGGTCCTTGATCTGGCTGTAGAGCTTGCCGTCGGAAAACGTCCCGGCGCCGCCTTCGCCAAACTGCACGTTGCTTTCGGCATGCAGCTCGCGTTTGCGCCACAAGCCCCAGGTGTCTTTGGTGCGCTCGCGCACGGTCTTGCCGCGCTCCAGCACGATGGGCTTGAAGCCCATTTGTGCCAACACCAGCGCGGCAAAAATACCGCAGGGCCCAAAGCCCACCACCACCGGGCGCAGGGGCAGATCGGCGGGCGCCTGGCCCACGGGGTGCCAGGCCATGTCGGGCGTGGGCTGGATGTGCGGGTTGGCGGCAAACTTGGCAAGCAGCGCGGCCTCGCGCCCGGGCTGGGCCAGCGTGATGTCAACGATGTACACCGCCAGCAGATCGGCCTTGCGGGCGTCGAAACTGCGCTTGAAAACGTGCAGGTGGGTGATGTCGGCGTCTGCCAGGTCCAGGATCTTGGCGGCAGCGGCGCGCAGGTGCGCTTCGGGGGCTTCGGCTGCAGTGAAGGGCAGCCGGATTTCGGAGAGTCGGATCATGGTCTTGCGGGCCCGTGTCGATCGGGCGGCTTGCAAAGTCGTGGGGCCATGATTTTACCGGCGCGGTACTGAGGGGTGACCGCCATAAAAAAGGCCCGCCATAGGGCGGGCCTGGGTGCGCGTGTTGCGAAGGATGGTTTGCTATAAATTTAATAGCTTAAAGACTATGGTGGCCGAGCGGAGACGGCCATTTTTGCTTGTATTTTTTCCTTCAGGCAGGCAGAAAGCCTTCCACCGACAGATAGCGTTCGCCCGTGTCGTAGTTGAAGCCCAGCACCTTGGCGCCCGCAGGCAGCTCGGGCAGCTTTTGTGCGATGGCTGCCAGCGTGGCGCCCGACGAAATGCCCACCAGCAGGCCTTCCTCGCGCGCGGCGCGGCGGGCAAATTCGCGCGCTGGTTCGGCATCGACCTGGATCACGCCGTCCAGCAGGCTGGTGTCGAGGTTCTTGGGGATGAAGCCCGCGCCAATGCCCTGGATCGGGTGGGGCGAGGGCTGGCCGCCCGAAATCACAGGCGATGCCGAGGGCTCGACCGCAAACACCTTGAGATTCGGAAACTTAGCCTTGAGCACCTTGGCAACACCCGTGATGTGGCCGCCCGTGCCCACGCCCGTGATCAGCGCGTCGATGCCATCGGGGAAGTCGGCCAGGATCTCCTGCGCCGTGGTGCGCACATGGATGTCGATGTTGGCGGGGTTCTCAAACTGCTGCGGCACCCACGCGCCGGGCGTCTGCGCCTGCAGCTCCTGGGCGCGGGCAATCGCGCCCTTCATGCCTTTCTCGCGCGGCGTCAGGTCAAACTGCGCGCCATAGGCCAGCATCAGGCGGCGGCGCTCGATGCTCATGCTGTCGGGCATCACCAGGATCAGCTTGTAGCCCTTGACCGCCGCCACCAGCGCCAGACCGATGCCGGTGTTGCCACTGGTGGGCTCGATGATGGTGCCGCCGGGCTTGAGCGCGCCGGACTTTTCTGCGTCTTCCACCATGGCCAGCGCAATGCGGTCCTTGATGGAGCCGCCGGGGTTGCTGCGCTCGGACTTCACCCACACGTTGGCCGACGGGCCAAACAGGCGGTTGATGCGCACGTGCGGCGTGTTGCCGATGGTTTGCAGAATGTTGTCAACTTTCATGGCGTCTCCTGTGAGGTGTCGGATTGGGTTGGAGGGGGGTGACGCGCATTCTGAACCAGTTGTTCTATGGCTCTGGTGATATGGATATAGCGGAGTCACCCGGATCACCGACCCGTGTTCTGGCGCACTGTGTCAGCGCACGGGTTGGATATCCACCTGCATTGCACGCTCCCCAGGCGTGATCTGCACCTGCACGGGCAGCCCCAGCGCAATCGTCTGCGCATTGGTCGCCGTGTGCTGCGTCACCTCGGTGCATGTGTAGCGCGCAGCCCGCCCGCTGCGCCACACCGCCAGGGCCAGCGGCAGCATCCACTGGTCGGCCAGATGCGGGCCTAAAGCGCCCGTGCTGCGCTGGTAGGCGCGCATCTCGTCCACCAGCCGCTTGGCCACCTGCTCGGCCGACAGGCTGCGCTCGCCCAGTTGGCAAAACACTTCGGTGATGTGCGCATGCTCCAGCGTGGCAATCAGCGCGTTGCCCGGCCCCTCGTTCTGGCGGGTGGGCGGCTGGCGCAACTGGCCGGATTCAAACGTCCAGCCCATGCGCTGGCCCAGCGCGTCCAGCTCGCGCGTGGCAATGTTGCGCGCTAGGCCCGGCACCAGCGCCTCGCCCCATGCGTCTTGCAGCGGGCCGCGCCCCAGCACATCCACAGGCGTCAACGGCAGCGCTGCTGGCGTGATGTGCGCCAGCACCTCGCCGCCCCCGGCAGGGTAAAAGCCGCGCCGCTGCAATTGCAGATCCAGCCCCACGCCCAGGCGCCGCACCAGCGGCGCAAACGCCCGCTCCAGAAAGTCAAACGGCGGCGCCATGGGGTTGTGTGTGCCGCCCGACAGCTGCACTTTGCTTTCACCATCAGCCAGCATCAGCGCGGGCAAAACGGTCTGCAGCACCAGCAGGCAGCTGCCTGCGGTGGCAATCTGAAAGCGGTAGGCCCCCGCACGCACTTCACCGGGCGTGAACACTAGCGTCTGCGAGTTCAGCTCAGCCCCCTCGGCCTGCCCGCCACACACGGCCACCGCCGCTTGCACGCAGGCCAGGTGCTGGCGCATCAACCCCGGCTTGGGCCGCCCGGCGCGGATGCGGGTGATGTGCAGCGGGCGGCCGGTGACCATGGACAGGGCCAAGCCCGTGCGCAGGATTTGCCCGCCGCCCTCGCCGGTGGAGCCGTCGAGGATGAGGGGCAGCACAGCGATTTCCGTCATGGCGATGCCTCCGCTGCAGACACGGTGCGATGGCTGAATCGCAACACGGTGTCATGCAGCAAGGCGTCCAGCGCGGCATGCCCACGCACGGGCAGCGCCTGCACAGGCTCCGCCGCGTTGCGCGCCAGCTCGGCCTCGATGAAGGCATGGATGCCCGGCCAGCGCGGGCTGGTGGCGGCTTCGCCTGCGCGCATCTTCACCTCCAGCAGGGCGTTGATCTCATCGACCAGCGCCGCATCGTCCACCGGGTGCAGCGTGTGCTGGGCCAGCTCGGCAAAGCGCATGGGCGGCACGCCGGGTTGGGTGCGTATCCAGCGTGCGGCCAGCAGGGGGCGCAGCACGTACAGGTACTTTTTGTAGCGCACCTCGTCGGCCTGCAGGTGCTCACGAAAATTTTTCTTCGCCATCGACGCATAGTGGTGCCAGCCCTTGGCGTTGGAGAACACCTGCGCCGCCAGTGCGCGGAACTGCGCCATGGTGTCCGCCTCTTCGCGGTAGACGATGGGCGAGCCCAGCCATTCGAGCAGCGTGGGGTTGGACTCGCGCATCAGGCCCAGGGCTTTGCGCAGGTCCCAGCCGCTCACATCCAGGTCGCCGCTGATCGGCAGTTCGATCACGTCGCGGCCTGGTGCCACGGTCAGGTACCAGGACAGGTGGTTGACGTAGATGAAGCGCACGTCATAGTCGCTGTCGGGCGAGGCAAAGCCCCAGCCCCGGCTGCCGGATTCGCAGGCGAAGAGCACCGTCACATCGTGGCGCGCTTCGATGTCGCGCAGGGCCTGCAACACCTGCGTGTGCATGTGGGGCTCCACCGGGTGGGCGGAGCGCAGCATTTCTTTTTGTTCTGTTGTATGCATAAAAATGGGCTATAGCGCTTGATATATAAGCGTAGGCAGCTATCAAAAATATAGTAATTTCTGCAGTCCTTCGCAACTGGCGCGGCCCAGGCGAGAGACGCCAAGCAAGGGCCGCCCCGCAGCGAGGGCGTCGTCCCCCTTGGGGGGAAGCCGCGCAGCGGCTCAGGGGGGCTACCCTTTTACGCATACCACCTGCTTGAGCGTGTACACCACCTCCACCAAGTCTTCCTGCGCCGCCATCACCGCGTCGATGTCCTTGTAGGCCATCGGAATCTCGTCGATCACATCCGCATCCTTTCGACACTCCACGCCTTCGGTGGCTTTGATCTGGTCTTCCACGGTGAATAGCTTCTTGGCCTTGGTGCGGCTCATGGTGCGGCCTGCGCCGTGGCTGCAGCTGTTGAAGCTCTCGGGGTTGCCTTTTCCGCGCACGATGAAGCTCTTGGCCCCCATGCTCCCCGGGATGATCCCCAGCTTGCCCTGCTCGGCACTCACCGCGCCCTTGCGGGTCACAAACACGTCTTGCCCGAAGTGCATCTCGCGCTGCACGTAGTTGTGGTGGCAGTTCACCGCCTCAATGTGCGTCTCGAACGGCTTGGTGATGACTTTTCGCAGCGCGGCAATCACGCGGCCCATCATCACTTCGCGGTTGGCGGCGGCAAACTTTTGCGCCCACCCTACGGCCTTCACGTAGTCGCCAAAGTACTGCGCGCCTTCTTCAAAGTACGCCAGGTCTTTATCGGGCAGGTTGCGCTGGTTCATCTCGGCGTCCTTCTTGGCCAGCTCGATGAAGTGGGTGCCGATGGCGTTCCCCACACCGCGCGAGCCGGAGTGCAGCATCACCCACACGCTCTGGTGTTCGTCCAGGCAGATTTCGATGAAGTGGTTACCCGTCCCTAGCGTTCCCAGGTGCTTGTAGTTGTTGGTGTTCTTGATGCGCGGGTGCGCTTCGCAAATCTCGTCGAACTCATCCACCAGCGCGGCCCAGGCGCGGTCGGTCTCGGCGGGCGGGGTATCCCAGCTTCCCTTGTCGCGACCCCAGCGTTTGGGCGTCATCCCTACGGGCACGGCGCGCTCGATGGCAGCGCGCACACCCGCCAGGTTGTCGGGCAGATCGCTGGCCGTCAGCGTGGTCTTGCACGCCATCATTCCGCAACCCAGGTCCACACCCACCGCAGCGGGAATGATGGCCTTGAGCGTGGGCACGACCGAGCCGATGGTCGCGCCGATTCCCAGGTGCACGTCGGGCATCACCGCCACGTGCTTGAACACGATGGGCAGGCGCGCAATGTTGCGCAGCTGGTTGCGGGCTTCTTCTTCCACGGGCACGCCGTTGGTCCACATCTTTACGGGCACGCCGTTGGGCACTTCGTATTGTTCGTAGTTGTTGTTCATCTCGTTCTTTCGTCTTTGTCGTTCATTGCACCATTCCGCGCGCTGCGGCCTGGGCGTAGTTCTTGAGTTCTTCATCGTTCTTCACGTTGCGAATGAAGGCATCCATATGCGCCTGCAGTTCTTTGTATCGCTTCAGCTCCACACCCTCGTGGCCGATGCCGTGCAAGGCCGACACCTGCGCCTCGCGCCAGGGCATTGCCAACATCTCGCAGAAAACCTGCCACATCGCATCGCGCCATTCGGGAATGTGCTTGGCATTCCAGAACGTGGGCCACACGTCAAACCACATGCAGCTCACGAAGTAGAGGCGGTCGCTTCTGCTGCCGATGGAGCTGTGCGCTTTGCTCAGGCGCGGGCCAAGGCAGTCGCGCCACAAGGTGGGCAGGGCCCGCATCATGCGCATGGCGTCCGCCAGAGGCACCGAAGGGTCGTTCACCATGTGCGGGATGTCGCCCGCGTTGTTGCTCATCACATAGTTCAGGCCCATCCCCACCTGCTCGTCGCTGTAGGGTGCCAGGTCGGTGCCCGCGTTGGCAAACAGCACGGTCTGGATGTGCGTCCATTGCAGCGGGGTGGCCTCGAACTCTGGCTCGTCAATATCCCAGTACCACTCCTGTTCGTTCTTGTGGGGCACAGGGCGGTCGAACAGGTAACGCAAGGCCGCGCCGTAGAGCGTTGGGTCCAGACCCATGGATTCGCAGGTGACCGCAGCGTTGTCCCGCCGATGGCGCTTTTCGCGGGGCGTCAATTTTTTGTTCTTCATGGCATTTCCTCCTCGCGCTTCGCTCAGCTCAGCGCATCTTCACCAATCCATTCAGCACCTGGTCCAGGCCGCCAAACACCGAGATCTTGTCGATCCGCTCGGCCACACGTTCCAGCGTCTCCAGCTCCTTCATGCGCAGGGCGACGGGGTTGTCCTCCATCACCTTGGCGGTGTTGAGCAGGGATCGCGTCGCTGCAGTTTCCTCGCGGCGGCGGATCACGTTGGCTTCCGCCTGCTTCTGGGCTTGCACGACCTGGGTCAAGATGGTTTTCATCTCGCCGGGCAGCACAATGTCCTTCACGCCCACGCTTTCCAGCTGCATGCCGTAGGGCGATAGCTTGGCGGCCATGTGTGCGGTCACCACCTCGTCGATCACCGTCTTGTTCTCCAGCAGCTCATCGAGCGTGCGGGTGCCCACGGCGGCGCGCAGCGCAAACTGCAGCTCGCGGTACAGGTGGTCGGCAGGCTTTTGCAGCTGGCCATAGGCCTGCAGCACGTTCACAGAGCGGTAGGTGGCGCACAGGTTCAGGCGCAGGCTCACCTTGTCGCGGGTCATGATGTCCTGGCCCGATACCTCTACGGCTTGCAGGCGCAAATCCACCAGCTCCACGGCCACGGTGCGGCCGTACTTCCAGAAGGCGTAGGTGCCTGCGGTCAGCAGGCGTTCCACCTTGCCGTCCACCGTCAGCAGGCCGCACTGGCCCTCAGGCACCTGCACCTGCAGCACGCCGGTCAATCCGGTCACGCTGCGTTGGCGCAGCTGGGTTTGCGTCAATCGCGCCACCAGTGCGGCGGGCAGTTCAGCGCCTGCTTGCAGGTCCACCACTTGCACGCTCACATCCACCAAGCCTTTCCAATAAAGGCGGCGGGTGCCAGGGGGCAGGATCTCGACCAGCACGCCGTTTTCGCTGCGCAGGCCCACTTCGGTTTCCGACAGGTTTACCAGCACAAACTCGGCCGCCACCACGGCGGGCTCTTGCGCCATCAGGTAGTCGGCCAGGCCGTGGGTGAAGGCGGGTTGTTCGAGGGCGAAGGTCTCCACGCGCAGCGCGTCGGTGCCCGCAAACAGCCAGTAGGTGCCGCTGTGCAGTACGCGGTCAAAGCTGCCGTTGCGCAGCAGCAGGGCGCGTTCGTTTTTCTTCACAGTGGCGCGTTGGATCATCTTCAGCATCTCTTTTTCCTCTCTCTTCTTCGTTGTCGTCACTCGTCACATATCGGGTTGCCGTTACAGCGATGGCGGGGTGCCAGGGGGCGCAGCCTGGGCCGTGCAGTGCGCCGTGGTGGCTGCCCCCATCCCCAGTGGGAAGGGCGGCAGCGCGGCTGGCTGCGGGCGCGGGCTGTGCCGGGTGCTGGCACAAACCGCCACCGGCTGACGGGGCGGGGCCTTGCGGTTGCGGCGCAACCCTGGGGCCTCTCCCCGCGTTCGGCGGGTGGTCTTTCGACCGGTGCAAAGTTCCAGCCTTGCGGCCGGAGGGTGGACGGGAATCGAACCCGCGACAGACCCCTTGCGGGGTTGCTCTTCCAGACTGAGCTACCAGTGGTGGCACGCCTGGAGTCGAACCAGGCACCGCTTGCGCAGTGGCTTCCACAGCCGTGCCGTCATCCAGCGCTTGCGGTGTGCGGCATACAGGGAGTCGACAGAGTCCTGAGACTCCGGATTCCCGGCACCGGCGGGGCGAACGTCAGTCCTAACCCCGGCCTGTAAGCGGTCACCGTTTGCGCTGGATGCTTTCTCTATTGCCAGATGTGTGCCAGCTTGCGAATCGAGGCGCAGAATGCGTGCAAGTTATTGATTTGTATGTAAATATTTTCTTTGCGAAGAAGTTGCTAGGGTGCGAAGATATGAAATAACTAGAATTGAAGCTAGCTAAATAGAAAAAAAGATATGCGTAAAAACAAAGTCGTGATCGGATTTCTGGGCACTCAGCTGGACTCTGGCAAGGGTGCTGGCCGGTGGGAGAAATGGCGCCCCACGGTATCGCTGGTGCAGCACGAAGATGTGGTGATTGGGCGGCTGGAGCTGCTCTACACCCCCGCCCACAAAGACCTCGCGCAACTGGTGAAGGCCGACATGGCGCAGGCCTCGCCCGAGACCACGGTGAACCTGGTGCCCCTGCCCATGGCCGACCCGTGGGACTTTGGCGAGGTGTACGCCCAGCTGTTTGACTGGACGCAGACCTACCGCTTTGACACCGAGCGCGAGGAGTACTGGACGCACATCACCACCGGCACGCACGTGGCGCAGATCTGCCTGTTCTTGCTGGTGGAGTCGCGCCGCATTCCGGGCGTGCTGGTGCAGACATCGCCCCCGAAGCGCCAGCGCGCCGGTGACCCTGGCAGCTACACGTTGATCGACCTGGACTTGTCGCGCTATGACGTGATTGCCCAGCGCTTTGGGGCGGAGCAGCGCGATGCGGTGCAGTTCCTCAAAAGCGGCATTGCCACGCGTAATGCGCGCTTCAACGCACTGATCGACGAAGTGGAGCGCGTGGCGGTGCGCTCGCGCGCGCCCATCCTGTTCACCGGGCCCACGGGTGCGGGCAAGTCGCATTTGGCGCGGCGCATGTACGAACTGAAGAAAGCCCGTCACCAGGTGGAGGGCGAATTTGTGGAAGTGAATTGCGCCACACTGCATGGCGACGGCGCGGCGTCCACGCTGTTTGGCCACAAGAAGGGCGCGTTCACCGGCGCTGCGGCCGACCGCGCGGGCCTGCTGCGCACGGCGCACAAGGGCGTGCTGTTTCTGGACGAGATTGGCGAGCTGGGCGCAGACGAGCAAGCCATGTTGCTCAAGGCCGTGGAGGAAAAGCGCTTCTACCCCCTGGGCAGCGACCGCGAAGTGGAGAGCGACTTTCAGTTGGTGGCCGGCACCAACCGCGATCTGCGCACAGAGGTGGCCGCAGGCCGCTTTCGCGAAGACCTGTTCGCGCGCATCAACCTCTGGAGCTATGTGCTGCCCGGCCTGGCGCAGCGGCCTGAAGACATCGAGCCCAACGTGGACCACCTGCTGCAGCGCGCGGGCGAAGAGCTGGGCCGCAGCGTGCGTTTTTCCAACGAGGCGCGCACCGCCTACCTGCGCTATGCCCAGTCGCCCGAAGCGCTGTGGACCGGCAACTTCCGTGACCTGTCGGCCAGCGTGACGCGCCTGGCCACGCTGGCCGACAGTGGCCGCATCGGCCTGCCCTTGGTGGAGGCCGAAATTGCCCGCCTGCGCTGGCTATGGCAGCCCGCCAGCGATGCGCGCCATGGTCTGGCAACTGCAACCGGAACGGTGGGGCGCGACGAACTCGCAGCCTTGCTGGGTAACGAGGCGGTGGAGTCCATGGACCTCTTCGGCCAGCTGCAACTGGCCGCCGTGCTGCAGGTCTGCCGCCAGTCGCGCACCTTGTCGGATGCGGGGCGCCTGCTGTTCCAGGCCTCGCGCACGCAGCGCACGGTGGTCAATGATGCGGACCGGCTGCGCAAGTACCTGGCGCGGTTTGGGCTGGATTGGGAGAGTGCGTCAGGCGCTGGGCGATAATCCCACCCGTGAAGCGCGCCAGACCGCCGCTGGTGCAATCTGGGAAACCAGGCACTGGAGGAACGTCCGGACTGCACAGGACAGCGTAGCAGCTAACGGCTGCCCACCGTGAGGTGAGGATCAGAGCAACAGAGACGAGTTCGGGCGTAGAAGTACCCACCAGGGGTGTTCTGCGGTTTGCCAGCGCAAGCTGGCACGGCTGGCGCAAGCCAGACGGTGACGGGCGATGAGCCCGGCACGACGCAGTCACCTCGGGCGCTTCGCGACCGAGGTGAAACGGGCAATCTCTACGCGCAGCAATACCAAGTAGGCCAGCGTTGATGTGGTTCCGCAGAGCTGGCGGGTAGGTAGCACCGAGCCGTGGTGGCGACACCCGGCCCAGATTAATGGCGGTCACGCTGCGGGAGCCCGCAAGGGTTTCGGCAGTGCACAGAATCCGGCTTATCGGCGTGCTTCACACTTTATTTCTGTCCCGCGCTGGCACGCGGGTGCGGTGCCCGCCTTGTGCACCGCTTCCAACCATTCATTCAGCTTTTGGCGCAGTGCGGCGCATGCCCCTGCTCCAGTTCGGTGGCACGTTTCACCGTCTCGGGGTGGCTGCTGAGCAGCGACCAGACCGGGTGGGAATCGGCCTCCTTGCCCAGCTTGCGCTTGTGTACGGTGTCGGGCGTGCTGGCGGCGGATTTGGGCGTGGGGGCGTGGGCAGCATCGGCTGGGTTGTCGCCGGCCGCTTTTTTGTCCTTGTCGCTGCCCTTGTCCTTGCTCTCTTCGTCTTCCTCGTCACGCGCAATGGCCAGCAGCAGCTTGCCCATGGGCGCCGTGGGCAGCGCGGTGTGGCGCATGAGGGCGATGGCGTAGCAGTCGGCCTCGCGTTCGTGGCTGCGGCTGTAGGCCAAGCCCGTCATCACCGAGGCACCGGTGGAGACAATGCCCGACACGTCCCCCAGCGCCAGTCCTAGGCCCATGTTGAGCACGCCTTGCTCTACCACCATACGGGTGGTGTGGCGATGCACGACATGGCCGATCTCGTGGGCCAGCACACCCACCAGGGCGTCGTCGGGCAGGCCCTTGTCGGCGGCGGCCTTCACGATGCCATCGGTCATCACGATCTTTCCGCCGGGCAGTGCGAACGCGTTGGCACCCATGCCTGAGCGGAACTCCAGCGACAACGGCGGGTTGTACTGGGCGTAGCGGTGCAGCGTGGCGGGGGCTTGTTGCACCAGTGTGTTGAAGCGGGCCTGAAGTTGCTCCTGCCGCTCTTTGGGCAGCTTGCTGGGCTTCAAGGTGCCGTCGTCCATCTGTTTGAGCACGTTTTCGGCCACGCTGGTTTCCCAGCCCAGGGGCACGAACCGCGTGAGCTGTGTGGCAGCCCAGGGCGTGCCGTAGCGGTAGAACAGCGTGAGGCCGATGACGGCGGCGGCTGTCACGCCCAGCAACATGGGCCAGCGGGTCTGCATGCGTTGCGCGATACCGGGGCGCTCGCCTGCTGCGGCCATTGCGGCGCGCCATTGGGCCACGGCGTCGATCTCTACACTGCCGTGGTCTAGCAGATCCACCACCACGCGGGGTTGCGGCTTGCGTTCGTTCCAGGCCTCGGGCCAGCCCACTTGCTTGCAGGCAAAGACCACGGGCTCGGCCCCGGCCTGCGAGAGCGGGTGGAGCACCAGCGATGGCCCCTGCGGCGTGGGCCGCAGGCTCACCATCACGTGCCGGGCTTTGCTGCTCTGGCCGTCAAACCAGCGCCCGGGGACCAGGGCCGGGAGCCCATCGGGTGCGGACATGTTCAACCGATAAGGTCTAAACCGGCTGCATCAGCCAGCGCATCACCCAGCGCACCTCGCTGCTGGCGCACCATGGCGCCAGCCACCTGTTCCACGCCGCCTTTGACGTGCAGGGTGACGGACTCGACCTTCATGCGGTATTCACTCACCCGCGCAAACGGCCGATACAGCCCCAGGGTCAGCAGGCTGAGCAGCATGTTCTTGATGCGCAGCCCGACGTAGCTGCCGCTCTTGAGGCGGCTTTTGAATCGGGCGACATGGCTCACGCCGATGTTGTTCCACATGAGCTGGAACATGCGTGCCTCGCGGTATGCCCGGGCGGGGGCGGAGGCCAGGAGCAGCATGAAGAATCCCACCACAATGGCCACGATGGCCACCAAGATCATCCACAGGCCCATGCGCTCGCTCTGGTTGGCCATCAAGGCGATGGAACTGCCCGCAAGCACGCCCACCAGCGCGGCGATGCCCACCACACACAGGATGAACACGGCCACGGTGGCCAGCCAGATTTTCACGAAGTCCATGTACACCGGTTTCCAGCGGCCCTTTTCGGCGCCCAGCTGGGCCTTGAGCACCAGCAGGCTCTTGAAGTTGTATTCCAGCCGGATGAAACACAGGATCGACAGCACCAGGCCCAGCAGCAGCAAGCCACCCATGGCCGGGGTGAAGCTGGGCATGGGCGCTTTCTTGCCTTCTTCCTCGACCGCTTCGAGGGCCTGCGCCAGGTCGGGCGACAGCATCTGCATACCAAAGAACACGCCAAACCACACCAGGGCCAGGGCAAACACGGGCCAACTGGCGATGTAGACCTCTTTCCAGCTGGCGGTGAACTGCAGCCGCAGGCCGCGCCAGCGCGTGGCCCCGAGGCGAAAGCGCATGGCACTGGCCCAGATGAAGGGGGCCAGGGCGGCACCCGTCAGCAGGAACAGGCCCACGGCCACGTCCTGTCCGGTTCGGGCGGCGATGTTGTAGGCGATGGTGAGCAGCATCAGCAGCACAAAACCCATCACCATCTTGCGCTGCTGCGCGGTGAATTCGAGGGGGCTGCCCGCCACCAGGGTGTGGCTGTAGAAGTACTGGGCGGTGCGGCGCCGGGCCCAGGGTGTGTAGATGCCCAGCGTGATGATGGACAGCAGCACATTGACGATCCACACCCGGAAATACTCGCCACCGCTGCCGGTGAATTCGATGGGGTGGGCATCGATGTTCTGCGGCGTGAAGGTAGACATCGGCTCCGCCGCGCCACCGGATCTATGTTGGTTCATGAACTCCCTCCTGAGTGCTGCGCAGTGTAGCAGCGGCTCCTGTACAAGGGAATCATGAAAAAAAGCTTTCAGCGCGCGACCATCATGCCTGTATAGCTATGTTTTCAGGAGCATATCCGGGCGTATTGGTGCCGCCTCAGAACTTCTCCCACGGCTGCAGGTAGCGCCACTGGCCCTCGGGCACCTTGGCCAGGGGCACGCGGCCGATGCGGATGCGCTTGATGCCCACCACCGCCAGGCCCACGGCTTCGCACATGGCCGGGATCTGGCCGGGCCGGATGCCTTTGAGCGCAAAGCGCAGCTTGGTCTCGTTCTGCCAGCTCACCTTGATGGGCGGCAGCGGTCGGCCGTTGAAGCTCAGGCCGTGGCACAGGCGCTGCAAACCGTTGGGGGCGATCTCGCCCTTCACCTCGACGATGCATTCCTGCTCCAGCACCTCGATGTCTTCGGCCAGCTTGCGGGCGATGCGTTTGTCTTGTGTGTACACCACCAGGCCACTGGCTTCGGTGGGCAGGGGCGTGAAGCATTCGAGCTGCCTGAAGTGGCGCTGCAGCACGCGGATGCCCGAGGCGTCTTCGGGAAGGTGGGTCGCGGCATGGAGCAGCGTGACCGCCTGGGGGGCTCCTTGGCTGCGGCTGGCGTGGACTGCGGTCCCGGCGGGAACGCCCAGGCCGGCTTCCAGGCCAGTGGGCTTGTGCAGCAGCAAGGTCACTGGGGTCAGCTCCAGCAGGCTGGCGTCGGGCGCCACCGCCACTGCCTGGTCAGGGCGCACGCGTGCGCCGGGGGCTTCCTCGATCTGGCCGTCCACGCTCACAAAGCCGCCTTCAATGAATTGCTCGGCTGTGCTGCGCGAGCAGTTCAGTTGTTCGGCCACACGTTTGGCTAGGCGGATGTGGGTGGGGTCGGGGTGTTTGTCGGTCATTGAATCGGGGTGTTTTTTTAGTTGTTGCCGGGTTGCAAGGCCCGGATGCGTTCCACATGCGCCAGCAAGGATCGCTGGGCCACCGGCCACATGCGCGGCGGCACGTCGTCATAGGCGTGGCGCACCCAGTCTTCCATGCTGCCCTGGGGCAGGGCCTGCATGGCGGCCAGCACCTTGGCTTCGCGAGCCAGGCGGTGGGCCTTGAGCTTGGCGATCGCGCCACGCGCATCGCCCAGAACATAGCCGTGCGCGGGCAGGATGAACTCCACGCCATGCTCGGCGCACAGGGCGTCGAGCCGGTCCAGCGAATCGAGGTAGTCGGCCATGTTGCCGTCCGGCGGGTCCACCACCGTGGTGCTGCCGTTCAGGATGTGGTCGCCGCTGAAGAGCAGGCCGTCTTCGACCAGCAGCAGGCACAGGTGGTTGGCCGCATGGCCGGGGGTGTGGATGGCCTGCAGGGTATGGGTGATTTTGGCCTCTCTCGCGCGACCATCAAGCCTTAGTAGCTCATTATTTTGTAGCGATCGGTCGGGCGTAAAGGCGCTGGCCGCGCGGGCTGTGGGGGCAGAGGGCAGGCCCAGGATGGGCGGCGGGGCCTTGCCCGCCTGCACACAC